>JBGSPK010000039.1:0-6656 GCA_041738665.1 Sphingorhabdus sp. | reverse complement strand
AGGAAAAACTCAAAATAGCAGCACATTATGTGTCAGGTCGGGTGGGCAAAAGGCTGAGCCTCCACCGCAAACACGCCTTGCCACCTAAAGTAACCGCTTAACAAAGGTGAAGATATGCCAACGATTAACCAGCTGGTCCGCAAGGGCCGGACCCCGCAGAAGACCAAGTCGAAGGTCCCTGCGATGGAGCAAAACCCGCAGAAGCGCGGCGTTTGCACCCGCGTTTACACAACGACCCCGAAAAAGCCGAACTCGGCTTTGCGCAAAGTTGCCAAGATCCGTCTGACCAACCAGCGCGAGGTCATTTCCTATATCCCTGGCGAAGGCCACAACCTGCAAGAGCATAGCGTTGTGCTGATCCGCGGCGGCCGCGTACGCGACCTTCCCGGTGTGCGTTACCACGTGCTTCGCGGCGTACTCGATACGCAGGGTGTCAAGGACCGCAAGCAATCGCGTTCCAAATATGGTGCAAAGCGTCCGAAGTAATTCGGCTCGTTTCCCATTTGCTGGCCCGATTGGCGCGTTCTCACGCTGCCACTGGTCCCAAGAGATAAAGGAAATACATTATGTCACGTCGTCGTCGTCCCGAAAAACGCATCATTCTTCCCGATCCCCGTTATGGCGATCTGGTGCTGTCGAAATTCATGAACAACCTGATGCTGGATGGTAAGAAATCCGCAGCAGAGCGTATTGTTTATGGTGCATTGGAAACCGTTGAAAGCCGCGCCAAGAAGGATCCGATCCAGACCTTCCATGAAGCGCTTGATAACGTAAAGCCCGGCATCGAAGTCCGCAGCCGCCGCGTTGGTGGTGCAACGTATCAGGTGCCTTGCGAAGTTCGTCCCGAGCGCGCTCAAGCCCTCGCCATTCGCTGGTTGATTGGCGCAGCGCGTAATCGCAGCGAAACGACGATGGCTGCCCGTTTGTCGGGTGAGTTGATGGACGCTGCTTCGAACCGCGGCAACGCTGTCAAAAAACGTGAAGATACGCACCGTATGGCGGAAGCCAACCGCGCGTTTGCTCATTACCGCTGGTAACTGCGGTTAACCGAGCCTTCGCTGGTAACCTAATCAGGGCCGTATTGCCGGTCCGCACTTCGGAGTAAAGAATATGGCACGCAGCCATCCACTCAATATGTATCGTAATATCGGTATTATGGCGCACATCGACGCCGGTAAGACCACGACCACCGAGCGTATCCTGTTTTACACCGGTAAATCGTACAAGATCGGTGAAGTTCATGATGGCGCCGCCACCATGGACTGGATGGAGCAAGAGCAGGAGCGTGGCATCACGATTACCTCGGCTGCGACGACCTGCTTCTGGAACGATCACCGCATTAACATCATCGACACCCCCGGCCACGTTGACTTCACGATTGAAGTCGAGCGTTCGCTCCGCGTGCTCGATGGTGCGGTTGCCTGTTTCGACGGCGTTGCTGGCGTTGAGCCACAGTCGGAGACCGTATGGCGTCAGGCCGACAAATACGGCGTTCCGCGCATGTGCTTCATCAACAAGCTCGACCGGACTGGCGCGAACTTCAAATATTGCGTGCAGTCGATCATCGATCGTCTGGGTGTGAAGCCTGCGGTATTGTACATTCCCATCGGCTTGGAAGCCGATTTGAAGGGTCTCGTCGACCTCGTTGAAAACCGCGCGATCATCTGGAAGGATGAAAGCTTGGGTGCCGATTTCTTCTACGAAGAAATTCCAGCCGACTTGGCCGCCGAAGCTGCGAAATATCGCAGTGAGCTGATCGAGCTTGCGGTCGAGCAAGACGATGACGCGATGGAATCTTATCTTGAAGGTAACGAGCCTGACGTCGCGACTCTGAAGGCGCTGATCCGCAAGGGCACGCTGAACCAGTCGTTCGTTCCTGTCTGCTGTGGCTCGGCATTTAAGAACAAGGGCGTTCAGCCTTTGCTCGACGCTGTTGTCGATTATCTGCCTTCGCCGCTCGACATCGAAGACGTGCAGGGTGTCCACATGGACACGCTAGAGCCAGACAGCCGTCCGCCTGCCGACGATGCGCCATTCTCGGCACTTGCGTTCAAGGTCATGAATGACCCGTTTGTTGGCTCGCTAACCTTCATCCGCATCTATTCAGGTTCGCTGCTCAAAGGCACCTATCTGAACTCGGTGAAGGACAAGAAGGAAAAAGTCGGCCGCATGCTCGAAATGCACGCCAACGAACGTAAGGACGTTGACGAGGCATTTGCCGGCGACATTATTGCGCTTGCCGGCATGAAGGAAACCACCACCGGCGACACATTGTGCGCCGAGCGTTTCCCGATTATTCTTGAGCGGATGGAATTCCCTGATCCGGTTATCGAATTGTCGGTGGAACCAAAAACCAAGGCTGACCAGGAAAAGATGGGCATCGCGCTCAATCGTCTGTCTGCTGAAGATCCCTCGTTCCGCGTGTCGACTGACCATGAATCGGGCCAGACAATCATCAAGGGTATGGGCGAGCTTCACCTCGACATCATCGTTGACCGTATGCGCCGTGAATTCAAGGTCGAGGCCAATGTCGGCGCGCCGCAGGTTGCTTACCGCGAATATCTCGCACGCGAAGTTGACGTCGATTACACCCACAAGAAGCAGTCGGGTGGTTCGGGTCAGTTTGGCCGTATCAAGTTCACCGTGAAACCGGGCGAGCGTGGCACGGGCATCATCTTCAAGGATGAAGTCAAGGGCGGTAACATTCCCAAGGAATATATCCCGTCGGTCGAAAAAGGCATGCGCGAAACCGCCGAATCGGGTTCGCTCATCGGCTTCCCGATCATCGACTTCGAAATCACGCTGTATGACGGCGCGTATCATGACGTCGACTCGTCAGCACTGGCTTTCGAAATCGCTGGCCGTGCCGGTATGCGTGAAGCCGCGCAGAAGGCAGGCATCAAGTTGCTTGAACCGATCATGAAGGTCGAAGTTGTATCACCAGAAGAGTATCTGGGTGATGTCATCGGCGACATGAATTCGCGTCGTGGCCAGATCCAGGGCACCGACAGCCGCGGTAATGCGCAGGTTGTCGAGGCAATGGTGCCGTTGGCGAACATGTTCGGCTATGTGAACCAGCTCCGTTCGTTCACACAGGGACGTGCCAACTACTCGATGTTCTTCAATCATTATGATGAAGTCCCATCGAACGTGGCAGCGGAAATCAAGGAGAAGCTTGCCTGATAGGCAAAAGCCGATTAAGGGCGGCGCCTGATTCAGCAGGCTTCGTCCAACCTGATCAAAATATTACCTAATCGAAAGAAGGTTTGAGAAAATGGCAAAAGCTAAATTTGAGCGGACGAAACCGCATTGCAACATCGGCACCATCGGTCACGTTGACCATGGCAAGACCACGCTGACTGCAGCTATCACCAAGATTATGGCTGAAACCTATGGCGGTACCGCTGTTGATTTCGCCAACATCGACAAGGCACCTGAAGAGCGTGAGCGCGGCATCACCATTTCGACCGCACACGTCGAATATGAAACCGCTAACCGCCACTACGCACACGTCGACTGCCCAGGCCACGCTGACTATGTTAAGAACATGATCACCGGTGCTGCCCAGATGGACGGCGCGATCCTCGTTGTGAACGCAGCTGACGGCCCGATGCCACAGACTCGCGAGCACATCCTGCTTGCACGTCAGGTCGGCGTTCCTGCGCTTGTTGTTTACATGAACAAGGTTGACCAGGTTGACGACGAAGAAATTCTCGAACTGGTTGAAATGGAAATCCGTGAGCTTCTCTCGAAATATGATTTCCCAGGCGACGATATTCCAATCGTTCGTGGTTCGGCGCTTGCTGCTCTTGAAGGCCGTGACGACAACATCGGTAAGGAATCGGTCCTTGCTTTGATGGCCGCCGTTGACGAAGCCATTCCTCAGCCAGAGCGTCCAATCGATAAGCCATTCCTGATGCCAGTCGAAGACGTGTTCTCGATCTCGGGTCGTGGTACTGTTGTGACCGGCCGCGTTGAAACCGGAATCGTCAAGGTTGGCGAAGAAGTTGAAATCGTCGGTATCAAGGACACCAAGAAGACGACCGTTACCGGCGTTGAAATGTTCCGCAAGCTGCTCGACGAAGGTCGTGCAGGCGACAACATCGGTGCGCTTGTTCGCGGCGTAGGCCGTGAAGAAGTTGAGCGTGGTCAAGTTCTCTGCAAGCCCGGTTCGGTTACGCCGCACACCGAGTTCTCGGCAGAAATCTATGTTCTTTCGAAGGACGAAGGCGGCCGTCACACGCCATTCTTCGCAAACTACCGCCCGCAGTTCTACTTCCGTACAACTGACGTAACCGGCGAAGTGATCCTTCCTGAAGGCACTGAAATGGTTATGCCAGGCGACAACGTAACTATCGCCGTTAAGTTGATTGCACCAATCGCTATGGACCCAGGTCTCCGCTTCGCAATTCGCGAAGGTGGCCGCACCGTCGGTTCAGGGGTTGTCAGCACGATAACGAAGTAATATAGGCCGCGCATCCCGCCCGACTCTCTGATTCGGGCGGGGCGGTTTTTAGAAATTCAAAACAGTTGTTCCGGCTTCGAAAGCGCAAGTCGGAATGGCTGTTTTTCGGCTCTTTGATATTGATAGAATTTGGAAATTGGTGAACCCATGGAAACGCAGAATATTCGCATCCGTCTGAAAGCATTTGACCATCGCGTCCTCGATCAGGCTACCGGCGATATCGCAGACACCGCACGCCGCACTGGCGCGCTTATCCGTGGACCCATTCCACTTCCTACCCGTATCGAAAAGTTCACCGTGAACCGCGGACCGCACGTCGACAAAAAGTCGCGCGAGCAGTTCGAAGTCCGGACTTACAAAAGGTTGCTCGACATTGTGCAGCCCACGCCGCAGACCGTAGATGCGCTGATGAAGCTCGATCTTGCTGCCGGTGTGAACGTCGAAATCAAATTGGCGTAAGCCGATACTCCCTGCTTCGGCGGGGTGAGACACAGGAATACCGCCGGACTTGTCCGGGCCGCGTTCCCCGTCTTACCGAATTGCTCTCATGTTGAGCAGTCGGTACCTAGCCCGGACGGGGCAATGCTTAAAAATTCAGGGCTGGATTTAGGCGTCACGCCCTCCTGGCAATAATGCCAGCCGGGCCTCTGACATAGTTGGAGTATGGATCATGCGCACTGGCGTGATCGCGAAAAAGATGGGTATGATGCGCCTCTTCAATGAAGATGGCCGTCACGTACCTGTGACCGTATTGGCGCTGGAAGGCTGCCAAGTGGTCGGAGCCCGCAGCGTGGAAAAGGATGGCTACTTCGCCGTTCGTCTCGGTGCAGGAGCCCGTAAAGCGAAAAATGTAAACAAACCGCAACGCGGCGAATTCGCCAAGGCACAGGTCGAGCCCAAGGCTCGCGTCGCCGAATTCCGCGTTGATAATGCCGATGGCCTGTTGCCAGTCGGCGCCGCCATTTCGGCCGATCACTTCATTGATGGTCAGCTGGTCGACATTTCGGGCTACACGCAGGGTAAAGGCTTTGCCGGCGCCATGAAGCGTTGGGGCTTCGGCGGTATGCGTGCATCGCACGGCGTGTCGATTACCCACCGTGCCCATGGTTCGACTGGCCAACGCCAGGATCCGGGCAAGGTTTTCAAGAACAAGAAGATGGCCGGCCATATGGGCGACCGTCAACGCACCCAGCAGAACCTCGAAGTCGTCCGCACCGACGTTGCGCGCGGCCTCATCTTCGTCAAGGGCTCGGTCCCCGGTGCGAAGAATGGCTGGTTGATGGTTCGTGATGCCGTCAAGCATCCAGTTCCATCGGAAGCACCCTTCCCCGGCGCACTGAAGGGCGACAATGACGCTCCGGTGGTTGAGGAAGAAATCATCGTCGCAGCAGAAGAAGTCGTTGCCGACACTCCTGCTGTAGAAGCTGAAGCGCCTGCCGTTGAAGCTGCTCCTGTCGAAACCCCGGTTGAAGAAGCGCCTGCTGCTGCAACCGATGAAGAAACGAAGGAGGGCTAAGCCATGAAGTTCAAGGTTCAAACCCTCGACGCCAAGGCAAAGGGCGATATCGACCTGAATGACGACGTATTCGGCATTGAGCCGCGCGCCGACATTCTGCATCGTGTTGTCACCTGGCAGCGTGAAAAGGCCCGCGGTACGGCTCGTCCGACCCGTGAGCGTTCGGACGTTGCCCGCACCGGCAAGAAATTCGGCAACCAGAAGGGTGGCGGTACTGCCCGTCACGGTGACCGCGCTGCCCCGATCTTCATCGGTGGTGGTAAGGCTCACGGCGCGCGTCTGCGTGACTTCAACCCGTCGCTGAACAAGAAAATCCGCGCATTGGGCCTGAAAATGGCTTTGTCGAGCAAGGCAAAGGCCGGAACACTTCTGGTGTTCGAAGACCTGAACCTCGGTGATGCCAAGACCAAGGCATTGCAGGGTCAGCTCGGCAAGCTCGGTTTCGGCAAGACCACGCTGGTTATCGACGGTGACACCGTCAACGACAATTTCCGCATGGCTTCGGCCAACCTCATCGGCATCAACGTGATGCCGGCGGTTGGTGCCAATGTTTATGACATATTGAAGCATGACACGCTGGTCTTGACCCGCGCTGCGGTCGAGAAACTGGAGGCCCGTTTCAATGGCTAAGGATAAAGCAATCGACGTGCGTCATTATGACGTGATCGTTGCCCC
>JBGSPK010000014.1:0-14324 GCA_041738665.1 Sphingorhabdus sp. | reverse complement strand
CGCGCCAGTCTTTGTGCAGCGCTTCGCTCATTGAGAAGGCGGTTTTCAAGGCGATTGATTTCGTCAATCATCGCCTGTGCGCCTGCCATGGACGAATATCCCTCACCTGGCCGGACAAGCTGGACCGCACTGGCTTGGTTGCCACCCACATATAATTGAATCGCCTGACGTAACCGAAAGACGCGCTGGTTTAAAACAAGGCCCAGTTCTTCGATATTGTCCTGCTGCTCTGGATTATCCCGTGTCAGCGACTTGAGCCGAGCAAATTCACGCGGCAACGTATTCGCGCCTTCGTTAAACTTGGTGAGAAACTGCTGGTCATTTGTGAACAGATATCCGCGACTGCCAATTTCGGCTTTGTCGAGGGCGGATGCGAGTTTCTGAGTCTGCAGCAACACCTGAAAACTGTGCTTTTCCTGAACGGCCGCAGTCTCTCGCTGCTGACGGCTTGAGGCAACTGAAAAAGCAACAACAACACCCGCAACAATCAAGACGAAACCTGCCACGATAGCCCGCCAGTTCAGCCGCGAAGCAGGCCGGCCTTCACCAACACCGATAATAGCCTGCTTCATCGTTCCTCCAGCCTGCAAATGGTCTGTATCGGCAATTCAGCCCAAGCGATGGCGGTCTTGCATAAAGCTGCGAGGCTTCAAAGCATGAATTGAATACTCCCCAAAATTCACTGGGCTTTGCGCACTGCCGTTTCAAGGTCGGCAAGGCTAAACGGCTTATTCAGGCTCGCTGCTTTCAGCTCGGCAAATCGGGAGTCAGTCGCTTCATAGCCAGTCATCAACACTGCCTTCAGTCCCGGCACAATTTTCCGGCTTTCGCAAATCAGCTCCATTCCGTCCATTTCAGGCATTCGAAAATCGCTAACAATGAGGTCAAAATCGGGATTTCCCACCAGTATTTCTAGTGCTTGCTTGCCCGAACTTGCCTCGGTCACGTCATGGCCAAGCTCATCGAGCATGATCGCAGTACCCGCACGAACGAGCGGTTCGTCGTCGACGAGCAGAATATTAATGCCCATTCCCAGCTTCGCATTCACAACATTTCCTCCCGTGCCCGGCGAAGCGGATAAGGCCAAACACAACATTCGGATATGCGCCACGCATAGTCGGAGCGGACACGCTTACAAGATATGCGTTGCCGTCTGTCGAAATTATCTTGCGGCTTGTCACGTCTACGCGGAAACGACCAGAGTGGAACGCTATATTTTACGGCGCGATATTCTTTGGAGAAATTGTTGATGAACACCGCCAAAATCCTGCTCGTGGCAACGTCCGCGTTGGTCGCATTCGCAACGCCAGCTGCGTTTGCGCAAGATAGTTCCGCAACATCGGTTGCTGAAGCCAGTGCAACCGAAAACCAGAAGCTAACTGCATTATTTGCAGCCGATGACGAGGGCAATCTTAAACGGAATCCTCTCAACGCACTGTTTAGAGGCGACATGCGCTATGCTGACCGGTTTGGCGATTTTATCAGCGATGAATATTTTGCCAATGAAGGGAAGGCAGCCGAGACCAATCTGGAGAATTTGAAGGCCATTGATCGTGAAAAGCTGAACGCGACCGATAAAATCGCGTACGACGTGTTCAAGCAAAATCAGATCGATGCCCTGAAGGGATTGTCAAAAGAAATTATGGACCTGACCGTGGTCCGCCCACTGAATCATTTCTTCGGCTTCCATACATTCTATCCTACCTTTGCCAGCGGCAAGGGCGCAGCGCCGTTCAAGACCGTGCAGGACTATGAAAATAATCTGAAGCGTCACAAGGAGTTCATCGTCCTGATGGACCGGTCAATTGATCGCTTCCGGCAGGGGATGGCTTCGGGCGTTTTTGAAACCAAAATGACGATAACCAACGTTATCGACCAGCTTAACACACAGCTGGCCCAAAAGACCGAGGAATCGCCGTATTTCGGGCCGGTACTTCAGTTCCCCGAAGGCTTTAGCGATGCCGATAAAGCCCGCCTGACCGCCGAATATCGGGAGGTCGTTGAAAAAGGTCTTTATCCTGCCAACGCCCGTCTTCGTGATTTCCTTCGCGACAGCTATTTGCCGCTTTCCCGCGAGCAAGTCGGCCTATCCGCGATGAAGGGTGGTGAAGGCCTCTACCAATATCTGATCGAGCAGACGACCACGCTTCCACTCAAGGCAGACGACATTCACAATCTGGGGCTTTCCGAAGTTGCCCGTATCAAGACGGGCATGGACGCGATCAAGAATGAAGTTGGCTTCAAGGGCACGCTACCGGAGTTTTTCGAACATTTGAGAACTGATCCAAAGTTCAAACCAAAAAGCCGGGAAGGCTTGACGCAAGGCTATTATGACATTGGCAAAACCGTTGACGCAAAAATCTCGAGCCAGTTCAAATTTCTTCCGAAGGCACCACTGGAAATAAAGCCATATGAGGAATTCCGGGAGAAATACGAGGCCGGCGGCAGTTATCAAAACGGCACTCCTGATGGCTCGCGTCCCGGGACTTTCTACTTCAACGCGTATGACCTTGCCAGCAGGACTACACCGGGCATGACCACGCTCTATTTACACGAAGGCGCGCCGGGCCACCATTTCCAGATCAGCATCGCCCAGGAAAACGAGAAGCTTCCGGCCTTCATGCGCTTTGGCGGCAACACCGCTTATGTTGAAGGCTGGGCATTATACTCCGAGACGTTGGGGTATGACATGGGTCTCTTCAAAGACCCCTATCAACGCTTTGGGACTCTGTCGGATGAAATGCTCCGCGCTATGCGCCTCGTCGTCGATACCGGCATTCACAGCAAGGGCTGGACCCGTGATCAGGCAATCGAATATATGATGGCGAACAGCGATATGGGCAAAACCGATGCAACCGCCGAGGTCGAACGTTATATCGCGATTCCGTCGCAAGCGCTCGCCTATAAAATTGGTGCGCTGACAATTTTGCGGTTGAAGGACAAAGCCAAAAAAGAACTGGGGACAAAGTTCGACGTTCGCGAATTTCATAATCAGGTACTGAACACCGGCGCACTGCCTCTGGCGGTACTCGAAAAGAAAATCAACGACTGGATTGCGGCTTCAAAGTAAACCCCATAAGCTCCCCGTTGCGAGTTAAGTAACGGGGAGCTTATGCTAGTAAAGTCCATCAGAGCAATTCTTTGGATCAGCGCACTGTTCATGGCGAACTCGGCCAAAGCCGAGTGGCACGAAGCAAGTAGCGATCACTTTCTGATCATTGCCGACCAGAATGAAAAAGACGTTCGCGAATTCACCGAGCGCTTGGAGAGATATCATAGCGCATTGTTAACCGTGCTGGGCCGCCCCAACGAAAAACCGAGCGCGTCGAACCGTGTGACAATTTACGTCGTTCGTAACACGAGCCAAGTCCAGAAACTCGCAGGCGACAAAAGCGGATTTTTGCGAGGTTTTTACCAAGCGCGCGCTGGCGGCTCCGTCGCATTTACATCCAGAGTGGAGAGTGAAGGCAGCGCCATAACGCAGAGCGAGCAAGTGCTTTTTCACGAATACGCCCATCATATCATGCATGGTGCAAGCGAATGGGCCACACCACGCTGGATGAGCGAAGGTTTCGCTGAGTTCTTTTCCACTGCGCGCTTTGAAAAAAATGGAGGAATGGGCATCGGGCTTCCCGCTTTGCATCGCGCCGGCGAGTTAATGCACGCCAAAGATGTCCCGATCGAAGCGTTGCTTGACAATGACACCTATCAAAAGCGCAAGACAAAGACTTATGATGAATTTTATGGCCGCAGCTGGCTCTTATATCATTATCTTCAGCTTTCGGGCAAACGGCCTGGGCAATTGTTGAAATACCGTGTGTCGCTTGCCAACGGCGCCGGCGAGTTAGAGGCTGCTCAGAATGCGTTTGGCGACCTCAAGTTGCTCGACAAGGAATTGAATTCCTATCTCAACCAGTCGCGCATGAGTTATCTTCCAATTGCCGGCGAAAAGCTATCCGTCGGAACCATCACAGTACGTAAAATGCGCGCGGCAGAGGCTGCTATCATGCCAGTGGTTCTGGAATCGAAAAGAGGGGTCAACGAAATCACAGCGAAAGAACTTCTCCCCAAAGCTCAGGCCATCGCCGCGATATATCCCGATGATCCTGCAGTGCTAGCAGCGCTTGCAGAGGCGGAGCATGACGCTGGAAATTTCCAAACGGCGTTAACCGCAGCCGATAAAGCACTAATCGCTGCTCCCACGCTCGTAAATGCGCATGTTCAGAAGATATATGCGCTATCCCGTATGGCCGAAGATGCGACTGACCCGGATACCGCGTGGAAGCAGGTCCGCAAAGCGGTTACAGCGCTAAACAAGGTTGAAACCGACCATCCGATCCCGCTGATATATTATTATCGCAGCCTGAAGTCCGCCGGGAGAGACATCACTGAAGTTGCGGCGCACGGATTAGAACGTGCATTGCAACTTGCGCCTTATGACCAGAATGTACGCTGGCAAGTGGTGCAGCAAATGGTCGACGAGAAAAATTACTCTCTGGCCTATCGGACATTAATGCCATTGGCGAATGATCCGCACAATCGGGGCGACAATAACCCTGCAGTTGCGCTGCTGGCTGATGTGAAGCAAAAGTGGGAGGTGCAGGCAGCAGAGGCTGCATCTACCAAGGCTGTTGCGCCTGCCGCAAAATAACATTCATTATCCGTTCAAACCTGCTCCGACATTTAGCGAAAGCTGTACGGAGGAAATCAATGCGCCACCTCATAATGTTTGCCTCGGCCTGCATGGCGATCTCTCCGCTGCATGCGAAACCGGCAAATCCGCTTATTGATTTTGAGGGATTTTCCGACCTCACGGTAGAAGTGGCACCCTATCGATCTGCGCGTCTTGTCAATCTGCGTGACTTTAACGCGAGAGCCAGCCGGCCAGAAACCCTGATATTGGATGCACGGTCTGCGCAGGCATTCAAGGAAGGTCATATTGAAGGCGCGGTTAACCTGCCGCTGCCGGACTTTACCGCAGATCGACTGGCCGAGGTCATCGGTACGAATCCTGACCGCGAAATTCTCATTTATTGCAATAACAACTTCACAAACAATCGGCGGCCGGTGGTCACCAAACGGGTCCAGTTAGCGCTGAACATCCAGACCTTCATCAACCTTTACGGCTATGGCTATCGCAATGTCTATGAGCTGGGCGAAGCGGTGGATATGGATTCACCGCAAGTGGGCTGGGTAAATGGTCCAGCCAGCTGAGTTGATTGCACGATGCATATGAACTAGCCCTGCCGGCTAAAGGGAGAGAAAAGATGCCGAGCTTTGTGGCCAGCCTGACTGGCTTTGTGTTGCGTACGACAGGCATTTATCGGCGAATGTATGCTGGCGGGCCGCAATTTCGAGAGAATATAGCCAAGATCAGGACACAAAGACTGGCCGAACCGGATGCAAAGGCGCGCGCCGCGTTGATGGTCGAACAACGCGAATTTGGGGGAAGGCCTGTCTGGTATCTTGCGCCAGAGGACCGCGCGCCGAGTGCGCATATACTGTTCTGGCATGGCGGCGGCTATGTCTATCCGGCAACGCCGGTGCATTGGGCATTTCTCGCGCATATGGCAAAGACGCATGGCTGGGCCATCACCGCGCCGCTTTATCCGCTTGCGCCCGAAAGCGACGCAATGGCCACCACCCAGTGGGCGCTAGATTTTTATCGCGATTATGTTGCCGGGCACGGCGGCAAACCGTTCGTCATGTCGGGCGATTCCGCCGGCGGCGGCTTGACTGCTGCACTGGCGCAACTGGCGCGGGATGAAGGGCTCGCCTTGCCAGCCGCGCTCATCCCCATCAACCCGTGGCTCAATCTTGATCCCGCGCATCCCGACCAAGCCAGAATCGAGCCCCGCGACGGTATATTGACGATCAGCGGAATATCCGAGGGCGGTCAACTCTATGCAGGTGACTTGCCTCTGACTGATCCGCGGTGCAGTCCAATTTTCGGCAACTGGGATGGCTTGCCGCCAATCCTCGCGTTCGGTGGGGGCGATGACATATTGGTCACCGATGCTCGCGCGCTGAAGGCGAAGTTGCCATCGGTCGAATATGTTGAACTACCCGGCATGTTGCACGACTGGCCCATCTTCAATTTCGGTGAGTCACGCGCCGCGCAAGCCCAAATGGCTGACTTTGCAACACGCGCGGTGACGTAACGCATTTGGCGGTATCGTGGCTTTGGGCTATTGTTCCTGTCTGATGGAAAAGTTTGCAACATGCCCGCGGTAAAAGCCGCCAACCCGCGAAAGGTTTTCGACACCGAAGACTGGGCTGCTATTACTACCCTGTCGCATTGGCGCGGTATGTGGCTTGTGCTGCACGCTTGGCTGGTCGTGGCACTCGCTGCTTTTGGCGGCGCAATGGCTTGGGATTATCATTGGCTTGCGGGACTATTGCTAACGCCCCTCTTTCTCGCCGTGCTGGGGGGCAGGCAATTAGGGCTTGCGATCCTGATGCATGACGGCGCGCACGGGTTGCTGCACCCGAACCGCAAACTCAACAATTTTCTCGGGCAATGGCCCACAGGCGCGGCGACCGGTAGCGATCTTCATGCCTATCGAGCTTACCATTTGTCCCATCACCGTTTTACCCAACAACCCGAAGATCCTGACCTCTCGCTGTCAGCCTCCTTCCCGACCAGCCGCGATAGTCTCCGGCGCAAGGCCGTGCGTGACCTGACCGGGCAGACCTTTTTCAAACAACGCAAATCGCAGTTTGCGACCGCATGGCGCGGGGTGAAGGCTAAGCTAAGGCATGAGAGCGGCGACGGCACGCGCGACACCAGCGCAGGCCGTGCGCTTAACCTGCAAAGCCGCAGCGGCATCGACGCGCCGGTTACTAATGTTGACGGCGCGAAGACAACAGCAAAAACGGTTGGGCGGTTTGTGGCAGTGCAGGCAACGTTGCTGGCGATCTCGCTTCTGTTCTGGGGCTGGGTACCTTTCCTGTTGTGGTTCGTAGCACTCGCCACCACCTTCCAGCTGTTCCTGCGCATCCGCAATATTGCAGAGCATGCCTGCACAACCACAGGCAGCGACGACCCGTTCAGTCATGCGCGAACGACCTATGCGAACTGGCTCGAGCGGACGACGGTTGCGCCCTATTGGGTCAATTTCCATAGCGAGCATCATCTGTTCATGGGCGTGCCATGCTATAGTCTCCCGCGTGCGCATGCATTGCTCGGCAAAGGCAATTATCACCAGCGAATGACGATTGAGCCCAATTACCTCTCGGTATTGCGACGGGTTACAGCCACCCAGCCCGCTTGAAGCGGACATAAAGCGACAGGCAAATCGTCGCCATAACGCCTACAATCAAGAAGTAACCATATTCCCAGCGCAGCTCGGGCATATGCTCAAAATTCATGCCGTAAATCCCGGCAATCGCCGTTGGTACCGCGAGGATCGCAGCCCATGCCGCCAACTGCCGCGTAATCGCGCCTTGCCTTTGCTGCTCCAGCAAGCCGCTGGTTTCAATAACCGAAGTAAGCGTGTCGCGTAACCCCTCGACCCGGTAAACAAGGCGGCGGACATGGTCGAGCAAGTCTCGCATGAACGGGTAAATGTTCGCATCAATCTGCGGCAGTTCGAGATTGATGAAGCGGTTGGCAAGGTCTTCGGTTGGCCCCAATATGCGTTGCAACCGGAACAATTCGCGGCGCAGCATGAACACGCGCGCAGTTTCTGCGCGACTTAGGAAATTGCCGATGGCGCGATCTTCCATCGCCAGTACTTTCTCCTCCATCGCATCCACAAGGTCGCTGTAGCCATCGACGATATAATCTAGAATGGCATGGAGCACGAAATCTGGGCCCTGCTTCAGCAGCCACGGCGTTGCTTCCAGCTGGGTTCGCACTGGACTGTGTGTGCGTTCCGAACCATGCCGCACGGTAATTATAAACTGCCGGCCCATGAAGATTGCGGTGTTACCGTATATGATCTTATCGCCTTCCAGTCGCGGCGTTCGGATTACAAGAAATAGGTGGTCCCCATAAGGTTCCACCTTTGGCAAATGCTTAGGATCAAGCGCATCTTCGACTGCCAACGGGTGGAGGCCGAAATGATCCTGAATTCGTTTCAGTGTGCCATCATCGGGCTCGTGCAATCCGATCCACATGAAGTCGGTAGGTTTGCCAATATGCGGAATAGGCTTGGCGACATCGATGGTCTCAACAACTTTACCGTCATGATAAAGTTTGGCGGCAACAGTCGTCACGCAAGCGCCTCGGCGATCAGTTTGCGGCTGTTGTCGATCCCGTAGAGCGCAATGAAGCTGCCCATGCGTGGACCTGCGCTGGAACCAAGCAGGGTTTCGTAGAGCGCCTTGAACCAGTCGCGCAGATTCTCAAATCCGCCCTCGTTGCCGATGGTGTACACGATGTTCTGGATGTCCTCGGCGGTTGCCTCGGCGGACAACCCTGCCAGTTCGCAGTCCAGCCGTTCGAGCGCTGCAACTTCATTACCCTCCGGCTTGCGCCGCTTCAGCGTCGGCGCAATAAAATCGCGGTTATAGGCAAGCGCCAGCGGCACCAGCTTGGCGAGGTCGGGCTGCGCCTCAGGCCTCGCGTCCTCGACATAATTACCAAGATAGCTCCATACCTGCTCCTCGGTCGCTTCTGCACCCATCACCCCGACGAGGTTGAGCAACAGTCCGAATGTCACCGGCGGCGCACCTACCGGCACTGGCTCAGGTTTGGCCCGGTGGATGTGGTGCACCGGATTGCCGAGTTTTTTGTCCAACTCCTGCGCGGCATAGTTACCGCGAAACTGGAAGTATTCGTCCACTGCGCGCGGGATAACACCCATATGCAGCGCCTTCGCTTTACGCGGTTCGCGGTAGATATAGAAAGCGAGACTCTCATCAGTGCCGTAAGTCAGCCATTGGTCGAGCGTCAGGCCGTTGCCCTTCGACTTCGAAATCTTCTCGCCCTTTTCGTCGAGAAACATCTCGTAATTGAAGCCCTCTGGCGGACGGGCGCCTAACGCGCGCGTGATTTTCGAGCTTTGCGTGACGCTGTCGATCAAATCCTTGCCCGACATCTCGTAATCGACGCCCAACGCGACCCAACGCATTGCCCAGTCGACCTTCCACTGCAGCTTCGCTTGTCCGCCAAGGATCGATTGCGTAATGCGCTCGCCGTCATCCTCGAACGACACCAGCCCCGCTTGCGGGTCGACCACGGTCACTGGCACCTGTAACACGATGCCCGATTTCTGGCTAACCGGCAGCACCGGTGAATAGGTGGCCTGTCGTTCCTTGCCCAAAGTCGGCAGCATGATGTCCATGATGTCCTGATAGTGGAGCAGCACTTTCTTCAACGTCTCGTCGAAGCGCCCGCTGGCATATTCGACGGTTGAAGACAGAAATTCATAATCGAATCCGAAGCGGTCGAGAAATTCGCGCAACCGCGCATTATTGTGATGCGCAAAGCTTTCATGCGTGCCGAACGGGTCCGGAATGCGCGTGAGCGGTTTGCCCAGATGCTCGGCGAGCATCGCCTGATTGGGCAGATTATCCGGGACCTTGCGAAGCCCGTCCATGTCGTCGGAAAATGCAATCAGCTTGGTCGGCGTGTCGCTCATTTCCTCAAACGCGCGGCGCACCATCGTCGTACGCAAGACCTCATTGAAGGTGCCGATATGCGGCAGACCCGATGGTCCGTAACCGGTTTCGAAAATGATCGGCGCACCATTTGGCTTGCCGTCCGGATAGCGTTTCAGCAACCGCCGCGCCTCTTCATAAGGCCATGCTTTCGAAGCCATTGCGAGGTCGCGGAGTTCAGTCACTTGTTGCTCTTTCGTTCTGTTTGCGCCTATCTGGGGCGGTGCAAACTCCCCTAGCCTTTCCAGCGCTTCATGCAAGCCATGCCGGTATCTGGCTTGCCACGCCCGACGGGCAAGTGCGGACGGTCGGCAAGGGGGAGGCTGTGGGACGGGCGGCTGAGACGCCTTTGGTGATGCTCAACGCCCCTTTGGTAGCGCAGCGTTTGGGTTATGCGGAATTATCGGGGCTGGATTTGCTGGAGCTGTTTGCCTTTGTGCATCCAGCGCGGTTTGTGGTGCCGACTGCCAAGGGGTTGGCAGGGGTGCTTAGTGTGGCGGCGCCAGCAAATGATGAAGCCATCGCCCCCTTCCTCCTCACCGCCGCGCAGAAACTCCTCGCTACCCTCAGCGACCCCGCATGGCCCGAGCGTGAGGGCGCTTGGGATGCGGCGCAGAATTTGGCACGGTTGCGCTGGCCTTGGGCGAATATTGTCGCTCGCTATCTGGCCAAGCCGGAAAAGCCCGAGCGATGGTTATTCTCAAAACTCTCCGAATGGGAGGAGACCCCACTCCGCACGCCTCCGCGCGTGGTCACATTGAACCCCGATGCCGTTCAGGCCCAACTTGCTTCGCTTGTCGGCGGCGACGCTGAAACCCGGCAAGGCCAACGCGACTTTGCACAGGCCGCCGCGCGGATATTCGCGCCGCGTGCGCGTAAGGGCGAGCCTAATATGGTGCTCGCCGAGGCAGGTACTGGCATCGGCAAAACGCTGGGATATCTCGCGCCTGCCTCGCTTTGGGCCAGTACCGCCGATGGCGCAGTGTGGATTTCGACCTTTACCAAGGCGTTGCAGCGCCAATTGGTGCGCGAGGCGAAGCGGATTTACCCCGATGATGAAACCTTCAAAACGAAGGTTGTGGTCCGCAAAGGGCGCGAGAATTATCTGTGCCTGCTAAATTTAGAGGACGCGTTGCAGGGCGGCTTTGCGGGCCGCGCCGCAACTCTCGCGCATTTGGTCGCGCGCTGGGCAGCGTATACCAAGGACGGCGATATGATTGGCGGCGATTTGCCAGGCTGGCTGCCGACTTTATTCCGGCGCAACGGCTCGACCGCGCTGACCGACCGACGCGGCGAGTGCATTTATGCCGGATGTCCGCATTATAAGACATGCTTCATTGAACGCGCCGCGCGGGCCAGCGTCCATGCTGATATTGTCATCGCCAACCATGCATTGATGATGGTCAATGCAGCGCGCGGGCGTGACGAGGTGAGTAGGCCGACGCGGATCATCTTCGACGAAGGCCACCATCTTTTTGATGCAGCAGACTCGATGTTTGCAGCTGCGCTGACCGGGCAAGAGACGGTGGAGTTGCGTCGTTGGGTCATCGGCCCCGAAGGCAAGGCACGCGGGCGGCGGCGCGGATTGGCGGCACGGCTCGCCGATGTCGCATCCTATGACGAGGAGGGCGGCCTTGCTATCGAAATGGCAAGGATTGCGGCGGAGGCTTTGCCCGGCGATGGCTGGTTGGGCCGGGTAGCGGAAGGCATGCCTGCGGGACCCGTCGAGCGCTTGCTCGCGGCCATTCGGGTAATGGTATTTGCCCGCGACGAGAGCAATGCGGCGGAGGCTGGCTATGGTCTCGAAACCGAATTGGCCGATCCCGATGCGGCGGTGGTCGATGCGGTGGCTGACACACAGATCGCGCTCGAAGCGCTGGCGCGACCGTTGACCATCTTGGGACAGCGACTGGAGGCAATGATTGCCGATCCGCCCGACTGGCTCGACGGTAGCGCGAGGGCTCGGGTCGAAGGTGCGATGGCGAGTCTTGGTTGGCGGATTGACACCTTACGCGCGTGGATTTCGATGCTGGCACGTGCAGTTGGACCGGTCGATCCCGATTTTGTCGACTGGCTGGCCATCGACAGGTTCGAGGGCCGCGATATGGATATCGGGATGCACCGGCACTGGCTCGACCCTATGAAGCCCGTTGCCGATATTGTGCTGAAACCCAGCCATGGCGTGCTGGCGACTTCGGCAACGCTCAGAAGTGGGGGTGATTGGGCCAATGCCGAAGGCCGGACAGGCGCGGTGCACCTCGATCACAAGACCGAACATTTTTCCGCGAACAGTCCGTTTGATTATGCGGCGCAAGCCGAAGTCCTGATCGTCACCGACGTAAAGCGCGGCGATTTGGCTGCACTGGCGGGAGCTTATTCGTCACTGATTAGCGCGTCCGGCGGCGGCGCCCTCGGGCTGTTCACCGCGATCCGGCGATTGCGTTCCACTTATGCGCGGATTGCCGACCGATTGGCGCGCGACGGGCTTCCCTTATATGCCCAGCATGTTGACCCGATCGATACCGGCACGCTTGTAGATATTTTCCGCGATGACCCCCATGCGTCGTTGCTCGGCACAGACGCGCTGCGCGACGGGGTCGATGTGCCGGGCCATTCTCTGCGGCTCGTTATCATGGAACAGGTGCCGTGGCCGCGCCCCGATATCCTTCATCGCGCACGGCGGCTGGCTTATGGTGGCACCGATTATGACGACCGGATGATCCGCGCGAAACTGGCACAGGCGTTTGGGCGGCTGATCCGCAGTGCAGGTGACAAGGGGCATTTCGTTTTGCTGTCGTCCGCCGTACCAAGCCGATTGCTGACGGCCTTTCCGCCCGGGACACCGGTGCGCCGCGTAACGCTGGAGGAAGCGGTTAGGTCCATTAAATCAGGTCTTTCGCCTGCAACAAATTTGGGGCAGGACGCGGATCAGACCCTGCAAGAAGGTAACCCGATTTGACGCTGACCCTGACTTTACTACGCCACGCCAAATCAAGCTGGGACGATGCGATTCCCCGCGATTTTGATCGACCATTGAACAAACGCGGCGAGAAGGCTGCGGTTGTCGTCGGCAAATGGGCCAAGCAAAACGACATCACCTTCGATCATGTCGTCGCCAGCCCGGCGGTCCGCGTCATCGATACAATCGACCAGTTCGTAAAAGGCAGCGGGATGCGTATCGACGCGAACTGGGACCGGCGCATTTACCTCGCGTCCTCTGCGACGTTGATGGATGTGCTGCGCGACCAGCCCGATAGCGCGAAAAGCGTCCTGATGATCGGACATAATCCGGGGATGGAAGACCTCGTCTTCGATATCGTCCCCGACGACGGCAGCTCACCCTTGCGCGATGTAGTGTGGGAGAAATATCCAACTGGCGCGGTGGCTCGGATGGAGCTCGACATCGACAGCTGGGCCGACATCGAACGCAAGACAGGCAAGCTGACCCATTTTATCCGCCCACGCGACCTTGACGCCGAGCTGGGGCCTGAAGACGAGTGACGCCGGTAACGTGGAGGATGGCTGGGTCAGGTGACGCGGAAGCCTTGTCCTATCTGGGCGCTGCAACATTCCTGGCGAGCTTCGCCTTCGACCATCCGGGCAAGCCGCTAATCGAACATTTGAAAGCCGAGCATAGCACTGAATATTATTCGGCCAAGCTGGCCAGTCGCGACGTCGATATAGTCATCGGCGAAACGCCATTGGGAGCACCGGTCGGTTATGTCATGCTCGTGCCGCCTGAGCATCCCGAGTTGCAGCAACCGGGTGACTGGGAATTGAAACGCATTTACCTGCTCGGGCCGTGGCAAGGCGGCGGAAATGGCCGTGCGTTGCTGGAACAGGCATTCAAGGTTGCGGCGGCGCGCGCAGCACGGCGGCTAATGCTCGCCGTCTATGAAAGCAATAACCGCGCAGTGGCCTTTTACGAAAAGGCTGGCTTCAAACATATCGGCGAGACCGTGTTCATGGTTGGCGACATGCCGTTCCGTGACATGGTCTATGCGCGGGATATGATTTAGGCAGCGGCCAGCGCGGCAACTAGACGATCGCGAACGGCGCGCAGGGCCGACATGTCGATTGTAGATGCCGATGCTGCAACCGGCACAGGCGCTTCCGCCATTGCGCCACCACTCAAAAACTTGCGCGCACCTTTGATGGTATAGCCCTCACTGTAGAGTAGCCGGTTGATGGTATGCAGCAAGGCCACGTCCTCGGGCCGATACAGCCGACGTCCGCCCGCGCGCGTGAGCGGCTTCAGCATCGGGAACTGCTCTTCCCAATAGCGCAATATGTGCGTGCGTACGCCAAGCGCTTCGGCCATCTCGCCAATTGTGCGGAATGCGTCAGCGGATTTTTCGTTCATATTGGTCTATTTGACTTTCTGCCGCATGCCCTGGCTGGCGCGGAAGGTCAGGACCCGGCGTGGGGTAATCGGCACCTCGACACCCGTTTTGGGATTGCGACCAATCCGCTGTCCCTTGTCACGAAGGACAAAGGTACCAAAGCCGGATATTTTGACATTTTCGCCGTCGAGCAGCGCCGTTGTCATGTGGCCCAAAATCGACTCAATCATCGCGGCGGCATCCGCGCGCGACAATCCAACCTGCCGATTGAGCATTTCGGCCAAATCGGCCCGCGTCAATGTACCTGCATCCGCCATATACCGTCTCCCGACGTGCGACCCGTCTGTTGAGAAGCAACGGTTATATAATAAAAAT
>JBGSPK010000464.1:0-3790 GCA_041738665.1 Sphingorhabdus sp. | reverse complement strand
CGCTGCCTTGCCCGAGACTCTGATTGAGGCTGAACTGTTCGGTCATGAAGCTGGCGCGTTTACAGGTGCGACCCGCGCGCGCGAAGGGCGTTTCGAAGAGGCCGATGGCGGCACGCTGTTTCTGGATGAGCTGGGCACGCTCAGCATGGGCGCGCAGGAACGTCTGTTGCGCGCGGTGGAATATGGCGAGGTCACGCGGATTGGCTCCTCAAGACCCGTGCGCGTTGATGTGCGGATAGTGGCTGCCACGAATGAGCATTTGCCAAATATGGTTGAAGTCGGAAAATTTCGCGCTGACCTGTTGGATCGGCTTTCTTTCGAAGTCGTAACTTTGCCGCCTTTGCGCGTGCGTGAGGGCGATGTGGAAGTTCTGTCGGAGTATTTCGGTCGCAAAATGGCAGCAGAGCTGGGTTGGGAGGGGTGGCCAGGTTTTGGTGAAGTCGCCACGCGTGCGCTGGAAAATCACTTATGGCCGGGCAATGTCCGCGAACTTCGCAATGTCATAGAACGCGCCGTTTACCGGTGGGCCGATCCGGGCCAGCCGGTCGACTATATCCAGTTCGATCCGTTCGAAAGTCCGTGGAGGAGCGGCATTGCTACCTGTGCATCAACGCATACGACGGTAGATAGCGATAGCGGTCATGAAGCGCGTTTTTCGACCGATTTGAGCCAGGCAGTCGATGTTACCGATTTTCGCGAAGCTACCGAAAAATACGAAAAAGCGGTTCTGGAACAGGCTCTTGCAAAATGCCGGTACAACCAGCGACAGACCGCGAAGGCGCTTAATCTCAGTTACGACCAGTTACGCCATACGCTGAAAAAGCATGACCTTTTAGGATAAGAAAAAGGGCGACCGAAGCCGCCCTTTTTTGTTATTTCGATCTGAATTCAACCGCCGTTGAAGCTGACCATCGTGTACAGCATTGGGATGGATAGCATGGTGTTGATACGCGAGGTAATCATCGCTGTAGTCGCTGCTTTAGCCTTCGTTGCGTCGTCTGCTTCGACAATACCAAGCGCCTTCTTCTGGTTTGGCCAAATGATGAACCATACGTTAAATGCCATAATCAGCGCGAGCCACATGCCGATGCCGATCAGGTCATAACCCGGCTGGAAAGTCAGCGCTTCAACCAGATAGGGCGGAGCACCGGGACCAGGCTGGCCAGCAATCGCAAGGCCGAACAGTACGGTCAAAGCCGCGGCCCAGCGGAAGAAAAACAATGCCGACGGCGCGATATGCTTTGAAATGCCTGGTTTCAGTTCCGCCGGAATTTTCGGCATCGTGGGGATTTGCACGAAATTGAAATAATATAGCAATCCAATCCAGACGATGCCGACAAAAGTGTGAATCCAGCGAAACAGCGCGGGGATTGAAAACCCGCCATCGCCGCCGTGCAACGCGATCACCGCAATTGCCAATACCAGTCCCGCCACCAGCACATAATGCAGATTTCCAAAAAACTTTGCCATTTTTCCTCCTGTAATGTTCAGGCGGTTTTGCCCCTGATCGCGCTGTGCCTAAACCGACACCCCACAATTGTCACATATTTTCTACCAAATCGATGGCACGTGATGGAACGCTCGGTAGTGCAGGTGGTTTCATCAATGTTCCCCCCTCTTGAAGGAAATCCTCATGACGTTCACCCTTCCCGACCTGCCTTATGAAACCGACGCTTTCGGCGAAATCATCTCAGCTGAAACATTCCAATATCATCATGGCAAGCATCACAAAGCCTATGTTGATAAAACTAACGAGCTAGCGGCGAAGGACGGCAAGTTGTCAGGCGCAAGTTTGAGCAAGGTTATTATCGCAGCCAAGGATAGCGGCAACAAGCCCTTATTCAACAATGCGGCACAGTTGTGGAACCACAGTTTTTACTGGAAGTGTCTTTCACCCGAAAAGCAGACACCTTCAGGAAAGTTGAAGGATTTGATTGCTGACGAATTCGGCAGTCACGAAGATATGCTTGAGAAACTGAAAGCCGAAGCTGTCGGCCATTTTGCCAGCGGTTGGGCGTGGCTGGTGCTCGATAAGGATAAGCTGAAGATCACCTCGCTACACGACGCAGATTCGCCAGTGGTGCACGAGATTAAGCCGTTGCTGACGATCGACGTGTGGGAGCACGCTTATTACATCGATTATCGCAATGCCCGGCCCGACTATGTCGGTGTTTTGCTGGACAAGGCCATTAACTGGGAGTTCGTTGCGCAAAATCTTGACGGCAAAGGCGTTAGCCGGGCAGATCAATAGACTGGTTCACCCTTGCGGCGGCACTTCGGTGTCGTCGCCCAGTTTCAGACCATGCCGCATCAGCATCGGGATGTTGGCCAGCGCAAACAGGAAGGTGAGGGCGGTCACGCCCCATACCTTAAGGCTCAGCCAAGTATCAAATGACACGAACGCGCGCATCGCCTCATTTGCTAAGGCCAACGCTGTAAAGAACAGACCCCAGCTCAACGACAATTTGAGCCATCCTGTTTCGTTCAAACCATCATAGGCATGTTCGAGAACATATTTCAGCATCGCCTTACCGCGCGCCCAGCCCGCTAGCAGAAGCAACGCGAAGAATGCATAGATTATTGTCGGCTTGATCTGGATGAAGCGCTCGTCATGGAACCAGATAGTGAGAGCACCGAAGAAAACACCCAGCGCAGCGGTCAGTTTCAGCATCGGCGAAATCTTGCCGATCTTTGCCTTCGAAATGATAACAGCAACGATAATCGCGACCATAAAGGTTGCGGTGCCGACGATGGCGCCCTGCGTGGGATCGGATTTCGAGCTTCCCAATTTTGACGCTATAAAGAATAAAAGCAGCGGACCAAAATCCAAGATAAAGCTTAAAGTGCCAGACGGCTTTTTGGCGGGTGATGTCTCGTTCACTGCGAACCACCACTGATCGCGCGCGCAAGATCCTGCGCATTAAACGGGCGCAGGTCATCAATCGTTTCGCCAACCCCGATGGCATGGATGGGAAGGCCGAATTGCTTGGCGGCGGCGACTAAAATGCCACCACGCGCGCTGCCGTCCAATTTTGTCATTACCAATCCTGTCACGTCTGCGACTTCCTTGAATATCTCGATTTGCGACAACGCATTCTGTCCCGTGGTGGCGTCGAGCACCAACACGACATCATGCGGTGCAGCGGGGTTCAACCGCCCAAGGACACGGCGAATTTTGGCGAGCTCATCCATCAGTTCGCGCTTGTTTTGCAAACGGCCCGCGGTGTCGACGATCAGGACATCGATGCCCTCGGCCGTCGCTTTTTTGACCGCATCAAAGACAATTCCGGCTGCATCGCCGCCTTCGGGACCGGTGACGATGGGAACGCCAATCCTGTCGGCCCATACTTTCAATTGCCCGATAGCGGCCGCCCGGAACGTGTCACCCGCTGCCAGCATGACACCATAATCCTGCTCAAGAAACAAATGTGCCAGCTTGGCAATGGTGGTGGTTTTGCCCGAGCCATTCACGCCAATCACCAATATCACTTGTGGGCGAGGGAAGGCGTCTATTTCCAATGGCGCAGCCACTGGAGCCAGAACAGCGGCGATTTCATCTTCGACAATTTGGCGAATGCCTTCTGCATCAATACCTTTGTCAAATCGCCCGGCGGCAATTTTTTCGCGGATCTGTGCGGCCATTGCAGGACCTAGGTCGGACGCGATCAGGGCATCCTCGATCTCGTCCAAATCTTGCGGTTCAAGCTTCGCCTTGGTGACAAGGCCGGTTATATTTTCGGTAAGCTTTGTCGAGGTTTTCTTGAAACCACCGAACAGCCGGTCTTTCCAG
>JBGSPK010000457.1:0-4951 GCA_041738665.1 Sphingorhabdus sp. | reverse complement strand
AGCTGCGACCCTGTGCGTCGATTTCCTGTTCGCGGATAACGGCGGCTATCTGCGATCCTGCTGGTACCGACGTTTCGGCGCCCAAAGTTTCGAGATCAGCGAGTGAGTTAGCGGTTTCGGACATTATGCACCCACCTTGTTTTTGCGGTTCATGGAAGCGACGTCGAGCGTCTTTGGCTGTTGACCATCATGCGGATGCTCGGTGCCGTTATACAGGTGAAGCGCGCGCATCTGTGCACGGCCCAATGGTCCGCGAGGAACCATGCGCTCAACTGCCTTTTCAAGCACGCGCTCGGGGAATTTGCCTTCGAGGATCTTGCCAGCGGTAACTGCCTTGATACCGCCGATATAACCGGTGTGGCGATAATAGACCTTGTCGGTCAGCTTCTTGCCGGTGAACTTCACCTTGTCGGCGTTGATGACGACAACATGGTCGCCGCAATCGACGTGCGGGGTGTAGCTTGGCTTCGTCTTGCCGCGCAGGATGTTGGCGATGATGCTGGCAACGCGGCCAACGACCAGGCCTTCTGCATCAATGAGGATCCACGATTTCTCAACGTCCTGCGGACGAATCGATTTCGTAACTCTGGATAGCGTTTTCATCGCTAATCGAACCTTTCGAATTTGGATAGTTGCGCAGAATCACAAAAGCCCTGCACGCGAAGCGGTGCCAATGACGATGAAGTGCCCGATAGTCAAGTAAAAGCGGGGGTTTTACGGCGGGTAAAATAATACCGCCTTCCCGTTATCTGGTTTCGGCAGCCACCCAATCGGCAAAGGGCTGGTAGGCCGACTCCGTCGACAGCCGGACAATCGCGGGCACTTCATAACGATGCAGTGCCGCGATCCGCTTCATTGCGGAGTCGGCCTTTGCCGGGCTCGTCTTGAAAATCACCGGATGCTCTTCTTTCGCCTCTATCTCGCCTTCCCACCTGAAGTGCGAAATCATCATCGGCAACCGGTTGGCACAGGCGACAAGGCGTTCCTCAAGCAATTTCCGGCACACATCATGGCCCTCACCCGCCGTCGGAAATACCGCATAAATCAGCGCAATTTCACTTTTACCAATGTTATTGGCCATCATGTCGTCCGATGACATGTGCACCCCACACGGTTGATGCGACCACCAAAGCCCCCACAGCCTGATGCAGAACGGCAAGCACGATATTGACCCCCGTCATCACCGTTGCAATGCCAAGCAGAATCTGCACGCCAAAGGCAGTATGGATGGCAAGAGATGCTGGTCGCACCCCTGCCTGTCTGGTCCGACGGGAAAGCATGATGAGCGCTATTACCGCAATCCATGCCCACCAACGGTGCACAAAATGGGTTAAGAACGGATCGTTGATAAGGGCATAGAGTGCACCTTTGGTGGTATCGATTCCGTCAGGCACGAAACGGTCGTTCATAAGGGGCCAACTATTTGAAACATAACCAGCATTCAGTCCCGCCACCCATGCACCAAAGAGCAATTGCACGAATAATATAGCCAGAACTGCGCCAGAAAACCCGGTAAGCTTTGCTGGCTTTGCTGCCGGATTTCTGGTCAGCGCTTTCAGATCAAGCGCGGTCCACACCAATCCGCCCAGAATAAACAGTGCCGTCAACAAATGGACCGCGAGCCGGTAATGGCTGACATCGGTCCGCGCCGACAGACCCGACGAGACCATCCACCAGCCAATCGTCCCCTGCAAACCGCCAAGCGCCATCAGGGCAATAAGGCGCGGTTTGTAGCCCACCGGAATCGTCTGCTTCAGCCAGAACCACGCAAGCGGTAGCGCAAATGCCAGACCGACAATGCGCCCCAGCAGCCGATGCACCCATTCCCAGAAATAGATGAACTTGAACTCGGCAAGCGTCATGCCCGCCGGGCCGTTAATCTGCACATATTCGGGGATCTGCTTGTATTTTTCAAATTCCGACGCCCAGGCTGCTTCGCTCAAGGGCGGTAACGCACCGGTGATCGGCTTCCATTCAGTAATCGAAAGCCCCGACTCGGTCAGCCGCGTAATCCCGCCGACAACGACCATCGCAAATACCAATAAAGCAATGAACAAGAGCCACCGGATGAGGGCCTCCGGTATACAGGTCGTCGCTGGCATCTCTCGATCTGAAGTGAGGGAAATATCCATAAGTTGCGATATGCGCGGAGCGCAGGCGACTGGCAAGTGCGGCGTTGCGCATAAACATTGCGTTTTAGCTGCTTACAGTTGCAGAAACTGGTACCAACTCGACAAGGCCGCTTGGCAGTCGTTTGTAGAAAGACGCCATTTCCAGCATAGAGAACCTTTTATTATCCAGTGCCATGAACGCGTACTTGAATTTGCGGCGTAGGATTGAATCGGGTCAGGCAACCGGAATGAAGACCTCCAATATGCGGTCTGCAACAAGGCTGAGGTCATCAACATCCTCGCCTCCCGTATTCATCATTATTGATAAAACGATGCCTTTATCAGGGAAAATTACGAGGACCGACGTGCTTCCAACAGCGGTACCATTATGGTGATAGCTGTCGAGACTCACCCGTCCGTCGTGGATTGTCCAATCACTATGGCGCCAGCCATAAGCATAACTCTTGCCGCTTTCCGTTCGGCCCGCCTGGGGCACCGTGACGAGCAATTGCCTGGTCTTGTTACTCAACAGCCGTTCGTCGAGCATGGCGCTCCCTAGTTTCACTAAGTCTGAAGGCGTCGAGACGAAACCGCCTGATGGCCATCGAATCGAATTATCAACTTTGAACGCAGGTTTGTAGCGGCCCGCCGCAGTTTCATAAAATGCCGCTGCGCCAGCTTCACTGAGCGACGTACTAGTCATGCCCAATGGCCGAAACACCGCTTGCGACATATATGTACCGAAGGTCTGACCGGCAGCCTTTTCGATAGCCGACCCAGCCAGATTGAAGCCAAGACTGGTATAGGCAAAATCTGTACCCGGCTTAAAGAGGAGGGGCAACTGGGCGACCAGCGCTACTTGTTCATTGATACTGACAAAATGACGTGTGTTCAGATGTTCCCAGACGGGAAAACAAAGGCACATTCCGTAATCACGAATCCCTGCGCGATGGCTCATAACTTGACCAAGCGTCACCTTATGGGGAAAATTGGGGATGGCTCCATCAAGATAAAGCTTTCCTTGATCGATAAGAACTCCCACGCCTACCGAGGTTAGCGCTTTGGACGTGCTTCCTAACCGAAAGCGCGTATCGAAATTTGCTGGTTTTAAGCTGCCAACATCAGCGAACCCCGCTACACCCCGCCAAACAAGCTCACCATTAATGCTGAGCGCAGCAGACAGCGCCGGAGCGCCTGTGTCTTTCAGTCCGCCCATAAGCGCCTTATCCGCAGCGGCCCCCTGTTCTGTCCAACGGGTATTTAGCGTTTCTCCCACTGCCTCAGGCGCCTGGGGCAAATCGGCCCAACCAGCATTGTGAATGAACACAGGCTCAAACAGCTTAAAGCACAAAATGCCGGTCAGCCCGAGCGCTGTCAGCCCGGCTATGAGCCACAACGGCTTCTTCATTGATTTCCCTTTGTCTTAACGGGCGGCGTGACGCCGTCCTTCCAATAAAATACATCTTCGACTTTGGTGCCAAAGGCATCGGCAAGCCGCATCGCCAGCTCAAGAGAAGGCGCATAACGCCCAGCCTCAAGTGCAATAATGGTTTGACGCGTCACCCCGACAATTTGGGCCAACGCTTCTTGGGTCATCTCATTATGGAGAAATCGCAAAGTCCGCAGATGTGTGGCAATGGTCATTAAAGCGGTTCACGATCACGCGCATAACCAAACAACTGTGCCGCTTGCCGCACAACCGCCGAAAGGATGATGAAACTCATTATCCAGTTGGCGAGAACGAAGTCATTGATGCCGTCTTTTCCGCTACCCGGACGAAAACCGATAAAAAATGAAGCTATCAGCAAGAAAGCGATCAACGACCCATATCCCCAACGCGTGGCGACCGCGTCAATCAAGTCATCGCGTTCGTCCCGGATATCGCCATCGCCACGGAAAAGCGCCGCGCTGATCAAAACGCCGAGAATGAGGGTCCAGTTGTCGATCGCCAGATAGTTTCCAGAACCCACATGCAAATCATATTGCGGATTAAGCAATGCAAAAACCATATGTCCCCATATGACAGCGCATCCTGAAAACCGGTGCCAAACGACCCGTTCGGGCGCACCCGGTTCGCTACCGTTTTGCCGACGCAGTTTTAGCCAATGCTGCCGCGCCAAAATGGCCCAAGCCACTAAAGCAACAGCTCCGATACCGCCAACTGGAGCGCGCACATTCAGACCGATCCAAGCTAATGACGCCCCCAGAACGGAAGTCGCGACAAAGAAAGCGGCGATTGGCAGGTAGCTTCGTTCGATGTTCAGCATTTGCGTCCGCTATAGCAGACATTATGTGATGTCAAACGTACATTGTGATACAGACTATTGTCATGTCCGTGACTGATTTTCTCGCAGTACCATGCTCAGATCAAATCGTTGGTCGCCCGAGGCAAATGTAATGTTGTAACGTGCGACGAATCATGCCATTAGGGACTGGTAATGACGCAAGTGTGGACAAAATGGCGCTGGGATGGGCTCGGTTTGAGTATTGCCGGCCTGTGCCTGATGCATTGCCTTGCAACCACCGTACTGCTTGCGGTGCTGGCCTCAGCAGGCGGGTTGCTGCTGGATCCTATCATTCATGAGATCGGGTTGTTCCTTGCCATAATCTTTGGTGTATTGGCGCTTGGCAAAGGCCTTTGGGATCATGGTTTCGTTATGCCTGCAGCGATTGGCGCTCTTGGCATCGGTATTATGGCAGGTGCATTGACGTTGCCGCATAGCGGTACCGAGATTCTCTGGACGATATTGGGCGTGGGCGTCCTCGCGCTCGGCCACGACCTCAACCACCGCGCGTCTAATTAAGCCCTAGATTGACCCGCTGGCTGCTAGGGCCTACAT
>JBGSPK010000455.1:0-3445 GCA_041738665.1 Sphingorhabdus sp. | reverse complement strand
ACCTCTCGCTTTGGAAGATTTTATGATTATGCACCGCCACCCCGATGTGTCGATTATCACCCTACACGGCAAAACACCGCAGATAGATGATACCGCCTTCATTGCCCCCGGTTGCCGGATCATTGGCGATGTCACGATCGGGCCAGATTCGAGCATCTGGTACAATTGCATCATCCGGGCGGAGGTAAACCGCATCGTTATTGGCGCGCGCACCAATATTCAGGACGGCAGCATCGTGCATTGTGACGGCCCAATGCCCGGCGTCCCTGATGGCTTTCCCACACTTATCGGCGACGACGTGCTGGTCGGCCATCAGGTGATGCTTCACGGCTGTATCCTACACGACCGTGCGTTTGTCGGCCTTTCTGCGACGGTCATGAACGGCGCGGTAATCGAAGGTGACGCTATGCTCGCCGCAGGGGCGATGTTGACTCAAGGCAAACGCGTGGAGAGCCGACAATTATGGGCCGGTTCGCCAGCGCGCTTCGTCCGCGACCTTGATGATAATGCCATCATAGGCATGCGCATGGGCGTTGCCCATTATGTCGAAAATGCAAAAGCGCATATGGCGGCGACAGCCGCGCCTTAAAATTTGGCGCGGATGGTGAAACGGCCGTTAATCGGTGCTCCGGTCGATATATTATTGTTGTTATGCGCATCGGCAAAGTAAGTCGTGTCGAACAGATTTTCAACATTCATCTGTAATTGCACCGCTTCGCTCAGATCATAATATAACGCAGCATCAACGCGCGTGAAGGCGGGCAGTTTTGTTGTCGTCGCGCTGGTGCGTATCGCCGCAAACTGGCTGGACTGGTGAGTGATACCAACCCCCGCAGCAAATCGGTTGGTGAAATCATAGCGATTCCATAGGCTGGCCTGATGCTTTGGCACCTGAGCAAGCCGCACCGCATCATTTCCAGCCAGCGCCGCGTCCTGATAACTATAGCCGCCATGGACCTGCCATTGCGGCGTGATGCGGCCGGCAACCGCCAGCTCTACGCCCTTGGTGCGGGTTTTGCCGACATTGATGGATGCCAGAGGATTAACAGGATCAGGCGTCGTCGCATTGCTGCGGTCAAGCTGGAACAGCGCAAGCGTGAGGTTCAGATTAGCCTTGATATCCCATTTCGCGCCAACTTCGTAATTGGTGAAGCGTTCGGGTGCCAAATTTTGTTGAGTGACCGACAGTGCAAGAAATTGGTCACCTGATCGGGGCAGGAACGATTGGCTGTAACTTCCGTACAAAGATATATTTTGTTGTGGTTTCAAAACCAGGCCGACGCGCGGGCTGACTTTTTCATCCTTGCGAGCGAAAGGCCGGTCAACGGCAGGGAAAAGGTCAACGCCGTTAATGTTGAAACTGTCATAGCGAACGCCCGCAATGACATCGACATGCTCACCGATGCTGATTTGATCCTGCACATAGGCCGAGAAAAACTCAACATCGGAAACTGTATCGCGGTTCAGCGTGGAAAATTTAACTGTAGGGAAAACAGCGTTGGACAGGTTCAGGCTGGCATTTGACAAGGTACCGTTGAACCGCCGGTTGGCAGACTGTTGATCACCATATTCTGCGCCAATGAGGATCTTATGTCCAAGCGGACCCGTATTGATGTCCCACACCAGATTACTCTGGACGATGATATTTTCGCGCTGCGTGGGGTCGCTGTATGATGACAGTGCGACGGTCCCGTTTTGCGCCGTGGCCGCACCGTTTGCGAATATATTTGTGTAGATTTTGTCATAGTCGCCATAAAGTGCCGTGCCGCTAAAGCTCAGATTATCAGCCAACTGGCCATCAAGGCGAAGCTTGGCGATATGGGCTTCCAGCTTCGTGCGGTTGACACCGGGTATGCCAAAAAACTGGTCACGATAGCCGGATAACGGCCGGTTCGGAGTGCCCGCTCCTGCGGCAATCGAGGGTATTCCCCGGTCCGTCGTCCGATCGTCATTCACATATTCATAGGACAGCCCAACTTTCCAGTTTTCGCCCAGTTTGAACGCGAAATAAGGATTCCAGGCGAAACGTTCGCCGCCGACATGGTCGCGATGGCTATCCAGATTTTCATATACGGCATTCAGCCGGACAGCCGCGCTGTCGCTCAATGGCGCGTTTAGGTCGGCCGAAAAATCATAAGCACCGAAGCTGTTGACGCTGGCTTGGCCTGCGTAAAATATTTCATCCTGCGGTGATTTCTGCACTCGGTTGATGATGCCGCCGCCGCCGCCGCGTCCAAAGATTAGCGCATAGGGTCCTTTAAGAATTTCCACGCGCTCGATGTTGTAAAGGCCGCGATAATATTGAACGTCATCGCGCACGCCATCGAGGAAAAAGTCAGCCGTGCTATTCTGGCCGCGCAATGTAATCTGATCGCGGTTTCCCTCGCCCTGCCCAACGGTCGTACCGGGAATGTAACGCAGGACATCTGCCAGCGAATGATGGGCCTGATCTTCCAGCTGCTCGCGTGTGACCACGTTGATTGTCTGCGGTATGTCTATCAGAGGAGTATCGGTTTTTGTCGCCGTGATTGAGTTGGATGCGACATAGCCTTCGCTTGCGCCAGTAACGATTATCGTCCGGCTGTCGTCATTATCGCCTGCATCTACCATGGCATCCTCGGCGAATGCGTTCGAGGAAACAAATAAGGCAGTCGCAATAGCAATTGCGGAGGCAGCATGATAACGCACAGAAATTCCTTATTGAACTTTATTGAGAATGATTCTCAATCGATAAGGTGGTCTCTATTGCGAGTCGTTCTCATATGCAAATGCGAAATGCGCGCATTCCAGAAATTTTTTGTCAGTCAACGACAAGCAAGCTAATGCAGGCGAATTGGAATTTGGAGCGCAGAAATGAAGGCAACGATTTGGCACAACCCAGATTGCGGGACGTCCAGAAAGACGCTGGCCATATTGCAAGATACACCCGATTTGGACGTGACCATTGTCGAATATCGTAAAAGGCCGTTCACGCGGGCCAGACTGGAGCAATTGTTCGCTGATGCCGGACTAACGCCGCGCGACGCATTACGGACGCGTGGTTCGCCAGCCAAGGAGCTGGGACTGGTGGGTGACGCAACTCAGGATCAGATCCTGAATGCAATGACCGAATATCCTATTCTGGTGGAGCGCCCCTTTGTTGAAACTGAAAAGGGCGTGCGTCTTTGTCGGCCTCAGGAAAAGGTGTACGAAATACTGTAGTTTTCTACGCGACGTAGCGTTGCGGGCCTTTGAACAGTTCAAGGCTATCGGCAAAAACCATCGGGCGCCCGAAATAATAGCCCTGGATCTTTTTGCAGCCCAATTGCTGAACCATCGCCAGTTCGGCCTCGGTTTCAACACCTTCGGCTGTGGTCGCGATGTTCAGACTGTCGGCAAGCGCTACCACCGCACGGATAATTGCCAGGCTTTCGGCCTTATTCTTGGCGGCACCCTGCACAAAACT
>JBGSPK010000453.1:0-1678 GCA_041738665.1 Sphingorhabdus sp. | reverse complement strand
GGCAGGGGTCGAGCCATTGTCTTACCGGATGCAGATGCTGGTTGGACAAACCCGGTTGGCGCGATGTCTTACCGGGGTTGCAGCAATGGCCGGATGGGATGGCGGCGTTGCGGGTAGTGGCAAAGGTATCGCCTGTCACAGTATGCGCGATAGTCACATCGCGGTCATCGTCACGGCTCGAACAGGTGAAACGGGCGTGCGCGTCGAACGGATCCATGCAATGGCGGACTGCGGTCGCCTGATTAATCCTGATGTTGCGCGACAGCAGATTGAAGGTGGTATCGTGTTTGGTTTGGCACAGGCCCTCGGCGCATCGACGGACTTTGAAAACGGCCTGCCGACGGCGCGGCGTCTTCGCGATCTCGATTTGCCGAAATCGTCCGATGTGCCAGAAATCACGGTCGAATTTATACGCAGTGACGAGGCGCCTGGCGGCGTGTCTGAACTTGGTGTTCCCCCCGTCGCACCGGCGATTGCCAATGCATTGTTCTCGGCGGCGGGTATCCGGCTGCGCGAGCTTCCGTTATTATCGCGAGGATTGTGATGACGTTACCACCCGATCATCCACCCGTAGCAACTCCGAAAATCGGCGTGTTGCTGGTCAATCTTGGCACACCGGACGAGCCGACTACGCCTGCCGTGAAACGCTATCTTAAACAGTTCCTGTCGGATCGCCGTGTCGTCGAAATCCCGCCTATTGTCTGGCAGCCCATTTTGCGCGCCATCATCCTGAATACGCGCCCGCAAAAATCCGCTGAGGCTTATGCCAAAGTCTGGACCGACAAAGGATCGCCCCTTGCCTTTTTCACTGCGGGCCAGACCGAAGCACTGCTGGCCCGCATGACGGGCGAGGCCGACGTGCGTTACGCCATGCGGTATGGCAATCCGTCGGTTCCCGATCAACTGGCGGCAATGAAAGAGTCAGGATGCAACCGGATTTTGATCGCACCGCTCTATCCGCAATATTCGGGCGCTACGACGGGGACCGTGCACGACGATGCTTATGCAGCATTGACCGCAATGCGGTGGCACCCCGCCATCCGCACTTTACCAGCCTATCATGACGATCCAGCCTATATTGGCGCGCTCAAGATGTCGCTTGAAGCCTCGTTGGCCAAGCTCGATTTCAAGCCCGACGCTCTGGTCATCAGCTTTCATGGCATGCCCGAGCGCACATTATATTTGGGCGATCCCTATCATTGCCATTGCCAGAAAACAGCACGGTTACTGTCCGAAGCAATGGGCCGGGAATTGGTGGTCAGTTTTCAGTCACGTTTTGGCCGTGCCAAATGGCTTGAGCCGGCGACGGACGATACGATCATGCGCCTGGCGCGCGAAGGCAAAAAGAAAATTGCGATATTTGCGCCCGGGTTTTCGGTCGATTGCCTCGAAACGCTCGAAGAACTCGCCATTCAGGGTCATGAGCAATTTGAAGAGGCCGGGGGAACGCATTATGCCTATCTACCTTGTCTGAACGACAGCGACATCGGTATGAACATGCTGGAAACGCTCATCCGCCGCGAACTTTCTGGTTGGATATGAATACATATGCGCTAACGCTTGCGTCAACTTGCGCTTGCTGGCTGGCTGATTAATCTTCACTGCAAATCAAAGACAAAAAGCAGGAGAGAGAATCTATGACACGCGTTGCGGTGGTGACCGGCGGTACTCGAGGTAT
>JBGSPK010000435.1:0-10551 GCA_041738665.1 Sphingorhabdus sp. | reverse complement strand
ACCCCGTTTTGTCTTTTTCGTGTCAGCGCCGTTAGCAGGCCCCTCCAGCGCGTCAATCGGTCTTGACGTCAGATTACGATGTATGACTGTGGGTGCAAATCCCTCCTCACGCAACCAAATGCCGAACTGCTCAGCAACATGCACCGACCTGTGACGCCCGCCAGTGCAGCCAAAAGCGATGTTTACATACGCCTTACCCTGTTCGTCGTACAATGGGAGAAGGAGCGAAAGCAGGTCCTTTATCTTCGATATCGCTTTGGAATATTGGGGATCGGCCTCCACATATTCGGACACCTCGCGATCAAGTCCGGTCATTGGGCGCAGCTTGTTGTCCCAATGCGGATTACGAAGGAAACGCAAATCGAACATCAGGTCGGCATTATGTGGGACGCCTCTAGAATAACCGAAACTGGTTACGGTGATGGTCGAATGCGGCGTCACTTCATTGCTGAATCGCTCGCGAATTTCGGTTTGTAATTCATGCGCCGATAACTTCGAGGTGTCGATTACCGATTCCGCCCATCGGCGCAACGGCTCCATCATCATCTGTTCGAGCGATATGCCATCGATGGCTGGCCGGTCCTGAGCAAGCGGGTGTCTCCGCCGCGTTTCGGCATAGCGCCTTTCAATCTCGGTTCCGACACAATCGAGGTACAGCGTCATGATATTAAGATCCGGATTCTTCTGAAGCTGCTTGATCTGCTTAATCAGCTGCTCGACCTTGAACCCGCGCGTACGACTATCGAAACCGAGTGCAAGCGGCACCGCTGGTCCGGTCCGGTTTGCGCCGCCGGGAATATCGAGTAACGGTCCAGCAAGGCGGATCGGAAAATTGTCGACAGCTTCCCATCCCAAATCTTCAAGCGTTTTTAGCGCGGTTGATTTACCTGCTCCGGAAAGTCCGGTTACCAGTAATATTGTCTGGGGCTTTGGGGTTTTGCGGGTCAAATCCTGTTGCCTTCGCGGGAAGCGTTTGATTGTTCTGCCACCGGCCATAGCCCAGCGTCAATAATCGAACGCAATGCGTGTTCGAGTTTGATTGCGGCACTAATCTCGAACGGCACGAGTTTTATGGAGGGTATCATGTAGCCGCAAATCTCTTTTTTAAGTGTGGAGGCGGGCATCCGGTCAACCTCAGCAGAAAGCTCCACAATCATGCGCAGCGGTGCGGAATCCAAGCTGTCCATACTGCAAATCCCGATCCCGCGAATTTCCAATTTCCCCTTGATGTTTGGTGCGGGCTTAACAACTGGCATGTCGCCCTCGGTGTCAACCGCCACCGCGTCATCGCTAACCAGGATTGCGCCTCTATCGATGAGCCGCAGCGCCATATCTGATTTTCCGGCACCTGAGGGCGCGAGTAGTAATATGCCGTGGCCATTTATCGCAACTGCAGTCGCATGAATGACGTTGTCGCTCATTGGCTCGACGCGGCAGCGCAGGGTAGGGCGATTTCAAAGCAGGCACCGCGCTTGCCATCCACCCGATCACGCACCGATATCCGGCCATGATGTCCTTCCACGATCGTGCGTGCGATTGCTAGGCCCAGCCCGCTATGTTTGCCGAAATTTTCCGACGCCGGGCGTTCGCTGTGGAAGCGGCGGAAAATGGCTTCACGCTCCTGTTCTGGCACTCCCGGCCCTTCGTCGCTTACGCGGATGATAACCTCGTCCTCGGCCAGCGTAGCGGAAATTTCCACCACTGCGCCTGGCGGCGAAAAGGACACTGCATTATCGAACAGGTTGGTCAACATGCGTTCCAATCGGACATCTTCGCCCATCACTGTCGCAATCGTCCGACGTGGTCGAGCAAAGGCAATCGTCACGTCGCCATCGCCGCCCCGATCTTCGCGGGCCTGCAACAATTGTTCGATCATGTCGCCCAAATCGATGGGTTCGAACTTGGCCTTGGCCAGCTGCGAATCGACGCGGCTGGCATCTGAAATGTCACTAATCAGCCGATCCATCCGCTGAACGTCGGCCTTCGCTACATCCATCAGCTGCTTGCGAAGCGCGGGGTCTTCGATCCGCTCGGCACCATCAAGCGCCGAACGAAGGGATGCCAGCGGATTTTTGATTTCGTGCGCGACATCGGCTGCAAACGCCTCCGTTGCGTCGATACGCTGCCGCAACGCGACGCTCATGTCCGACAGGGCGCGAGCGAGCATGCCGATTTCATCGCGGCGCGATGGCAGGCGCGGTACGGTGACCTCCTGGGCCCGGCCAAGCCGAACCTTGACCGCTGCACGCGCAAGATGCCGCAGAGGTCTGACAATTGTACGCGCTAGAAATATTGACAGCAGTACCCCAATACCAAGTGCGAAAAAGAAGAATAGTCCGACGTTAAAGCGCTCGGCGCGAACAAACAGTCTGATGTCGCGCTCATTGGCTGTGGTCAGAACCAAATAGCTGCCGGCTGGAGATACGGCACCTGCGCTGATGACATGGGTAAGGTCGGGCGCAAATTCTACCATTGAAACGGCTGCGCCTGGTTTAGCCATTTTTAGCTCATCCCAAGCCGCCGCCACATCGACCTTTGGTTCAACAAACCGATCCAGTCGGGGGGCACCGACCAGGAAATCGAAAATCTTGTCCATTCCGCGCGCCGCAACCTTTTGGAACGGCTCTTGATCGGGATTTCGGAAGACGTAGCTGGGCGGGCCTAGTTCGAAACTGTCAAAGAGTTTTTGGCCGTCGTCCGCGTAAAGCCGGATACGTGACTGGTTTTGCTTACCAAAGGTGGCGATGTAGGCCCCTTTCTCATCAGCACCGACCATCGGCAGGCTTTTGACCAGAAATTCAGCCTGTGTCCTTGCTGCAAGCTCACGCTCCTCAATCAAACGGACGCGATAGCTGTCGAGGAAGAACAGTCCTGCGCCGAGGAGCGCAAGCACAAAAAGGTTCACGGCGAGAATGCGGGCGGTTAGCGATAACCCCCGGCTCCACCCCAGCTGTAGTTCAGCGGGCTCAGCTGTCTGCGAAACGATAACCGGCCCCATATAATGTGTCGATTGCAGCAAAGTCGGGATCGATCTCCCGAAACTTGCGCCGCAAGCGTTTGATGTGGCTGTCGATAGTCCGATCATCGACATATACATCGTCCTGATACGCAGCATCCATTAGCTGATCGCGGGTTCTGACCACCCCCGGCCGGTTTGCCAGTGCCTCCAATATCATGAATTCAGTGACCGTTAGGGTGAGTGGCTTGTCACCCCATTTGACATGGTGTCGCGCTGGATCCATTTCGAGCTTGCCTCGAACCATTGGTTCGGGCTCGTCCAGCGTTTCCCCATTTGCCGGCGCTTTATCGTACGTTGCCCGGCGTAAAATGGCTTTAACACGGGCTATCAGCAGCCGTTGCGAAAACGGTTTTGTGATATAATCGTCCGCGCCCATCGCGAGCCCAAGAGCCTCATCCAACTCCTCGTCCTTCGAGGTCAGGAAAATTACTGGCATGTCGCTTTTTTCGCGCAGGCGCCGGAGCAGTTCAAGGCCATCCATGCGCGGCATCTTGATATCGAAAATACCAAGGTCGGCCGGGTTTTCGATCATCGCCTTTAAAGCGCTTTCACCGTCAGGGTAGAGACGCGTGACATAGCCTTCTGCCTGCATCGCAATCGATACGGATGTCAGGATGTTGCGGTCATCATCGACCAAGGCAATTGTGGCACTCATGCTGTGCCTATAAGGGCGCTTGTCCGCAGGTTCAATCGATTGCTCGTTACAAATTGAGGCTGTCGAAGTCATCGTTTCAACCGACAATGCAAAAATTCGCCTTTGGCCGGTTTGACGTTGCTGTGTGGTTCGTATACCGGCCCAAACATGCAGGTGCATACGTATGCCCTAGATTCGCCAACCTCAGCCGCGGAGTAAATAATGTCAGCGCCACTTAATGTATCACTGGAACAGCAGGGGATTGAGACCAACGCTGCGCTGCACTGCAATTTGGGCACTGCGCCTTTGGTCGAAGCCGCTATTTCTAATGGCGAAGGCATTCTTGCAAAGCATGGCCCGCTTGTTGTGAAAACTGGTCTGCACACCGGACGCTCGGCGAAAGACAAATATATTGTTCGCGACGCCGAGACCGAAAATACAATTTGGTGGGGCAAGACCAATGTAGCGATGGACCCTGCGCATTTCGCGGCGTTAAAGGAAGATTTTTTTGCTGCGCTCGGTGGCAAGGAAAAGCTTTACGTGGCGGACCTTTTTGGCGGATCGCAGCCTGAGCATCGCGTCAATGTGCGCGTTATCAACGAACTGGCCTGGCATAACCTGTTTATCCGCACGCTGCTGGTCCGCCCGAGCGATCAAGAGCTTGCGAGCTTTGTACCTGAATATACCATCATCGATTTGCCAACCTTCGTAGCCGACCCGGCGCGCCATGGATGCCGCAGCGAAACGGTTATCGCGGTCAATTTTACCGAGAAACTGATCCTGATCGGCGGCACTGCTTATGCTGGTGAAATGAAGAAGTCGGTATTTGGCATCCTCAATTATTTGCTGCCGGTGAAGGGCGTGATGCCGATGCATTGTTCGGCGAATATTGGTGCGAACGGCGATACAGCCGTAGTCTTCGGCCTGTCGGGTACAGGCAAGACGACTTTGTCCGCCGATGCCAGCCGCACGCTGATTGGCGATGACGAGCATGGCTGGTCGGACACCGCGGTATTTAACTTCGAAGGCGGTTGCTACGCCAAGATGATCCGCCTGTCTGAAGAAGCCGAGCCCGAAATCTTCGCGACCACCAAGCGTTTCGGTACTGTGCTCGAAAATGTAGTGATGGACCCCGACACGCGCGAGTTGGATTTCGACGATGCCAGCCTTGCGGAGAACAGCCGCGGTTCCTACCCCATCGAATTCATTCCGAACGCATCGGAAAAGAATATGGGGCCGGTACCAAAGAACATCATCATGCTGACGGCTGACGCCTATGGCGTATTGCCTCCGATCGCGAAGCTGACGCCCGAGCAGGCGATGTATCATTTCCTGTCGGGCTATACCGCGCGGGTTGCGGGGACCGAAATCGGCGTGACCGAGCCGGAAGCGACGTTCTCGACCTGCTTTGGTGCACCGTTTATGCCGCGCCATCCGAGCGTTTATGGTAACCTCCTCAAGGAGCGGATTGCCAAGGGTTCGGTACAATGCTGGCTGGTTAACACTGGCTGGACCGGTGGCAAGGCAACAATGCCGGGCATTAGCCGGATGCCGATTAAGGCCACCCGTGCACTACTCAATGCTGCGCTTGATGGCAGCCTTAACAATGCCGAATTCCGCAAGGATCCTAATTTCGGTTTTGAATTTCCGGTTGCGGTTCCAGGTGTGGACAGCGCTATTCTTGATCCGCGTGAAGCATGGGCAGACAAAGCCGACTATGACGCAACCGCGCGCAATCTGGTGCAGCAATTCATTGATAATTTCGCGCAATTTGCCGATCATGTCGATGAAGGCGTAAGGCAGTCGGCGCCAAAAGCAGCCTAACCGGCCCGGACATACCGGGCAAATTTGAAAGCCCGGAAATGTCCGAATTTGAAGTCCGCTTATTCAAAGACGATGCGTCGATAGTGCATATCGGCGAAGGCCTGCTCGCACGTACGTTGCCGCGTGAGGCGTGGACGCATGAGGCGCATCTGGCGGCGTGCACCTGGATTGTTCGCGACCGTCCCGACATGGATATCGAGCGCGAACTCCCCGCGATTATTTCAGCCTATAATGAGTCGGTTGGCGGCGTGAATGATGACACGCAAGGCTATCATGAGACGATCACGCAGGTATATGTCGCTGGCGTGAAGGCGCATCTGGCCGATGTGGGTAGCAACACACCGCTGTACGAGGCGGTCAATGCGCTGTTGCTTTCAGCGCGCGGACGGCGGGATTTGCCGCTGCGTTTCTACTCGAAGGAACTCTTGTTTTCGGTACCGGCGCGGCTGGGTTTCGTTGAACCCGACCGCGCCAGCCTAACCGATATTTAGTCGAGCAGTTCAGCAGGAACCTTGCCGCCATTGGCAGCCAGTTCGCGCATCACGGCCTTATGCAGCCAGATATTCATTTCGGCGCTGCCTTCGAGCTCGCCAGTGTAACCCAGCTCCATCGCAAGGTCTTTGCGTTCCTGCAGCGAGGCGTCCATGCCGAGCAGCTTCATCAGGTCGACAATCGATGTGCGCCAGTTGAGGTTCTTGCCAGCGGCCATTTCTTCGAGATTGGCGATTACATCGACTTCGGTGACCGCGACAGGCGCCGCTTCGACGGGCTGAAGCGGAATAGCCGACGGTGCCGGTGCAGCGGGGGTTGCGGCAACCGCCTTCTTGCCGAAAATAGCGTCCTTGATGCTGCTAAAAATGCCCATGAAATTTCTCCTGCGATACATGGCCGGGGGGGTGGCCGAACAAAGACTATATGCCGCTGTTGTGAAATTTGGGAGACGTAATGTCGATAGGAATGTAAATTCAGTGAGTTCCGCGCGGTTGCGGGGCAGGGCTGGCTTGCCAATGACATCAAATAGGCGCAGGCTTTGCCAAATTTTGCGGAGGAAATCGACATGGATATTGCCAGCATCTTGAAACAGACCGGAGCCATTGGGCAAGTGGCTCAACAACTCGGCGTCAACGAGCAGGTGGCCGAAGCAGGCGCGGCGGCATTGCTGCCCGCGATATTGGGCGGGTTCAAGAAAACGACGCAGGCACAGCCCGGCGGCCTGGAAAGTCTGGGCGGTTTGCTCGGTCAACTGGGCGGCGGCGGGCTGTTCGACTCGGTGGTGTCGCCTGAACCGACTCCGGTGGAGAAGGGCAATGATGTCCTCGGCCAGATTTTCGGATCAAAAGATGTCAGCCGCAGCGTTGCTGGCCATGCAGCGGAGCAGACCGGCATCGACCCCTCACTCCTCAAGAAAATGCTGCCGATACTGGCGATGCTGGTCGCCGGTTATATGGCGAAGCAGAGCGCCGGGGGCGAAGGCGGTGGACTTGGCGGCCTGATCGGCGGGATGCTCGGCGGCGGTGGTCAGGCATCTGGCGGCGGCGGTTTGGGCGGCATGCTCGGCAATGTCCTTGGCGGCGCGCTGGGCGGCGGTCAGCAGGCGGCCCCTGCTGCTGGTGGTCTGGGCGGCCTAGCGTCGATGCTCGACATGGACGGCGACGGCAATCCGCTCGACGACATCATCGGCATGGCGGGGAAGTTTGCGCGGTAATTTGGCACATAGGGGTAAGTTTCGAGGCATTGCCGCGGCGCGATGGCAAACTGCGTCACCCATTTCTCCGGTTTTGCCTTCATTAGGTCCGACTCAAAGTACGCCCTAAAGCGACAAGATATACAGCTGTCGCGGTTCCCACTGTCTCCTTTGTCGCTTTAAGCGACGGAGGGGGCATTGCGGGATTTATGGGGAATGGATCAACAAGTTTAAAGAGCTGACGCTGAGTTTCTCAAACGAAATCCTTGCGGTACTCCGAGAGGAATGGCGCCTCGGTGTGGTTATCTTCGATATTCTTTTCCATTTGCGCTGATTGGTTACAAGTAGCCGACAGTATCGTGCCATCCGCGCGCTCTCATTGAACGATATGTACTAGTGCGCCTGAACGGCCGATATCATCTACGGCATGTGTTATTTGGCGCTCCCAACGCTGTGCTAAAAACCGCCGACAAGAGTTTTCCAGGTTAAAACAGGCAATTGGACCGCAGTTTTACAATTTGAAGAAAGAATAGCCATGACGAACGCTACTCCGACGTTAACGCGGTTAGCCACACTCAATGATTTGCCAGAAATTGTTTCTTTGTTGGCAGACGACGAGTTGGGTTCGCTGCGAGAACAAACATCTAACGATTTAGACCCACGCTATGTCCAAGCGTATTCCGAAATGTGCGCGCAAGTAGGTAACGAATTGTATGTCGTCGAAAGTGCTGGCCGTGTAATCGCATGCCTGCAGCTAAACATAATTCCCGGTATATCGCGATTGGGCGCTAAACGCGCGCAAATTGAGGGCGTTCGAGTTGCCTTCGACCACCGACACGGCGGCATCGGGATCCAACTAATTACCTATGCCGTCGAACGTGCTCGTATCGCCGGATGTTCACTCGTCCAACTAACTACAGACAAAACCCGGCTGGGGGCGCAAGAGTTCTATCAGAAGCTCGGGTTCGAGCCTTCCCATATTGGCATGAAGTTGACCCTCTGAAAAATTGCGTACAGCTTACCTGCTTTAAGCTCGTTTACTGGTGAGTGTTCGCAAATCAATCCAGCTGTATTTAGGCGATCAACGTCGCACATGCCCCCCAATGTTGTCGTGTCCGGACAGTCCGCTTTTGATATAGATTTCCGTTGGAATACCCGCAATATCGGGGTTCGCCAGCTTTTGCCGGAGGTAATTTTGAGTTGGTTTGTATAGCGCTCCAAAAATCAAACCCCCTCCACCAATAACACCGCGCCATCAGCCCCCGTCACCCGAACCCGCGCGCCAACTTGAGCATCCGCGCCGCGTGCCGACCATACGCTGTCGCCTACCTTCACCCGTCCGTTGCCGTCGGCAATTGCCTCCACGACAGTAACGATTTCTCCGGTCAGTCTGGCGCCGCGGTCGTTCAATTTGGGGTCGTCGGTTTCGATGGGGTTATCCTGTAGAAACTTCTTGCCTGCGAACACGGTCAGCACTGACAAAATCGCGAACATCGCGACCTGATAGGCGACGGTGATCGGCAGGAAATAATCGAGCACGCCAACGATGATCGCGGCGAGGCCAAGCCACATCAGGAAAAATCCCGGCGCGACCATTTCGGCGACGCCGAGGATCAGGCCCAGCGAGAGCCAGAACCAGTGGGTTGAAATAGTGTCGAGCCATTCGGCCATTTTATTTGCCCCCCGCAGCGGATTTGTCCGAAAGCGCGTCCTTGGCCAGCTCGCCGATGCCGCCGAGCGTACCAATCAAAGCGGTTGCTTCGACCGGGAACAATATCGTCTTGGCGTTGGGCGAGGTGGCGAACAAGCCGATGGCTTCGACATATTTCTGCGCGACGAAATAATTGATCGCCTGACTGCCGCTGCTGGCAATTGCGGCGGAGACCATTTCGGTTGCCTTGGCTTCGGCCTCTGCTTCGCGTTCGCGCGCCTCTGCGTCACGGAAGGCGGCTTCGCGGCGGCCTTCGGCTTGCAGGATGGCGCCCTGCTTCTCGCCCTCGGCGCGCAGGATTTCGGCGGCGCGCATGCCCTCTGCCTCAAGAATTTGCGCGCGCTTCTCACGCTCGGCCTTCATCTGCCGCGCCATCGCGTTGGAGATGTCGGCGGGTGGACGGATGTCCTTGATTTCAACACGCGTGATTTTCAGGCCCCAGGGCGAGGTCGCGTGATCGACTACGTTGAGCAAACGCCCGTTGATGTCGTCGCGTTTCGACAATGTTTCATCAAGGTCCATGCTGCCCATCACCGTGCGCAGGTTGGTTGTCGTGATCTGCATGATCGCGACATAGAGGTCGCTGACTTCATAGGCGGCCTTGGCGGCATCAAGCACCTGGAAGAAGACGACGGCGTCAACGCCGACCATCGCATTATCCTTGGTGATGATTTCCTGCCCCGGAATGTCGAGCACCTGCTCCATGACATTCACCTTGCGACCGACGCGGTCGAAGAACGGGATGATTATCGTCAAGCCGGGTTGCGCCGCGTAGGTGAAGCGCCCGAAACGCTCGATGGTGTAGACATAGCCCTGCTGCACGACAGTGACACCCATCATCACGAAGATGATGACGATCAGGGCCAGCAGGCCGAAAAAATATTCCATGAAAAACCTCCCGTTTGACGTGGGGCAGATTGTCTTAGATATGCGGTCAGTTGCCAAGCGAAATCGGACGTTGTGCATATGGAAATCGTTGAGAAACTCAAATTTGTGCGCTCGGCGCTGTATGTGCCGGGGTCGAACGCGCGGGCATTGGAAAAGGCGCGCTCGCTTGATGCCGACATGCTGATTATCGACCTTGAGGACGCCGTGCCCGATGAGATGAAGGCAGCGGCGCGCGCAGCAGCGGTCGATTATGTCGCTGCCGGTATAGGTGGCATGATTTTGGCGATCCGCGCGAACGGTGCGGGTAGCGTGCATCATGCCGCCGACATGACGGCGCTGAACGGTAGCGCAGCGGATTTGGTGGTTTTGCCCAAAATCGAGGATGTGGCGGCCTTGCCCGGCCTGAATATGCCGTTGCTGGCAATGATTGAAACGCCAAAGGGCTTATATGCGGCGCGTGAAATAGCGGCGCATTCTTCGGTCGCAGGTTTGATTGCCGGCACCAATGATATCGCAGCGGAGACCGGAATCAAACCGGGACCGAAACGCGAAGGGCTAGAGTTATCGTTGCAGATGATCGTGCTGGCGGCTTCGGCGGCGGGCAAGCCGCGGTTTGACGGGGTGTGTAACCGGCTCGACGATATGAACGGTTTCGATGTCGAATGCCAGCAGGGCCATACTTTTGGTTTTACCGGCAAGACGTTGATCCACCCGAACCAGATTTCGATTTGCAATCAGGCTTTTGGTCCCGATGCGGCGGCAGTTGCCGAAGCCGAGGAATTAATTGCGGC
>JBGSPK010000459.1:0-3797 GCA_041738665.1 Sphingorhabdus sp. | reverse complement strand
CGGCGGATTGGCTTTGCTGGCTGCAATCGTGGGTGGCATTTACTGGCTGCAGCGTAACCAGACGGGTGGCGCAACGGGCAACGGCGAACTAATCGCTGCGCAGGAAGGCGACTACAAAGTCCGTCCGGAAGATCCCGAAGGCAAGAAATTCGAAGGCGAAGGCGACGCTGCCTTTGCTGCGAGTGAAGGCACGAAAACCGATGCGGTCATTGCCAAGCCGGGAGTTGCGAAAGCAACTGCAACAGCGAAGCCTGCCGCGAACAGCCCCACACCCGCAGGAGCGGTAATGGTCCAGCTCGGTGCCTTTGGCGACGCTGCAAAGGCCGAAATGGCTTGGGCAGCGCTGGGCAAACGGTTCGGATTTCTGTCTGGTGTCAACCGCAAGATTGCCGAAGCCAATGTCGAAGGGGGCCGTAAGGTATTCCGCCTTCAGGCGGTCACCGCGAACGCAAGTGCGGCACAACAGCTTTGTGCGAAGCTTAAGGCCGCCGGGGAAAATTGCCTTATCGTAAAATAATCGAAGATACGTGCCGGGGGGAGAGAGGCCGTGGTAGCGCAAGCTGCTGCGGCTTTTTCTTTGCCTGGGTTTCGGAGGCTTTTTGAATTTAAAATATGCTCCGGTTGAAAAGTAGCAAATTGCAACTTATGTGATCTTCAACCTCAAAGGGAGAAGAAAATGCCTGCATTATATGACGTCACGATCCCCGCTTTTATTCGCGGCCTGGAAAACCTGTCCGCTATGCTCGAAAAGAGTAAGGCGTTTGCGGCGGAGCAGGGCGTGGATCTGCCTGAATTGCTTGATGCACGCCTTATTGACGACATGGCCCCGCTGACGCGACAGGTCCAAATGGTGACCGATACGGCTAAATTCGTCGCTGTCCGTGTAGGGCAGGTCGAAAACGAAGCGTGGGCGGATGATGAGGCCAGCTATGAGGATGTGGAGGCGCGCGTGTCCAAGGCCATTTTGTTTTTGCAAAATGTCTCAGCCGAAGGTTTTGACAGTCGGGAAGATGCAAAGGTGGTCCTGACAACGCCGAGCGGCGATATCCCCTTCACAGGAAGCACCTACGTCTTTGGCTTTGCCATCCCCAATTTCTATTTTCATCTGAGCATGGCCTATGCGTTGTTGCGCATGAAAGGCGTGCCGGTGGGCAAGCTCGATTTCCTCGGGCCGATCCGGTAATTATACACAGATTAAGGGCCGCGTTCCGCCGCTGCACGCTTGCCTTGGCGTAACAGCGGCCCTAGCCTGCGTACCATGAAACCTGTTATCTTTGGCCTCTCTGGCCCCGTCTTGACCGACGACGAAAAACGACTGTTTCGCGACGTTGAGCCGGCTGGCTATATCATCTTCGGACGCAATGTTGAGAGCCGTGAACAGCTCCGAAAGTTGACAGATTCATTGCGTGACCTGCATGGACGCGATGACATTGCGATCACCATTGATCAGGAAGGCGGGCGTGTCGCCAGAATGGCGCCGCCTGTCTGGCCCAAATTTCCGGCTGGCGCGGCGTTCGACGCACTTTACGATATCGCCCCGATGACCGCAATCGAGGCAGCGCGGGTCAATGGCGAAGCATTGGCACTGATGCTTGGCGAGGTTGGCATTACGGTCAACCTGCAACCCCTGCTCGATGTTCGCGTCCCAGACACCCATTCGGCGATCGGAGACCGTGCATTAGGCAGCGAGCCTTTGCGCGTCGCGGCGTTGGGTAAGGCAATCCTCGACGGATTAACCAAAGGCGGTGTTGTTGGCGTAATCAAGCATATGCCTGGCCACGGCCGATCAACTGTCGATAGCCATCATGACTTGCCGCATGTCAGCGCTACTAAAGAAGAGCTGGAGCAAGACATTGCACCTTTCAAGAGCTTCGCCGATGCTCCGATGGGGATGACCGCACATCTAGTTTATGAAGCATGGGATGCTGAACGTCCTGCTACAATGTCACCTGAAGTGATTAACGATATCATTCGCGGCGAGATCGGTTTTGACGGACTGTTGATGAGCGATGATCTCGACATGAAAGCGCTTTCCGGCGATGTCCCGACCCGGGCGCGCGACTGCGTTGCAGCGGGTTGCGATGTCGCGCTCAACTGCTGGGGCCGGTTTGACGAGATGGTAAAGATTGCCGAACTGTTGCCCGAGATTACGGATATTGGGCGGCAGCGTCTGGATAAGGCGATGGCAGGCTCTCGCATAGGCTTTAATGGTGAGCGGATGGCCAGCCTGATTGACAAGCGCGACCAATTGCTGGCGTTGACCAATACTGATGCCAAGCTGACGCATGGGGCGACCGGCGCGGCATGAATGAGGACATGCTCTTCGATGATGGCGATTTGCGTGTCGAGGACGAGGAGTACCAACAGGATATCCTGACCATTGATATCGACGGTTGGGAAGGCCCGCTTGACCTGCTGTTGACTTTGGCGCGTAACCAGAAGGTAGATTTGCGGCAGATTTCGATCCTTGCCCTGGTTGAGCAATATCTCGTTTTCATCGACGAAGCGCGGGCGTTAAAGCTCGAGCTTGCTGCCGATTATCTCGTGATGGCGGCCTGGCTCGCCTATCTCAAATCGGCGCTGCTGCTGCCCAAAGACCCGACCATTGACCCTTCCCCGGAAGAGCTGGCACTGCGCCTTCAACTGCGGCTGGAACGGCTAAATGCGATGCGCGAGAGTGGCGCGCGGCTGATGGCGCGCGACCGCATTGGCCGTGATATCTTTCTGCGCGGCAATCCCGAAGGCCTGCGCGTCGTAAAGGCGCGTGCGTGGGGCTGCGACTATTTCGAACTGATTACCGCTTATGGGCAGGTCAAGGCGCGGACCCAGCCGGTGCTGCACGTTGTCAAAAAGCGACAAGTGATGACGTTGGAAGAGGCTTTGGAACGCGTATCGTCGATGATTGGCCGGGCAATCGAATGGACGTCGATTGAGGCATTTCTTCCTGATTTCGCCGAGCCTGCGTTGCGGAAATCGGCGCTGGCGTCGAGTTTTGTCGCAGCGCTTGAGTTGGCGAAACGCGGCACGATTGACCTGCAGCAGGAAGATAATTTTGCGCCTTTGATGGTGAGGATGAAAATATGATGATCGAACATGATCCCGATGTACGCGCGGTCGAGGCGACGTTGTTCGCATCGCAGGAACCGATGACGGTCGAGCAAATCCGATCTTATGTCGGCGATAGCGTCCATGTAACAGTCGCGCTGGAAAAGCTGGTTGAACATTATGACGGGCGCGGTGTGGAACTGGTGCAGCGCGGCAAAGCATGGCATTTCCAGACCGCTGCCGATTTGGCATATCTGCTCCGCCGCGAACGCGAAGAGACCCGCAAGCTCAGCCGCGCTGCGGTCGAAACGCTGGCAATCATCGGCTATCACGAACCTGTTAGTCGCGCTGAAATTGAGGCAATTCGAGGCGTCCAGATATCTAAAGGTACGTTAGACGTATTGATGGAGGCCGGCTGGGTCCGACCCGCAGGACGTCGTGAAGTTCCCGGAAGGCCACTTATTTATGCCACGACACCCGGTTTTCTGACGCATTTCGGCCTCGCCTCACGCAAAGATTTGCCCGGAATTGATGACCTGAAGGCCGCTGGCTTGCTGGATCCCATCGACATGGCGCTGGGCGATATGCAGTTTGACAGCCAGGAAAGCGACGGCGAACTGGAAATTGGCGATAGTAATCACTAGATGCTATGGACTAGGGAGTGCGGCGAATGTCGCGATAACCGGGGGTGCGCCCCGTTAGGAGTTTGAAATGGGTGGATTGAGCATCTGGCATTGGCTGATTGTCGGCAT
>JBGSPK010000437.1:0-2225 GCA_041738665.1 Sphingorhabdus sp. | reverse complement strand
GCCTGCGCCGCTTCGGTCGCCCGGCGCAGCTTTGCAGCGGCGACCATCTTCATCGCCTTGGTGATCTTCTGGGTCGACTTGACCGAGTTGATCCGCATTTTGAGGGCCTTAAGGCTCGCCATTATGGTTTCCGTTTACGCGAAGTTTTTCGTGAACTTGTCGAGTGCGGCCATCAGCGCCTTCTTGCTGTCGTCGCTGAAGTCGCGGCTGTCGCGAATGGTCTTCAGGATGTCGGCGTGGTTGGCGCGCAGGTCAGCGAGCATCGCGTCTTCGTAACGGTTGACGTCCGAAACGGCGATACCGTCGAGATAGCCATTGGTGCCAGCAAAGATCGACGCGGTCTGCTCTTCAAACGGAAGCGGCGAGAATTGCTTTTGCTTCAACAACTCGGTCAGGCGCGCACCGCGATTGAGCAGCTTCTGCGTCGAGGCGTCGAGGTCCGAACCGAACTGCGCGAATGCCGCCATTTCGCGATACTGCGCGAGTTCCAATTTAATCGAACCCGACACCTTCTTCATCGCCTTTGTCTGGGCGGCCGAACCAACGCGGCTAACCGACAGACCCACGTTAATTGCAGGGCGGATACCCTGGAAGAACAGGTCGGTTTCAAGGAAGATCTGACCGTCGGTGATCGAAATCACGTTGGTCGGAATATAAGCCGACACGTCACCAGCCTGCGTTTCGATGATCGGCAATGCCGTCAGCGAACCACCGCCGTTTGCGTCGGACATCTTTGCGGCGCGTTCCAACAAACGGCTGTGGAGATAGAAGACGTCGCCGGGATAGGCTTCGCGGCCCGGAGGACGACGTAGCAAAAGCGACATCTGGCGATAGGCAACGGCCTGCTTTGACAAATCGTCATAAACGATCACGGCATGCATGCCATTGTCACGGAAAAATTCGCCCATCGCGACGCCGGTATAAGGCGCGAGATACTGAAGCGGTGCAGGCTCGGAAGCGGTTGCAGCAACCACGATCGAATATTCCATCGCGCCTTGTTCTTCCAATGCGCGGACGATCTGCGCGACGGTCGAACGCTTCTGGCCCACGGCGACGTAGATGCAATACAGCTTCTTAGATTCGTCTGTGCCTTTGTTGACTTCCTTCTGGTTGATGAAGGTGTCGATGGCGACGGCGGTTTTGCCGGTCTGACGGTCGCCGATGATCAGTTCGCGCTGGCCGCGGCCAACGGGGACGAGGGCGTCGAGTGCCTTGAGGCCGGTCTGCACAGGCTCCGAAACCGACTGGCGCGGGATGATGCCGGGCGCCTTGACTTCAACGCGGCTGCGCTGTGTGGTCTTGAGTGGGCCCTTGCCATCGATTGGATTGCCGAGGCCGTCAACGACGCGACCAAGCAGTTCCTTGCCGACGGGAACGTCCACAATCGTGCCTGTACGCTTCACGACATCGCCTTCGCGGATTTCGCTGTCGGTGCCGAAAATAACCACACCGACATTGTCAGCTTCGAGGTTCAACGCCATGCCCTGAATGCCGTTGGCAAATTCGACCATTTCACCGGCCTGAACATTGTCGAGGCCATGGATACGGGCAATACCGTCACCGACCGACAGCACGCTGCCGACTTCCGAAACCTGGGCTTCGGTGCCGAAATTGGCGATCTGGTCCTTGATGACCTTGGAGATTTCTGCGGCGCGGATGTCCATTTTGCTACTCAGCCTTTCATCGCGTTAGCGAGGGTGTTCAAACGGGTTTTGATAGAAGTGTCGATCATCTGGCTGCCGATTTTTACGGTCAGCCCGCCCAAGAGCGATGGATCGACTTTGGTCTGGATGGCAACGTCGCTGCCGACGCGCGCTTTTAATTTGGCGGAGAGCGCTTTCATTTGCGCAGCGCTAAAAGCGTGTGCCGAGGTAACCTCAGCGGTGACTTCACCCCGATGCGATGCGGCAAGCGCGGAAAATGCACGGGCAACGGCAACGGTTTCACCGAGACGGCGGTTCTGTGCGAGTACGCCCAGCGTATTCGATGTCAGCGCATCGAGCTTCATCGATTTCGCAACAGCAGCGATTGCGTTCTTGGCATCTGCGCGGGTCAGGACGGGATTAGTTGTCAGCGACTTCAAATCAGCCGATTCGCCAATTGCCTGCGCCACGCTCGACAAGCTCTTTTCAACGGCGTCGATGGCCTTCGCATCACGCGCCAGTTCGAACAAAGCCGTCGCGTAACGGCCAGCCAGACTGGCCTGTATATTAGCGCTTGTGCCG
>JBGSPK010000398.1:0-2097 GCA_041738665.1 Sphingorhabdus sp. | reverse complement strand
GCATGCCCGGCGCCGTCGCACGCGAAGGGCTGGCAACGGCGATACTGACGCCAGAGCAGATGACCGAAATGCTCCTGCGGATCGCGAAAGCGGCATGAGCATTACAGACGCCAAGGCATATAAGGCATTATCGTCGCTGCTGGAAAAGCATACCGGGCAGACATTGCTCGCTAATCGGCACTGGCGGATCGATATGGCCTTGAAGCCAGTGATGCGGCGAAATTCGATACCCGATCTCGAAACGCTCATTTCGCTGATTGAAATTGATGCCGACCCTAGACTGACAATCGCCTGTGTGGAGGCAATGGTGAATAACGAAACATGTTTCTTCCGCGATCAGGCGAACTTTGCGCTTTTGACTGGACCGGTACTTGATACCCTTCGGGAACACCGGATGGCGACCAAGCGGTTGCGCATATGGTCGGCGGCATGTTCGACCGGACAAGAACCGTATTCGCTTGCCATCTCATTCGCGGAAAATCCCGAAAGATGGCGCGGCTGGACAATTCAGATTATGGCGACCGACGTGTCGACTTCGGCATTGGCGCAGGCACGGACGGGGCGGTACTCGCAATTCGAAATCCAGCGCGGGCTGCCAGTCATGCAGATGCTGCGCTATTTCGATCAGCAGGGTGAAGAATGGGTCGCCAAAGATAATCTCCGCAAAATGGTAACCTTCGCCGAGCATAACATGCTCCAGCCATCGCGCCATTTTGGAAAGTTCGATGTGGTGCTGTGTCGCAATATGTTGATGTATTTGTGCGACGATAAGCGTTCGCAGGTGCTGGATGGCATCGCGCCACTTCTGGCCGATGATGGTATTCTCATGCTCGGTGCTGCCGAGACAGTCATTGGGCAGACGCAGAAGTTCCGGGCCAGCAAGGAGTTCCGCGGCTTTTACGAGCCTGCAGATGCCACTAGGGCCTCCAATCCTGCCGATATCCGGCGTAGCGCCTGATATTGCGCCAAATCATTGAGATGCCTATGATTGGCTGATGACCATGATCTGGAACCCTTCGCCCAATTTCGGTGAGCGCACGCTGCCAATCAGTATGTTGGTGCTGCACTATACCGGAATGCAATCCGGTGCAGCCGCGATTGACTGGCTGGCGAACCCGGCTTCGAAGGTTTCTGCGCATTATGTGGTCGATGAGGACGGACAACTGGTTCACATGGTCCGCGAGGAACAACGGGCACAGCATGCCGGGCTATCCTATTGGCGCAGCATTACCGATTGCAACAGCGCCAGCATCGGTATCGAAATCGTCAATCCCGGACATGAATTCGGCTATCGCCCTTTTCCTGAGGCACAGATGGACACCGTCACACGGCTGGTCGCAGAGATCGTGCGGACGTACAGCATCGATCCGCGTAATGTTGTCGGACACAGTGATGTTGCCCCGGCGCGCAAGGAAGACCCCGGCGAGTTATTCGATTGGGAGCGTCTGGCGAAGCTTGGACTTGCGGTACCCCGGCCAAAGGAAAAGCTCGTCGACCCCGAATGGCCTGACGCGGCGTTTCTGCTAGCTTTGGAGCGTTATGGCTATGGCATCGCCGATGGTCGCGCCGCGGTTGTTGCCTTCCAGCGCCGTTTCCGCCCCGAAAATATCGAAGGCGTCATTGATGGCGAATGCCGCGCAATACTGTTGAGCTTGCTCTTGGAGGTTGAGGGCGGACCTGCTATCTGAGCCCGGCCAGAGGGTTGGGCGACCGCTGCTTCACGGGTAACCCGTGTTGGAGAGGAAAGTCCGGGCTCCAGCGAGGAACGGTGCCGGATAACGTCCGGCGGAAGCAATTTTAGGGAAAGTGCCACAGAAATCATACCTCCGTATTTCGATGCGGTAAGGTCGAAATGGTGCGGTAAGAGCGCACCGCGTTGCTGGTAACAGCAATGGCATGGCAAACCCCACCGGGAGCAAAACCGAATAGGGGCGGCATATGGCATCCTCCTGCCAGTCGCCCGGGTTGGTTGCATGAGTGGCGCAGCAATGCGTCGCCTAGATGAATGGTCGCACATCCGCCGAAGCTTTAGCGAAGGTGGAGGACAGAACCCGGCTTACAGACCCTCTGGCTTTTTACCCCATAGCCGAAAGGCGA
>JBGSPK010000386.1:0-14087 GCA_041738665.1 Sphingorhabdus sp. | reverse complement strand
GACATGGTTCACATAGGCCGACCCATCAGCCCATTGATAGGCACGCGGCAATGGCGCAGCGGCGTCATGCTCGTGAAAACGTTCTTTGGGGATAACATCATGTTCCAGATCGGTCGCCAGCGCCTGAAGCCGTGGCGCACTTTCGTCCCAGTCATCCAGCGCTGCCTGCAAGGTCGGCGCAATATGTGCTGCATCGGCATACCAGGCCAGATCGTTTGATACGACCACCAGATGGCCATCACGGCCCGATTTGAGCGAAGCTAATTTCATAAATATCCTCTCGTTATTGCGCGCATGATGCCCGCAGTTTCCGGTTGCGGCAACCAATAGTGTTGGCTTAACCTTTGTGCATGGAAAGCGGGAACGGAAGCAGACGCGGCAGCATGCGCAAAAGGGTTAAGGCGGCGGCGTTGGCGCTGGTCATGCTGGCAACAAACCCGGCCACCGGACAACAGCAGGGGTTCAACCCTATCGAGGCGGCTAAAAACGGCTGGTCGATGGAGCAAGGGCGCAGCGCCGCATGGCATCTGGCACAGCACAAGCGGCTTGGAACCGCAATTGCTGCGCTTCAACCGCAACGCAATGGAGTGATCGACGCCTATGTCGTGTCCGTCGGGCTCGATTCCGATCCAGTTTTCGGGCGGGAGGCAGGTGAAGCGGCAAAAGTTCTGGGCCGTCGCTATGGGGCGAACGGGCGCACGATATTTCTCGCCGCGGGGGCCGATGACCAAGGCAATGGCACGCCGCAAGGATCTCCGCCCAATCTTGCCACAGCACTTGCCGCCGTCGCGGGTAAGATGAATCTCAAGGAAGACGTCCTAATCCTGTTTGCAACTACGCACGGTGACCCGACCAACGGGCTTGCCTATCGCGATGGCGACAAGGGTGTCGGAATGATTGCGCCGATGCGGCTTGCGAATTTGTTAGATGACCTCGGATTCGAAAGGCGGATGATATTATTATCAGCATGTTATTCAGGAATCTTTCTGCCTCTTCTGACCAATGAAAACAGCGTAATCGTGACTGCCGCAGCGTCAAACCGGACATCTTTTGGCTGCGCGCCGGGCAATGACTGGACCTTTTTTGGGGATGCGTTGATTAACAATGGCCTTCGCAAACCGCAGCCGTTCGATAAAGCGACCGAGGAGGCAGCAAGCCTGATAGGCAAATGGGAATCATCGAAGCAGTTACTGCCATCGCGGCCACAGACCTTTGTTGGCGACAAGGTCAATACGTGGCTTGTTCCGCTTGAGGCACGGATGCCAAAAACGGACACCCCCAAAGTGGGGAAAGCCGCAATCGACAGCTTCTAACCTGGCTACTCGCCGCCCGGCTCAATGTGGAGCCAATCGGCGTGCTTGGGTGCCTTTTTGGTCTGGTTCCATTCTTCGAGCATATCTGGGGCAACGCGCTTTAGCTCGGCATATTGTTCGTCGGTGCCAATGTCGCAGGCGAGTTCGAGCCGATGACCGTTGGGATCAAAGAAGTAGATCGAGCGGAATATGCCGTGATAGGTTGGCCCCAATACATCGACACCTTGTGCTTCGATATGTTCTTTGGCTGCCTTTAATGTATCGAAATCGGCAACCTTGAACGCCAGATGCTGCACCCATGCCGGGGTCTTCTCATCGCGGCCCATTTCGGGCTGGTTCGGTAGTTCGAAAAATGCCAGCACATTACCACCGCCGCAATCGAGGAAGATGTGCATATAGGGGTCGTAGGCGCCGGTTGACGGCACATAATCTTCCGCAAAGGCGTTGGTATAGGTGAAGCCCAATACGCGTTCGTACCAATCCACTGTCTGCTTGGCGTCCTTACAGCGATAGGCGACATGGTGGATCCGTTCGGTGTTGAATGGCAGGCTCATTGCGCCACCTCCAGCACACCGCGCTCGATCTGGTCGCGCTCGATGCTCTCGAACAATGCCTTGAAATTGCCCTCGCCGAAGCCTTCGTCGCCGCGGCGCTGGATGAATTCGAAGAATACCGGCCCGATTTGCGGTTGCGCGAATATTTGAAGCAAGAGGCGGGGCTGGCCGCCTTCTGTCGTACCATCGAGCAATATGCCGCGTTGCTGGAGCTGCTCGACCGGTTCGCCATGTCCCGGCAGTCGGCCTTCCAGCATCTTGTAATAGGTTTCGGGCGGCGCGGTCATAAACGGCACGCCAAGTTTCTGCAGATTATTCCAGCACTCTATCAAATCGTCGCAGATCAGAGCAATATGCTGGATGCCTTCGCCATTATAGGCGCGCAGATATTCCTCAATCTGCCCGCCGCCAGCCTTGCCTTCTTCGTTCAGCGGGATGCGTATCTTGCCGTCCGGCGCGGTCATCGCCTTCGATGTCAGGCCGGTATATTCGCCCTTGATGTCGAAGAAGCGGATTTCGCGGAAGTTGAAGATGCGCTCGTACCAGCCTGCCCAATGCGCCATTCGGCCGCCGTAGACATTGTGAGTCAGGTGATCGATTTTCTGGAAGCCGGCGCCCACAGGATTGCGAACGACGCCGGGTTTGTAGACAAAGTCGATATCGTAAATCGACAACGCCTCGGGATTATTGAGCGCCGCGTAACGGTCTACGAGGTAGATAAATGCGCCGCCGATGCCCTTGATAGCGGGGATGCGCAGTTCCATTACGCCGGTCTTGCTTTCGACCGGTTCTGCTCCGCGTTCAAGCGCCTCAGCATAGGCTTTAGCGGCATCCTTGACGCGAAACGCCATACCGCAGGCCGAAGGGCCATGTTCGGCAGCGAAAAATGCGGCCGGGCTGCGCGGTTCGTAGTTGGCGATCAGGTTGATTTCGCCCTGACGCCATAGATGGACGTCCTTAGAGCGGTGCGAAGCGATATGCGTAAAGCCCATGCTTTCGAACACTGGTTCGAGTATGCCCTTTTCGGGAGACGCAAATTCGACGAATTCAAAGCCGTCTAGGCCGAGGGGATTTTCAAACAAATCGGTCATTGGTTCGCATCGCCTTTTGTCATTTCAGGATTTGAAAAACTAGTATCAAATGCAACCATTTTTGCCAAGCGGCAATATGGGGTTTCGCCTTAGCCGAGTTCGGCGACCCGCGCGCGTAACTGGGCCAGCATGTTTTCCAGCGCCTTTGCTTCACCGCTGCCCAATATCTTTTCGAGTTCGGCTTCGACCGAGAGCGCCAGCGGAACGATCTGGTCGTACAGTTCGCGTCCCGTTTCGGTGAGCGCCAGATGATGCGAACGGCCATCGGCGGCGTTTGGCGCTCGGCCAATCAGCCCGCGGTCTTCGAGCGCCTTCGACGCGCGGTTGACGGTGACCTTGTCCATCGCAGTTGCCTCGCACAATTGGCGCTGCGTGGCGGATGCACGCTCCCCCAGCACCGCCATCAGACGCCATTCGGGCACTTTGAGCGCGAACCGGCCGCGATAGGCGCGTGCGATCAAGTCGCTGACCGCATTCGATGTAATCGACAACTGATAGGGCAGAAATTCCGCCAGCGTCAGTTTTGGGGCCGTCTTTGCCATCAATATTCTACCGATATTCCTGCCCAGATCGTGCGCGGGGTTGCCCGCTCAATCACGCCATCGCTGCCGATTGCAGCCTCCACCCGCGCATCGAACAGATTTTCAGCCCGCAGTTCAAGTCGCAATTTTTCGCCTAAGTTGTAACCTACCCCGGCATCGAGCGTGAATGCGCTTGCGAGACGGCGGCTGTTGGTGTCGTCCTCGAATTGTCCACCGACATAACGCGCGTTTACGTTCGCGCTGACCGCATCGCCATCATAGCTTGCGCCGATATTGGCAAAATGGCGGGGTACCTGTGCGGGTCGCAAGCCATCGAGCGCGGCTGCCGTTCCTGACGCTTCAACCGTGGCATCAACATAGGCATAGCCAGCGCGCAGCGTAAAATCCTGCACCGCATAGGACGCGTCGAGTTCCACACCCTTGCTATTAATGGCATCCAGATTCTGCCGCTGACGATAAATGCCCCCCGCCGCGACGAAACCAACGCCGGGGAAGTTGGCTGGCCCCACACCCAGCCCGACATTGGCAATGGCGTTGTCCAGCTTATTGGCAAAGGCGGTCGCACCAAATTGGAAGTCCCCGCTTTCGATATCGACCCCGATTTCCGCGCCTTTCAATCGCTCGGGCGCGAGCAATTCATTGGCCGCAGTCGCATCGGCACCAACTCGGAATGGCCGGTACAATTCGTTCAGCGTTGGCAGGCGCCACCCCAGATAGGCCGCCCCGCGCAGCTTGACGGTATCGCTCGCCTGCAAGGCGAAGCCTGCCCTGCCCGTGCCTTCCCAACCCGAGCGGTCGGCGAACACATCGTCGGAACGCGTTGTACCGCCGATGTTCACTTCCTTGCGGAACCCATGGGTGATGCTCCAATGATCCGCGCGCGCGCCTGCGGTCAGGGTCAAATGGTCGACCGGTTCAAAGCTCGCCTCGGCAAACAGGCCGAACGTATCGCTCTCACCACCGGCGCGACGGCTGCGTCCGGGCGTGAGGCCAGTGAAAAAGAAATTCTCGTTGGTCTCGCCGATGGTGCGACGCCAATCGCCGCCGATGCGCAGTTCGGCTTTGTCGCTAATCGGTGGCCGGACTTCGACACGCGCACCCAAACCGGTCGAGGGCACAGAAAACTGATCGAGCGTCAGGCTGACCGAATTGCGGCCAGCGCCAATCGCGCCGAAGCGGTTGGCGAAATCGCGGATTTGCACATAGCCTAAAGCGCTCCACTGCCATCCGCCGGGGTTGCGATTGACCAAGCGCAGGCTCGCATCGACACCGCTGTTCTCGTTATCCGAAAAGTCAAAGCCCCGGTCGCGCTCGTCGGAGAACGCGCGCATTCCAACCTGCAGTTCGATGTCACCGGACAGCGGCGCAACCGCGCGGACGGCAATGCCGCCCTGCTCATAAGGCGCTGGCCGGTCGACCGCTCCACGTTGACCTCTGAGGATTGGAATGAACCCGTCGCCGCGCGCATAGCTACCAGAAACCGAGACACTGCCATCGCCAAGCTTACGCAGCAACGATGCTTTGGCATCGACGCTGTTGCGGCTGCCATAGGCAATGTTGGCATGCAGTTGGTCGACATTCTGTTTGCTATCAAGCTCGATGACACCTGCCAACGCGCCCGCACCTGACGCCACTTGTCCAGCGCCACGGCGCACGCGGATGCTGGCGAGGTTAAGCGCGTCATAGCCAGGCCAACTAACCCAACCGCCGAACGGGTCAGCCTGAGGCACATCGTCAAGCAAGAGTATAGCGCGCGATGATGCGTTTCCGCCTAGCCCGCGAAGGGTAACGCCTTGGCTGGTTGGATTAGCCGAGCGTGCATCCGAGCGACGAAATTGTTGGAGGCCAGGAACTCGTATGAGAGTTCGCTCAACGCTGACCTGATCAACTGGAATGTAGATAATCGATTCGGTTCGTTCGACCACAAAAGAGGAGAGGTTGCCGGTGACCACAATGCCGGGACAAATAGGAATTATTTCGAATTCAAGCGAGAATTCGCAACCGACTGTAACGCGGGCTTGCGCCCATGCAGGCGTCGATACCGCAAACAACGGAAGACAAAGCAACAAATTAAATTTCATCCAGCCTGCTTTACTGCATCCGGATGCGCCGCCTTGAACCCTGGCAATTCCATAAGCGCCGCATCAATCCGCAATAGCTTCGGAAATGCCACCAACGGCGTATCGAAACGCCGCGCATTCGCCATCTGCGGGACCAGACATACGTCGGCAAGATTGGGCAAATCGCTGCCGAACAGGCCGTGTTCGGGGGCCATTACCTCCAACGCGGTAAGCCCTTCGACGATCCAGTGCCGATACCAGTCATCAATTGCCGCTTGGTCGTGCCCCAACACATCTTTCAAATATTTCAGGATACGAAGGTTATTGATCGGGTGAATATCGGCAGCAATCACCAATGCCTGCGCGAGCGTTTTGGCGCGATCGGCGGGGTTGGATGACACCATTGCCGGGTCGGGATAATTGGCATCGAGATAGTCGATAATGGCCAGACTTTGCGTCAGATCATGACCGTCGATTGACAGCATCGGCACGAACCCTTGCGGGTTGCGCGCGACATAATCAGGCGACTTATGGTCGCCTTCTAGCAGGCTGGTCGGAACTGTTTTGTACGCGACGCCTTTTAGATTGAGTACGATGCGCACCCTGTAGCTCGCGGACGAGCGCCAATAATCGTACAATATGATTTCGTTCATGTTGAACCGGTTAGCAGGACGTCATAAAAAGGCAAAAAGTTTGCGGCGTAACAATCTCACGCTAATGTCTGGATATCGCAATTGAGGAGCGTTTATGTTGTCAGCACGATTTCTAGCGGCGTTGCTCGCCGCAACTTTGCTTTCTGCTTCAGTTCACGCCGCCGCGCCGGTCACCGGTCGCTGGGTCACCCAAAGCAAAGACGGCGTCGTCGAAATCTACGAATGCGGCGCGACGATTTGCGGCAAGCTCGCAAAATTCCTAGTCCCGCCGCCCAATGGTGTTGGCCAGAAAGACGTTAACAATCCGGACAAGGCGCTTCGCAGCCGCACGTTGCTTGGCATGAATATTCTGACCGGGTTCAAAGCCGCGGGCAATGAATGGAAGGGCCAGATTTACGATCCTAAATCGGGCAAAACCTATCGTTCGATCGTGTACAAAGGCAAATCTGGCAATCTTGTCGTCAAGGGCTGTATCGGCCCCTTTTGTCAGGCGCAGACTTGGACTGCTGCACGTTAAAATTGCTTGGGCCACAAGCGCGGTACAGCCGCATGTAAGTTTTGAATTCTTTGGGCTGCTCACGCCAATGGCCCAGCTGGTAAAGTTCGACCAACGAAAGCCGCAACAACTCGCGCGCGGTGTTGACCTCGCCTGCGGTGCCGAACGCCAGTTTCGCAGTGAGTTGCTCGCTACGATGCCTAAGCCTCGCCAATGCCGTTATCACCATATCGCCCCCTTGGGAGGCTAAACGGCAAAACCCGGCGTACGTTTAGGCGCGCAGTTTCCAGCCGGAGCGGAGCACCAAATAACACACGGTACCCAGAGCGATATTGATGCCCAAAAGTAACAACGCACCAAACACTACCGGGCTGTCGGCGCTGCCGATAAAGCCATAACGGAAGCCTGAAATCGCATAGAAAAATGGGTTGGCATGGCTGATAGCCTGAAATGTCGGGGCCAGTTTATCGACTGAATAGAAAGTCCCCGATAGCAATGCCGCGGGCGCAACGACAAAGTTGGTAACGGCAGCGGCGTGGTCAAATTTTTCCGCCCAGATCGAGGTCAACACGCCCATGAGCGCGAGCAGCGTTGAACCCATCAAACCAAACCACAAAACAGCCCACAGATGCACTGGCGTGACATTAACATCAGGCCAGATTGCCATCGCGAGCCAGATCGTGCCACCCACCAGAAAAGCCCGCGTAACCGCCGCACCTGTCAGCGCGGCCAGCACCTCAGCGTTGGAAAGCGGCGGCATCAGGTAATCCACGATAGTTCCCTGAATCTTGCCAACCAGCAGCGAGAAGCTCGAATTGGCAAACGCGTTTTGCATCATGCCCATGATGATGAGCCCTGGCGCGATGAAATCGGCGAATGAAACGCCAAGTACCGTTGGTTTCACCCCGCCCAGAGCAACCGTGAAAATGATAAGATAAAGCAGGGTCGTTATCGCAGGTGCCCAAACGGTCTGTAGCTGCACTTTGAAGAAGCGGCGGACTTCTTTCATATAAAGCGTCTGGAGACCCACCCAGTTCACATTGCGGATCAGTCGTTCACCGCCCTGCAGTTGAACAATCGGGGTCAAATCCCTATCTGGGCCTTGCGCGCTTTTATGGTGGATACTCATCGCGCAATCGACTATCGGCTTGCAGCTTCAACCGCAAGGCGCAATTGCGCCATTCAGGCGGCATGACGAATTAGAATTTGGGAAAGCATTTATGTCCTGGACCGACCAGCGGATCGACCAATTGAAAACCCTTTGGGAAAAGGGCCTTACCGCAAGCCAGATCGCCGACGAACTCGGCGGCGTGTCGCGCAACGCGGTTATTGGCAAGGCGCATCGCCTTGGCCTGAAGTCGCGTCCGTCGCCAGTTAAGGCCAATGAGCCTGAGAAAAAGGCTGCACCGAAAAAGGCTGCAGCTCCGGCAAAGCCAATCGCGGCTGCGCCTATGCGACCGCGTCCTGCTGCACCCGTGGCTCCTTCCGCAGCACCGCGTGCCGATGGCGAGCCGGGTAGCGAAGTCAAAGCTGCGCCGATGCCGCGGATCGTTTCCATCGGCCCCGGCGGCTTCATGCGGCAGGGCCCCGGCGATCAGCAGGCACCCATCCCGCCTGCGCCGCCCCGCCGCCTTGTCCCGGCCAAGCCGAGCCCCGAAATGGCCGACAAGACCTCGCTTCTCGATTTGAACGAGCGTATCTGCCGCTGGCCCATGGGCCATCCAGGCGAAGCCGATTTCCATTTTTGTGGAGAAGCAGTAAATCCCGGCTTCCCTTACTGCGTTGAACATTGCGGACGCGCTTATCAGGCGCAATTGCCGCGCGGTGTTCGTCGCCCTCCCCCGCCGATGCCGTTTGGCGGCCCCCGGGTTCGTTAAGAACCCAAGGGTAAATATCCACAGCCGATTGCTATCGCTGGCGCAACGCGCTTGCGCTGGTGACTCCACGCGCCTTATAGCGTCAGCATGACCGATGATCTGTTTGGTGGCGGCGCGGCTGCGACCGCTGCTTCCAATGAGTATACCGCTTCCGCCATAGAGGTGCTGGAAGGTCTCGAACCCGTACGGCGTCGCCCCGGGATGTACATCGGCGGCATCGACGAGCGCGCGTTGCATCATCTTGCTTCGGAAGTTCTCGACAACTCGATGGACGAAGCGGTGGCGGGCCATGCCAATCGGATCGAGGTGTACCTCGCAGCCGGAAACCGTTTGACAATCAGCGACAATGGCCGCGGTATTCCGGTCGATCCCCATCCCAAATTTCCCGACAAGTCAGCGCTTGAGGTCATCCTGACCACGCTGCATTCGGGCGGCAAGTTTTCAGACAAAGCCTATGCGACGTCGGGCGGCTTGCATGGTGTCGGCGTGTCGGTGGTCAACGCACTGTCGGACGACACGGTAGTCGAGGTGGCGCGGAACAAGCAGCTCTATCGCCAGCGTTTTTCCAAGGGCCATGCGCTTGGCAAACTGGAAGAGTTGGGACCGACGCCCAACCGGCGCGGCACGACGATTGCGTTTACACCTGACGTGGAAATCTTTGGCGCCGATGCGAAGTTCAAACCGGCACGGCTGTTCCGGTTGGCACGGTCAAAAGCGTATTTGTATGCGGGCGTCGAAATCCGTTGGCGCTGCGACCCCGAACTTGCAACCGACGATGTGCCAGCAGAGGCGGTGTTCCAATTTCCCGGCGGTCTGTCCGACCATTTGCGCGAGCAGCTTGGCACGCGCGCCTGTGCAACCACCGACTTTTTCGCCGGAACGCAGGATTTCCCAGACGCGCAGGGCCGCGTAGAATGGGCGATTAGCTGGCCGCTTTATTCGGACGGCTCGTATAGCTGGTATTGTAACACCATCCCCACGCCCGATGGCGGCACACATGAAGCAGGCGTCCGCGCTGCTCTTACCAAGGGATTGCGGGCCTTTGGCGAGTTGATCGGCCAGAAGAAGGCTGCGCAAATTTCAGCGGAAGATGTTTTCAACGAAGCCGAGCTGATGCTGTCGGTCTTCATCCGCAACCCGCAGTTCCAGAGCCAGACCAAGGATCGCCTGACTTCACCCGAAGCGACGCGCCTCGTCGAGAATGCGGTGCGCGATCATTTCGACCATTTCCTCGCCGACAATATGGAGCGCGGCAAGGCGCTGATGGGTTTCATATTGGAGAAGGTTGATGATCGGCTCAGGCGAAAAGCCGAACGCGAGGTCAAGCGTAAAACCGCAACCTCCGGCCGAAAGGTGCGCCTGCCCGGCAAGCTGACCGATTGTTCCTCGGACGACCCGACCGGCACTGAGTTGTTCATTGTAGAAGGCGACAGCGCAGGCGGCAGCGCAAAGCAGGCTCGCGACCGCAAGAAGCAGGCAATTTTGCCGATACGCGGTAAAATCCTCAACGTTGCGTCGGCAACTTCCGACAAAATCCGTGCCAACAACGAAATTGCCGACCTCAATCTCGCACTCGGTTGCGGTAGCCGAAAGGACTGCAACCCCGACAATCTGCGGTATGAACGCATCATCATCATGACCGATGCCGATGTCGACGGCGCGCATATCGCGACACTGCTGATGACTTTCTTTTTTCAGGAAATGCCTGAAATCGTGAAGGCAGGGCATCTGTTTCTCGCGCGTCCGCCGCTTTACCGACTGACGCACGGCAGCCACAGCGTCTACGCCGCTGACGACGCGCATCGCGCCGAATTGGAGGCGACGGTGTTCAAGGGCAAAAAGGTCGAAGTTGGTCGTTTCAAAGGGTTAGGTGAAATGAACCCCAATCAGCTGCGCGAAACAACGATGGATCCTGCAACCCGCTCGTTGATCCGCATCACCTTGCCACACGAATATGAACGCCGCGCCGTAGTGACCGATCTGGTCGACAGACTAATGGGCAAGAACCCCGAACACCGGTTCAACTTCATTCAGGACAATGCAGCCTTGCTGGACGAGGAAGCGATCGACGCCTAAAGTAGAGGAACGCGCAAAATGAAAGAGCATTTGGTCGCTTTGGCACTTGGCCTGTCCACCGTAACTCCGACGGTATTTGCCAAGGCACCGGCCCAACCGGCCGCGCCGCTTCCATCAACTGCGCTTGACCGTCGTATTGAGCAGCTTCCGGCTGTGCTCGCTGGCAAGCTGAATTACGATGAATTTTTCGCCCCATCATTTCTGGCCGCTGTTCCGCCAACGCAGCTCAAAGCCCTGTCGGACCAGTTCATTGCGCAACACGGGCAACCACTCAAAATTTCCGGCATCGATAGCAAAGGCACCACCGGTGCGACGATAAAAATCGAGTATGAAAAGGCCATTGCCACCGCAGATATCTCAATCGAGCCAACAACGCCGAACAAGGTTGTGGGCTTGCTTATCAAGGGATTCGAACACAAAGGCGACACCGCAGCGAAAATCGACGCCGATTTCGTCGCTCTTCCGGGCAAGGCTGGCTATCTCGTCGAGAAAATCGGTGACGGCGGTAGCCGCCAGCAGGTCGCGGGTCGCGCGACGGGGCAGCAATTTGCGATAGGTTCGACATTCAAACTCTATGTTCTCGCTGAGCTGGCGTCGCAGGTGCAGGCCGGAAGGCGCAGCTGGTCCGATGTAGTTCCGATTCTCGAGAATAATTATTCGTCGTCCGCCACCCAAAACTGGCCACGCAGTACGCCGGTAACACTTCAGACGCTTGCCACATGGATGATTTCGGTCAGTGACAATGCGGCGACCGACGCCCTCATCCGCGTGCTGGGACGTGAGGCAATCGAAGAAAAGCTGGCCACTATCGGCCATAGTGATCCGGATAGGGCGCTTCCGTTGCTGACCACCGTTGAGGCGTTTGCACTCAAAAGCAATCCGGCTCTGTTGACCCAGTTCGAAAAGGCCAGTGAAGCGCAGCAACGCGCGCTGCTAGACGCTCAGGCTAGCGCGCTCAAATATGAGAATATCAACATGGTAGCCTTTGGTTCAGGTCCGGTCGCAATCGAAACAATAGAATGGTTTGCATCACCCGCAGACATTTCAGCGTTGATGAACAACATCCGTCAAATCGGAAACAAAACTGCGTTGGATGTCATGGCGGTGAACAAGGGCGTCGCACCTGTGTCAGCCGCGAAATGGCAGTCTCTGGGTTACAAGGGCGGATATGAGCCCGGCGTGATCTCGATGAGTTTCCTCGCTCAATCAAAGGCAGGCGATTGGTATGTAATTAGCGGAAGTTGGAATAATCCGGCGAAGGAGGTCGATAACGAAGCCTTTGCGACGCTGATGACGCGGCTATTGGATAGTGCGGCAAATTAGGCGCGTCGAGCTTCCCACTCGTCGCGAAGCAGTCCAAAAATCAGGCTATCGCGAATGCCGATGTGCGTCTCCCATTCGCCCCGTAGATACCCCTCCTTCTGGAATCCTAGTTTCTCCAGCAATCCGATTGAGGCTACATTGTCTGGATCGGTGTCGGCCATCACCCGGCGTGTAGCTAACTCCGTAAACGCGTAATCGAGCACCGCGGCAGACGCTTCAGCAATATAACCCTGACGCCAATGTTCTCGACCCAGAATATATCCTAACTCAAAGCTGCCTTTGTGATGGGGCAGCAATATCACCCATCCCATTGCCAGTTCGTCATCCGTTGTAATTGCCCAGCATTTATGGTCCGCATCGGCATCTGCGTTCCATGAAATGTATGACTTTGTTTCTTCGAGATTTTGGTGCGGGCCACTAGACCAATATCGCATCACTTCATCGTCGGAGAGCGTTTTGAACAATTCCACTGCATCTTGGACCACGAGCTGTCGCAAGACCAATCTGCTGGTTTTCAGCGTTGGTACAGTCACACCGTCAAAGCCTCCACCAGCGCCTTGACCTTTTTCTGTCGCCATTGCGGCAACGGTGCGACCAGCCAATATGCTTGGTTGCTTTCCTTGGCATTGTCGACAGCGCGAATGCGGCCGTTTGCCAAGTCACTTTCGGCGAGAAGCAAGGGAACCGTTGCCTTGCCCAAGCCGATTGCGGCTGCGTCAATGGCAAGGCCTGCATCAGCTAACCGAAGCGCTGCAATGCCGTCTGCTACAGGACATCCAGACCAGCTAATCGGTGTCTCTGCGCCACCTTCGGGGGCTGCGACAGTCACAAACGCCCCTGCGGCGAGCATAACACCTTCATGTTCACCCGGGCCATCGCTGAGCCGGATGGCAAGGTCGAGATTGGCCTCGGTAAAATCGATTTCATCGTCGGCGGCCACCAAAGTGAAGCGGGTATCGGGATTAGCTCTGCTGAATGTCGCAAGCCGTGCAGCCAGCCACTTGGCAGTAAAATCGCGCGGCGCCGCAATGGTGAGTGAATTGGACGACTGACCAGCCTGCATGGCGCGGACTGATTCCTCAAATTGCAGGAACCCGGCGCGCAAGGCATCGAGGCCGTTCGAGGCTTCGTCGGTGAGTTCGAGTCCCTTTGGCGTGCGGCGAAAAAGCACGACTCCCAGCATATCCTCCAACGCCCGAATTTGCTGGCCAACCGCTGCGGGCGTTACCGCCAGTTCGTCTGCTGCCTTTGTAAAGCTTAAGTGCCGCGCCGCGGCATCGAGCACCCGCAGGCCATTAAGGGGCAAATGCGTCCGCTTCATCTGGCAGTTGCCGGAGCCACCAGTTTGAACCGCGGAATTTCGGCAAGAAAGGTTCCGCCATCCTCCCGAATAAACCGATATTGCCCCTCCATCATACCACTTGGTGTCGACAGTGGGCAGCCCGAGACATAATCATGACTTTCGCCGGGCTTAAGCAAAGGCTGCTCACCGACGACGCCGTCGCCATCGACGTGGTTTACCATCCCGCGCCCGTCGGTGATTTTCCAATGGCGGGTGAGCAACTGCACCAGTTCATCCCCATGATTTTCGATTCGGATATGATAGGACCAGAACCAGCGGCCCTGCGCCGGAACCGATTGCTCATCGAGAAAATTGGGCGCGACGCGGACGGTGACACCATCGGTAGTGGCGCTCGCGGTGAAAAAGGAATCGAGGATGTTCATAGCCCGACCACCTTAAGCGCTTGATCCAGATCTTCCATCAGGTCTGCCGGGTCTTCGAGGCCCACATTAATGCGGATCATACCTTCGCCAACGCCCATCGCTTCGCGGCCTTCGGGTCCCATGCCGTGATGTGTGGATGAGGCAGGGTGACACATCAAGCTGCGCGCATCGCCGATATTGTTGGAGATGTCGATGAGTTGGAGTGCGTTGAGCAGCACATGCGCCTGCTTGCGGCCGCCGTCGAGTTCGAACGAGAATATCGGACCGCAGGCTTTCATCTGGCTCATTGCCAGATTATGCTGGGGATGGCTGGCAAGACCCGGGTGCAGCATGACCGGCACGCGCTTCTCTAGGAATTTACCGACGGCCAGCGCGTT
>JBGSPK010000385.1:0-3186 GCA_041738665.1 Sphingorhabdus sp. | reverse complement strand
GCATGGCCTGAAAAACGCCAAGATTTTAGGGACCGATTTGTGGAACATCGATGGTTCGCTCGCCAGCAAGCCGCCGATGTACGGCGCGTGGTTCGCCAGCGTTTCGGATACCCTCTACAATCAATATGCCACCAAATACCGCACGCGCTTCGGGCGCGCACCGTTGCGGCTGTCGAGCCTCGGCTATGATTCGGTGCTGCTAATTGCACGTGTGGCCCGCGACTGGCGGCCGGGGTCAAAATTCCCCGTGTCCCAACTGACGGATCCGCAGGGCTTTATCGGCGTCGATGGGGCATTCCGCTTCCTGAGCAATGGTCTGACCGACCGCATGCTTGAAGTGCAGGAAATACAGGCTGGCAAGTTTGTCACGGTGAACGCCGCGCCGACACAATTCGCTAAGTAGTGCTGCACCCCTCCTTTATGGGAGGGGCTCACTCAATGATTGCAATGCTCGCTATGGACATGCCCGCCGCCCATTTTGCGGGCCTTTTCGATTTTTTTCAGCACCATTTGGCGCTTTAACCGCGAAAGATGGTCGATGAAGAGGATACCCTCAAGATGGTCCATTTCGTGCTGAAGGCAGGTGGCCATTAGGTCATCCATCGATTCTTCATGCGTCTTGCCATCCAGATCCTGCCAGCGCGCACGGATTTTCGCAGGCCGTTCGACTTCGGCATATTGATCGGGCACCGAAAGGCACCCCTCATTGTAAACCGAATGCTCTGCCGATGGCTCAAGAATTTCGGGGTTAACGAAGACACGTGGATTTTTCACCGCTTCGCCATCCGGTCCCTCTTCCTGCAGGTCCATGACCAACAACCGTTTGGGCACACCGACCTGAATTGCGGCCAGACCGATACCGGGGGCGGCATACATCGTTTCGAACATGTCGTCGACGAGCGTTTTCAAATGATCATCAAACGCTTCGACGGGTGTCGATATGGTTTTCAGCCGCGGATCGGGCACTTCAAGAATGGGTAATATGGCCATGCGGTGCAGATAGGGATGGTTGCAGTCGAAATCAACCGACAGGACGGCGCGCGCGCAATGCCTGCGCCAAGGTACCGTCGTCAAGATAATCGAGCTCGCCACCAACGGGGACACCGTGCGCGAGCTGGGTCAGACGGATCGGGTAGTTTTCCAGCCGTTCTGCAAGATAATGCGCTGTGGTCTGACCATCCAGTGTGGCATTCATCGCCAGCACGACCTCGTCCACGCCGCCTGCGGCGACACGCGTAATCAGGCCGTCAATGTGGAGGTCTTCAGGCCGCACGCCATCGAGCGCCGATAGACGCCCGCCAAGAACATGATATTTCCCTGGAAACAGGCGCGACCGGTCGAGCGCCCACAGGTCGGACACATCCTCTACCACGCAGATTGCGCGCGTATCGCGACGGGGATCGACGCAAATGCCGCAAGGATTGCAAGTGTCGATGTTGCCGCAAGTCTCGCACACCACCAGCCTTTGTTCGACATTGTTCAATGCGCGCAACAAAGGCTGCAAAACGGTTTCGCGTTTCTTCATCAGGTGCAGCACCACCCGCCGCGCCGAACGCGGGCCAAGGCCGGGCAGCTTCGACAATGCCTGCGCTAGTGCGTCTATTTCTTGCGATGCCATGTCAGCGGTCTTAGGGGGCTTTCAAACAAAGGAAAAGTCACGATGCGCCTTGCCTTCATGGGAACGCCGGAATTTGCGGTGCCAACGCTCGATGCGCTCGTCGCAGCGGGTCATGAGGTTTTGGCCGTCTACACGCAGCCGCCGCGTCCGGCGAACAGAGGCAAGAAACTGACCCCGTCTGCGGTGCAGGCTAGGGCGGAGGAATTGGGTCTGCCGGTGCGGACGCCGGTTTCGCTGCGGAATGTCGAGGCACAAGCGGAGTTTGTCGCACTCGATCTCGATGTCGCGGTGGTAGCGGCGTACGGCCTGATTTTGCCGCAAGCGATACTGGATGCGCCGAAAAATGGATGCCTTAACGTCCACGGCTCGCTCCTGCCCCGTTGGCGCGGCGCGGCGCCGGTGCAACGCGCGATATTGGCAGGCGACGAAAAGACCGGCGTTATGGTCATGCAGATGGAAACGGGGTTGGATACCGGACCGGTACGGGCGACGACCGAGATTGAAATCGGACAGAAAACTACCGGTGAGCTGACGTCTGAATTGGCCGAGCTTGGCGCGGAGCTGATGGCGGTTGTGCTGGACGACCTCACCGCGCATCCAGCGGTTCCGCAATCCGAAAACGGCATCACTTATGCCGCCAAAATCGACAAGGCCGAAACGCGGATGGAATTTTCAGCGTCGGCAGATCAGGTCGAACGGCAGGTTCGTGCTTTCAATCCAGCGCCGGGGGCATGGTTTGAGTTTGAAGGTGAACGATACCGGGTCCTTGCCGCCGAATTATCCCCGGAAAATGGGCCGGCAGGAACGGCGCTCGATCACGAACTCACCATCGCATGCGGCACTAAGGCTATCCGCCCAACCGTCATTCAGCGCGCAAGCAAACCAGCCATGAAAGCCGCAGACCTGCTTCGTGGCAAACCAATCCCGCCCGGCACGCTCCTCAAATGACCCGTTTTGCACTCACCATTGAGTTCGACGGCGGCCCTTATATGGGCTGGCAATGGCAGGACCATGGCCCGTCGGTACAAGGCGCGATCGAGGAAGCGATATTCAAAGTTACGGGCGAGAAAACGCTCGTATACAGTGCGGGCCGCACCGATGCAGGGGTGCACGCGCTTGGATTGCGCGCGCATGTCGATATCGAAAAGCCGCTCAGCGCGTTCCGCATCATGGAGGCGATCAACGCGCAGTTGCGACCACATCCGATCGCGGTGCTGGCCTGCGAGGAAGTAGCTGATGACTGGCATGCACGCTACTCGTGCATCGGCCGGTCTTACGAATACCGCATCCTCAACCGCCGCGCTTCGCTGACGCTCGAGAGAGGTCGCGTGTGGCGCATCGGGCCGGAACTTGACGCAGCCGCGATGCACGAGGCGACGCAATTGCTTGTCGGCCTGCACGACTTCACGACCTTTCGCTCGACTGCTTGCCAATCGGCAAGCCCCATCAAAACGCTAGACCGGCTCGATGTCAGGCGCGAAGGACAGCATGTGATTGTCGAAGCGGCGGCCTTGTCGTTCCTGCATCATCAGGTGCGCTCGATGGTCGGTTGCCTTGCTGCGGTCGGA
>JBGSPK010000359.1:0-4632 GCA_041738665.1 Sphingorhabdus sp. | reverse complement strand
AGCATGCCCTGAATGGCGCCCTCCATCAGCTGCTTGTCATCAACCTTGTCGACGTAGCTCGACTTGACCTTCTTGTAGACCGCCAGAAATTGCTCAAGCTCGCGAATCTGGTCGGCCTGTGCCTGCGCAGCCGACTTTTGCTGCGCACTTTGTGCCAGCAGCACCGTTGCGGGCACCGAAAGCGCAAGAGAGAGTGCCATAGTTGAAGGCAGAAGGCGGTTTTTCATCGGTTATCTAGTCCTTATATCAGGCTGAGTCGTATATCTGGCCTGAACCTATGGTGAAAGCATGTTTACCACGAAAGCGTGACGTAGCCCGACCAGCAGCTTAACCCAGCAAAGCTGCGATATCCATGACCCGGCCGTTCCGCCGCAATTCCACTCCGATTTCTGCCGCAGCATCGCCCGAAGTACCAAGCACCGCATTTTGGGTGACCGATTGTCCTTTTGAAACCTGAACAGCATCGAGATTGGTGACTAAAGTGTTCCAGCCACCGCCATGTTCGATGATGACGATCTGGCCATAGCTGCGATAGCGGCCCGCAAAACTGATTTTTCCAGCGGCGGGTGCCACAACCGGCGACGCGGCACCAACGGCGATACGGATACCTCGCTCGCGATAGCCAGTGCTGTTCAATTCATTAAATCCGGACACTACATTGCCGCGCGCGGGAAGGATGTAGGCAGCTCTGCTGGCCAAGTTGCGTCGCCCGATATTTTGCCGCAGCAACGGTCCATCGAGTGCGGCCAGCTCGGCTGCCCTTTCGCTGCTCAAGCGCTGGGTGTCGATGCGTCCAACAATGTCGCGCGCGCGCTCGCCTTGCGCGATGGCCTGTTCGAATTCGATGGCAGCGTCAGCAGATAGATCGCCCGCCTTGCCGCGCGCAGTCCCTTCCAACCTTGCCAATGCCGTCCGGCGGCTTTGAAGGCGAGTGCGCGCGTCGCTCAAGGATTTGAGTGCAACCAGTTCCTGCGAACGATATTCGTTCTGCACCGCGATTTGCTGACGAAGCGCGCCCGTGCGCCGGATTATCTCGGGCTGGACTGTGGCCATTACCGCACGCAGGTGAATATAATCCTCACGCTGACCGGGCTGCGCAATCATCAGCGCGGTCGGACGCCCCGTCATTTGCTGGAGAGCAGCATTCAAGCGCAGCACTGGCTCGCTTTCCTGCCCCAGTTGCAAGCGCTGCGCCTGCTGGCGGCGGCCGATGATCGCAATGCGCGCATTGGCTGCCTCAATCTGCGCCTCGGCTGCAGCGATTTCGGCTGACAGCACCGCACGCTCGGCAACTATACGGTCAGCGGTGCTCGCCGCGTTGCTCGCCTCTTGCCGAAGAAATTCGCTACGTCGCTCGGCTTTCAGTGCCTTTGCTTTAGCGTCGCGCAGTGCCTGTTGTTGCGTATCAATCGAAGATGCACTTTGCGCCATGAGCGCGCCTGCTACCCCCAAGGGTGCCAATGCCAGAAATGCCAAAGTTAACCCGAACCGCATTTCCCTACCCTTCACGATGATAGGGGTGGTTGGCAATGATAGATGTTGCGCGAAACAATTGTTCGGCAAGCATCGCGCGGGCCATAAGATGCGGCCATGTGGCTTTCCCAAATGCGATTAACTTGTCCGCCCCTGCCCGTTCTGCATCTCCAAAGCCGTCGGCAGCACCAATCAAAAAGCGGGTTTCGCGAACGCCATCGTCGCGCCAACGCTCCAACAGCCGCGCCAGTTCGAGCGAACCAAGCTGTTCCCCCTTTTCGTCTAAAATAACGGTTTTGAATGGCGCATCAGAGGCAGGCAGATCTCCGCCCCGATCCGGTAGTTCGCTATGTTTGGTCGGCCAGCTGATCCGCTTCAAATAGCGATTAACCAGATCACCCTCGGGCGAACGACCGATTTTCCCGCGCGCGATGATATGCAGGCGCATTGCCATCTGCGCGAACGGACTTGTTAAGCCTGCGCGACTTCAGGTGCGTCGCCGAAGGCCCACATGCGTTCGAGATTATAGAAGCTGCGCACTTCGGGCCGGAACAGGTGGACAATTACGTCCTCCGCATCGATCAGCACCCAGTCAGCCGAAGGCAAGCCCTCAATCCGCGCATGGCGGCCGGCTTTCTTGATTCGCTCGGCAAGTTTCTGCGCCATCGATGCAACCTGCCGCGAGGAGCGGCCCGATGCCACGACCATATGGTCTGCGATGTTGCTTTTGCCTTCCAGCGGGATGGTGACGACTTCCTGTGCCTGATCGTCGTCCAGCGACTGGAGGATGAGGGCATGGAGCGCGTCGGGGCTCAATGTGGGTCCGTTGGCTTTTACAGCGGCAGGGCCGGATGCAGGTTCGATCAAGTTTGCTCCTTAAAGCACGATTTTGCGGGTAACGCTGTCACGCGCTCCCTGTTGTTTGGTGCGTTGATGCCAATATGGGTCGGCGCGGCGAATTGCGGTTGCCGATCGCGGATCAGGACGAAAGCGCATAAAGACAAGCGCTGGCGTACTCCACTCTGTCCAGTGATGTCGCTGGTCGGGACGCCGGACAAACCGTCTGAACCAGGCCATTGCAGGACCCGCAATCGCATTGGCATCATAGCCGGGTCTGGCGATAACTGCAATCGGCATCATCCGTGCTATATCTCTCCAGCGTTTCCAGTGATGAAATTGCAACAGATTATCCGCACCCATGATCCAGATGAAACGGACTTTTGGGTAGCGCGCGACGATTTTGCGCAAGGTTTCGGCGGTGTAGACGGTACCCAGTTCGTGCTCGATCGCCGTCGCTCTAATCCGGCTGCGACGTGCCTGCGTTATAGCAGACGCGAGCCGAGCGGGCAGCGGGGCCATATCCTTTTTAGGCTTCAGCGGATTTCCAGGCGACACCATCCACCAGAATTCGTCGAGGGCCAAAGCATCCATCGCAAACAGGCTAATCGACCGGTGGCCGCCATGTGCGGGGTTAAATGAGCCGCCCATCAGGCCGATCGTTTTCAAGGTCTGACTTGTCCCTGACCATGCACCAGCCATTTGTAGGTTGTCAGCCCTTCAAGCGCGACTGGGCCGCGCGCGTGCAGCCTTCCTGTCGCAATGCCGATCTCTGCGCCGAGCCCGAATTCGCCGCCGTCGGCATATTGGGTCGACGCATTGTGCATGACGATGGCGCTGTCGACGTCGGCAAGGAAGTGCGCAGCGACTTCTTCGTTTTGTGTAATAATCGCGTCGGTATGATGCGAGCCGTGCTGCGCGATATGTTCCATCGCCTCTTCAGGGCCAGACACGACACGCGCCGAAATCACCGAATCGAGATATTCGGTGTCCCAGTCATTGGCGTCAGCAGAAACTGTTCGCGCTTCGAGTTCCATCAACATGTCATCGGCGCGCACTTCACAGCCGGCATCAATCAGCGCCGATATCAGCTCAGCTGGCGCACCATAATCCTGATCGATGAGCAAGGTTTCGGTCGCTCCGCAAACGCCAGTGCGGCGCATCTTGGCATTGACGATGATCGCTTTGGCCATCGCCGGGTCGGCATCCTTATGGACATAAGTATGGTTGATACCGTCGAGATGCGCGAGTACCGGCACCCGCGCTTCGTCCTGAACCCGCGCGACAAGCGACTTGCCACCGCGGGGGATTATCATGTCGATAGCACCTTGAGCGCGCAGCATCGCGCCAACCGCAGCCCTATCCTGAGTAGGCACCAGCTGAACTGCATCGGCGGGAAGACCAGCGGCGGTAATCCCTTCAACCATTGCAGCATGAATCGCACGGTTGCTGTTCACAGCCTCGCTGCCGCCGCGCAAAATGACCGCGTTGCCCGAGCGCAGGCCCAAGGCGGCAGCATCGGCAGTGACGTTGGGGCGGCTTTCGTAGATGATACCCAGCACACCGATCGGCACGCGAACGCGTTCCATAACGAGGCCATTGGGCTGGCGATGCGTGTCGATAACCTGGCCCACAGGGTCGGTAAGAATTGCAACTTGCTCTATTGCACTCGCTACGCCTTCAATCCGCGCCGCGTCGAGTTTCAACCGGTCGAGCATGGCGGAAGACAGTCCGGCCTGTGCACCAGCTGCCATATCAATAGCGTTAGCAGCGATTATATTGGCTGACTGACTGCGAAGCATGGCGCCAGCGCGTTTCAGCGCATCGGACTTTTGGGCATCGCTTGCCCGAGCCAGTGCGCGCGCCGCGTTGCGGGCCCTGCCTGTCATATCGGCAATCAGTTGTTCAGCATCGGTCATGACATTCTCCTAGAGAAACGGCGGAAAAAGGGGAAGTGGCGGTCAAGAAAACTGCGGTTTTGCGTGTGGCAGATAGCGAATCGAACCCATGGCACTGTTTTTATTGTATTTTATTTTTGGCTGGTTTCAACGGATGCTGATTCCACTACGCATTTTAACCATGTGGATAACGTTTTCCACAACTCACCGTGCGACTCGCCCGACTCGTCACGAGTCGCCCCAAACCGATTCGCGCAGACTTTGTTCCTCTGCTAGCGGCATTTTCACAAATAATAACGGGGTGGGTCGTGTCGCTACAGACCAGAATGTCCGGTTGGAAATACCGGATCGCTGGATGGTTTATTGACCGCGAATTTTTCATGCGGGCCAATGGCCAAGTCCGGTTTTTGAAGATATCTGCGCA
>JBGSPK010000349.1:0-31021 GCA_041738665.1 Sphingorhabdus sp. | reverse complement strand
TTCAATACTTTGGCCAAATCGTCAAAAATCCGCTTTTCGCTTTGCATGTCATTCACTCCATTGCGGTCAGGGGGTTAACCGCCCTTCCCTATCTGGGAAGTCGCAGCCGGAACGTAAAGGCTTTCGGCATTAGGATTCAGCCTGTCGATCTGAAAATTCAGTATCGCCGCGAAGCTAATCCAGACCAGATAGGGCACCATCAGCCATGCTGCAGCCTTGCGAACCTGCGCAAATACAACCGTTGTTGCAATGCCAAGCACGATCATCACGATTATTATGTAAAAGGCAGTCGTCACCTTGTGCTGGCCAAAAAAAACGGGTGACCAGCTAAGATTCACTAGAAACTGGCCAACAAACAGACCGATGGCAAGGCCGCGGCTACGCGCACCTCTGGCATGCAATATCATTGCGAAAGCCAGCCCCATCAAAAAGTAAAGTGTAGGCCAAACAACGCCAAACGCCCAGCCCGGCGGCTGTGCATCGGGTTTGATCAAAGTCTGATACCAGCCATTCTCTTCAGCGGAGCCAGATATTGTTCCCGAAAGAAAACCAAGAAACATCACCACAGGGACTACGAACAAAGCCCAGCGCAACAGCGACATGCGAAGCTGCGAAGCGGATGCAAGCTGGTTCATGGGAGTTCTCCGAGCTTATCGGGCGATTCGGTGGAAACGCCTTTCGTTCAATTCCTTAGCATTGCCCGCAAATAGAACAAGGCCGCCCGCCCTTTCGGGCAGACGGCCTGCTGTTTCTCATCGGAGCGCGACTTAAATTGCCGCGCCAAATTTACTTGCGTGTGCCCGAAAGCCCCATCGAACCGAAAGCGCCGGCCTTCACTTCGCCGGTCATCGCGTCGCCATCGACGGTTGCAGTCGCATCGAGGTGCATCGGCATTGGGACGGTAATATCCATGCCCCAGCTCAGCGTATCGCCGTCTACTGTACCGGACGCGATATCCATCGTGCCGAGCCCGCCAGACATCTTGCCCGAAAAGCTGCCGCCGTCGCTGTTGACGGTCAAAACTGCCTTCTGGTCACCCATCGGGCTTTTGATTGTTACGTCCCAATCACCATCAACTGTTGCCATATTCCTGCTCCTTATTTAGCGGTGTTGTTTGCAGTGGTGTTAGCAGCTTCGCCGACCATTTCAATTGGCAATCCAAGCGCTTCCAGCTGCGGTTTGACCTGCGCAGCGTCACCAACCACAACCCATGTGAAGCGATCCGGATTGACCAAAGCACGAATAGAGGTGTCGAGCTTTTCCTGAGTCATACCGCGATACTCGCTTGCGACCGTAGCGTAAAAATCGTCAGGCCGCTTGTAGAGCACATTGCGCTGCATAGCACCGAGCACGTCGCCCGATGTTTCAAAGCTGCCGGGCAGTTCACGAATATTACCCCCGATGATGCGTTCGCGTTCTTCGGTGGTGATGCCCTTGTCGCTCAAAAACGCTTTGTAGTTGGACATCAGCGCAGCAATCGATTCGCCCGTTTTATCGGCCTGAACCGGCGCGGAAATCAGGTAAGGGACATCGCCCTCGACGCGGTTGATGCTGCCGCGCACGCCGTATGACCAGCCCTTGGTTTCGCGCAGATCCATGTTGATACGGGACAGGAACCCTGCGCCCAATGCCTCGTTGGCGGTGATGGCGGTTTCAAGATCCGCGGTGCCTTTGGTCGCCAGAACCTGGCCGCCCAAAATCAGCGACTGGGGCGCACCTGGGCGGTTAATCAGGACAATGCGCGGATTGGCGTCAGCAGGAGCCGCCGACATGTCCTTCATGCCAGCAGGTCCAGTAGCTTTCCAGCTACCAAAGCTACCCTCCAGCGCCTCCTTTATCTCTACCAACGGCTTGTCGCTCACTACGAAGAACGTGGCTTTTTCCGGACGGAACCATTTGTGATGGAAATCGAGGATTTCGTCACGCGAGACTTTGCTGACGGTGGCAACATCACCGGTGCCGGTGAACGAAATGCCGTAAGGATGGTCCTTGCCGAACAGGATAGGCGGAAGGGTGCGGAAGGCGATGCCTTGCGGGCTGGTCAGTTCCGACTGGATACGCGCCAATTGCTGCCCGCGCAGCCGCTCGACTTCGCCAGGCACAAAGTCGGGTTTCAGGACAATGTCTGAAAACAACTTCAACGACGGCGCAAGATTGGCCGTCAACGACGTCACATTGACATTCGTGCGGTCCATGCTCGCATTGCTGCTGATGCTCGCGCCTAGACGCTCCTGCGCTTCGGCGATTTGCGTCGAGGTCATGCCCGCCGCGCCCTCATCAAGCAGCGCCAGCATGAGCGATTGCGTACCTGACCGGTCACGCGGATCGGCGGTATTGCCGGCGTCAAAGCTCAGCGACACCTGAGTCATCGGCACCGCGTTGCGCTGTGCGTAAACAATCTCGATACCGTTGGACAGCTTTGTACGCTCAACTTTGGGGAATGCGAGATCCGAAATGACCCCTAGTGCTGGCGCAGGTTCGCGCTTGACCGGTGTGATTGCGGTCGCGGTTTTGGGAACCGATGCGCCTTTCGCCTCTTCATAAGGCGCACGCTCACCCGGTTCTACCGTCAGCGCATAGACCGAACGCGTGAGCCAGCGGCCCATCGCAGCGGTTACCTGTGTAGGCGTTACCTTGGCGAGTTCAGCCAATTGCTTTTTATAAAAATCGCTGTCGTTGCGATACAACGCGCCTTCGGCCAGCGCGACCGCCTTGCCGCCAAAGCCGCCGACTTGCTCAAGTCCGGCGAGTCGGCTGGACACCGTGCGCATCTGAACGCGCTGCACCTCATCAGCGGTTGGACCGGTTTTGACAAAGTCTGCAATGATTTCATCAAGCCGCTTGGCGACGGTTGCCGGATCGACACCCGGTTTGACGTCAGCGGTTATCTCAATACCGCCCAGCTGGGCAAAGCCCTGATATCCTGCGGTCACATTCACGGCGAGCTTCTCTTCGCGCACCAGAATGTTGTCGAGACGAGAGCTGGCAAGGCCGCCCAGAACCGATGCGCCCACTTCGAGCGGCACAGAATCGGCGCTGTCGATACCCGGCACTGTCCAATTGCGATAAATGCGCGTCGTTGCGACCTTGTCCTTCATCACCTCGGATTTCGGAGCAGAGAGCGTTGGTACATCAACTTTCAACGGCTTCTGCTTGGGGCCAGCCTTGATCGCACCGAAATTCTTTTCGACCAGTTTCTTTGCGGTCGGCACATCGATATCACCAGCGAGCACCAAAACGGCATTGTTGGGTCCATAATGCTGACGGAACCAAGCGCGCACATCTTCCATACTGGCGCTGTCGAGATCGGCCATCGAGCCTATCGTGGAATGTCCATAAGGATGGCCTTCGGGAACCATGCCCTTGATCTGCGCATATTCTACCAGACCATATGGCTGCGTATCGCCCTGTCTTTTTTCGTTCTGCACCACACCAATCTGGTTGGTCAAATTCTCCTGCGTCACCGCGCCGAGCAGATAGCCCATACGGTCGGCTTCAAGATACAGCATCCGGTCAAGCGCACTTGTTGGGACGGTCTGGAAATAATTGGTGCGGTCGAACCAGGTGGTACCATTATAGTCGGTCGCACCCATATTCTGGAGCGGCTGGAAGAAATCACCGGGCGCGTTTTCCGACCCGTTGAACATCAGATGCTCGAACAAATGGGCAAAGCCGGTCTTTCCCTTTGGCTCATGCTTCGAGCCGATATCATACCAGATCGATACCGCCACTACGGGAGCTTTACGGTCGGTATGGACAATGACGCGCAGACCGTTTTTCAGGGTGAACTGCTCGTGCGGGATATTGATTTCCTTGACCAGCGCGGAGGCTGGTACCGGTGCTGGGTCAGCGGCCAACGCGGGCGAGACAAGCATCGATGCGCCCAGTAGGGCAAGCGTGAAATTACGGATCATGTTAGTTCCCAAAGCTTTAATATTGCACATAAGATAGCCGCGACTGACGCAAAAACAATGGTTTCGGCGTCAGTTTTCGACAAACGGCGTTCAGGGCCGATAACGGCGTTTCGCGTACTTGACCGCTTCCGCCCATTCGAAATGCACCGGCTTGAACTTGCGGTCGAGGAACATTTGCATCTGGTCGGTGTAATGCGGTGAATCGGGCCGGTTGGTTGCAGCACCATAAGGCTGGATGGACTGGCTCCATACCTTTCCGGCCTTATCCCAATTGACCAGCATGATGAAGCTGTCGCCATGCTTAACCCGCATCTTGCCATTATCTTGCGGTTCCCAAACTGTGGCCGCGCGCAACGTGTCGGTTCCGCCATTGGCTGGCAGGTCAATTTTGCCACGAACAAGGCGCTGAACTTCGCTGAGTGGCGGGTCAATGCGTCCGAAGCCCTTCATCAGGGCGTCAACAACCTCGCGCAGTTTTTTGCGTGCATCTGGCAGCGGACGACCATGATAGCTGTCGCCATTTGCCATATGCATCATTGCCTCACCCAGCGCATCAGCACGGCCATTGCCATCGCTATTGAAATCCCATTGCTTTAGCAACTTCTGCGCCGCGACCAGGTCGGGTTCGTCCTTCAAGTCCGCTGCCAGCAGCTTGGCAATCCAAGGCCCGGCAAAACTGTCGCGGCTGTAGGATGTATCGAACTTTATCGCGAGCAGCTCTTCCGGTGTCAACGACGCATCGGCTTCGAGCAATTCGAGCGCGCGGACAATCCGGTTGGTTTTGCGTGCTTCAATACCCAGCAATGGCGAGAATTTCGTCAGGTCCAGTTCCGACCCTTTGCCCGCCGCCAAAAACGGTGTGTTGTTGGCGTTGGTTACAAAACCCGATGCCGGATTTACGATCATCGGCGTTGCGCTCCAGGGAAGAACGTCTTTGGGCAAGCTTGCGCTGACATCCCCCGGCAATATCTTGGTGTAATCAAAGCCGGCTTTGCGGTCCGGGAAAATCGCGTTGTAATAATAGCCGATGCGCCCGGTCTTGTCGGCGTAGATGAAGTTGGTCGCCGGGATCCCCCGCAAACTCATTGCCGCGATCCATTGGTCGTAATCCTGTGCCTTCTGGATGCGGAAATATTGTTCGAGCAGCTTCACATCGTCGATGCCTGCGTAGCGAATTGCGAATGCACCATTTTTGTTGATGATAACCGGGCCATGCTCGGAACGATAAACCGTCTTTGGCACAGGCAAGTTGAAAGGCCCGAATTTGACCGGAAGCCAAATACGTTTTTGTACCAATGGCTTCCACTTGCCATCCATTCGGTATTGGGTCTTGTCGGCGTTGGTGACAAGCTGGTAGACGTCGATCAGGTCGGGTTGATTTACCGTGTTGGTCCAGCCCAGATTGCGATTATGCCCGAGCAGGACGAAAGGCGACCCGGGGAACAACGCCCCTGCCATATCCAGCCCCTCGCCCGAATGGACGACCGCTTCATACCATGCGACGCTGCCCTCATAAGGCTGGTGCGAGTTGGAGATCAGCCAGGTCTTGCCGTCCGCCATACGCTTAGGCGCAATGGCAAAGGCGTTGGAGCCATTCATTGACGGGTCTCGTCCCGCGGGTGTCAGTTTCGCAACAGGCTCATTGGTCGGCATCTCATCACCGCTGAGCTTTTTTATGGTGTCGTCCAGCCCATAGAAAAAAGGCGACCGCAGCACAAAGCCAGCCGCCACATCGCGTCCGGTCACCGGAAAGAGCTTGGACAGGCGCACTTCACCCGGATGCTTTTCGGCATAATAGTTCAGACCCGCCGCATAGGCGTCCATCACCGCGCGAACGTCGGCTGGAATGCTGATATAATGCTTGGATATGGTGTCACGCACGCCAAGCAGTTGCTCGACATAATCAATCGGTGCGCCGTCGCTGCCGAGCATCGCCCCTGCCCGCCCGCGCGTCATCGCAACCACTTCCTGAATGGTGCCGAAATCATCTTCCGAGTGAGCGTAAGCAAGGCCGTAAGCGACATCGGCGTCGGTCTTACCATTGATGTGCGGCACGCCGAATTCGTCTCGGGCAATTTCAACATCATAAACGCGCTTGGACGGAGCCGCCTGACGCGTAGCGGCCATCGGTTCCCAGAAAGCCAAGCCAACAGCGGCAAAGGCAATAATCGCTAACAGCACCAGACCGATGCGTTTGATCCATGTCATATACAAACTCTCCTCAAACCCTGAATGGAGAAGTGCGTTGTTTGTGCAAGCCATTTTTGTGCCGACCCTCTTGTGTTGTCAAAAAGCCACACTACCTGTGTTAGGTACGCAGAACAGGACATTCCAATGAACCTCGAAAAATTCACCGACCGCGCCAAGGGCTTTCTGCAAAGCGCCCAAACCGTAGCCATCCGCATGAGCCACCAGCGAATCAGCACCGAGCATTTGCTGAAAGCGCTGCTTGAGGACGAGCAGGGCATGGCATCGGGGCTGATCAAGGCGGCAGGCGGCGATGCCGCGACGGCGTTGCGCGAAACCGATGCCGCACTGGCAAAGGTCCCCTCTGTTTCGGGAGGTGGAGCTCAACAAACGCCGGGGCTAGACAATGATGCCGTGCGCGCACTCGATTCTGCCGAGCAGGTCGCGCAAAAGGCGGGGGACAGCTATGTCAGCGTGCAAACCATATTACTTGCGCTTGCACTTGCGTCGGGAACAGCTGCTGGCAAAGCGCTTGCTGCCGCGGGCGTGAAGCCCGAGGCGCTGAATACAGCTATTAAGGACCTTACAGGCGGACGGACGGCGGACACTGCAGGTGCAGAGGACCGCTATGACGCGCTTAAAAAATTCGCCCGCGACCTGACCGAAGTGGCGCGCGCGGGCAAGCTCGCTCCGGTCATTGGCCGCGATGAGGAAATCCGCCGTACGATCCAGATCCTTGCGCGTCGGACCAAGAATAATCCTGTGCTCATTGGCGAACCGGGCGTCGGCAAGACCGCCATCGCCGAGGGGTTGGCGCTACGCATCGCCAATGGCGACGTGCCCGATAGCTTGAAGGACCGCAAATTACTCTCACTCGACATGGGCGCGTTGATCGCCGGCGCGAAATATCGCGGCGAGTTTGAAGAGCGTTTGAAAGGCGTGCTTGATGAGGTCAAACAGGCAGAGGGCGATATCATCCTGTTCATCGACGAAATGCACACGCTGGTCGGCGCGGGCAAGGGCGAAGGCGCGATGGACGCGGCCAACCTTATCAAGCCAGCATTGTCGCGTGGCGAACTGCATTGCATCGGCGCGACCACGCTGGATGAATATCAGAAGCATGTCGAAAAAGACCCAGCGCTCCAGCGGCGGTTCCAGCCGGTTTTCGTCGGCGAACCGACGGTCGAAGACACAATCTCGATCTTACGTGGACTCAAGGAAAAGTACGAACTCCACCACGGCGTCCGGATTACCGACGGCGCGCTGGTCAGTGCCGCGACGCTGTCGCACCGTTATATCGCCGACCGCTTTCTGCCCGACAAGGCCATCGACCTGATGGACGAGGCGGCGTCGCGTTTGCGCATGGAAGTGGAATCGAAGCCGGAAGAAATCGAGAATCTCGACCGACGCATCATTCAACTGAAGATCGAACGCGAGGCACTCGGCAAGGAAACCGACAATGCGTCGAAGGACAGGCTGGCGACGCTCGAAAACGAACTTGCCAATCTGGAGCAACAATCATCCGAGCTGACGCAAAAGTGGCAGGCGGAAAAAGAGAAGATTTCCGCCGAAGCGAAGATTATGGAACAGCTCGACGCTGCGCGCATCGAGCTCGATCAGGCGCAACGCGGCGGTGATCTGGCGAAAGCAGGCGAACTGCAATATGGCACGATTCCGGGCCTTGAGAAGCAATTAGCGGATGCTCAGGCGGCAGCGGGCAATGCAATGTTGCGCGAGGAAGTCACGCCGCAGGATATCGCATCGGTCGTCAGCCGCTGGACGGGTATTCCGGTCGACAAGATGCTCGAAGGCGAACGCGACAAGCTTCTCAACATGGAGCAACTCATTGGCGCGCGCGTTATAGGGCAAAAAGATGCGGTCGAGGCCGTGTCCAAGGCGGTCCGTCGCAGCCGCGCTGGTCTGCAGGACCCCAATCGGCCACTCGGGTCATTCCTGTTCCTTGGGCCAACGGGCGTCGGCAAGACCGAACTCACCAAAGCACTCGCATCGTTCCTGTTCGATGATGACAATGCGATGGTCCGAATCGACATGTCCGAATTCATGGAGAAGCACAGCGTCTCCCGCCTGGTCGGGGCGCCTCCTGGCTATGTTGGTTATGAAGAAGGCGGCGTACTTACCGAAGCGGTACGTCGGCGCCCCTATCAGGTTGTGCTGTTCGACGAGGTTGAAAAGGCGCATAGTGATGTGTTCAACATCCTGTTGCAGGTGCTTGACGATGGCCGCCTGACCGATGGACAAGGCCGAACCGTAGATTTTTCGAACACCCTCATCATTCTCACGTCAAATCTCGGCAGTCAGTATCTGGCTGGCCTCGACGACGGGCAGGACGTGAAGGAAGTCGAACCGCAGGTTATGGAAATCGTCCGCGGCCATTTCCGCCCCGAGTTTCTCAACCGCTTGGACGAGATCATATTGTTCCATCGCCTTGGCGTTGAGCATATGGCGCCCATCGTCGATATTCAGGTGCAGCGCGTGCAGAAGCTTCTGAAGGATCGCAAGATTACAATTTACCTTTCAAACGATGCCAAGGCATGGTTAGGGCGCGTTGGATACGACCCGATTTACGGTGCAAGGCCTCTAAAGCGGGCCATTCAGCGGTATCTGCAGGATCCCTTGGCCGACTTGCTATTGCGCGGCGACCTACCCGACGGTTCGTCCGTTGGTGTTGAGGAAGGCGATGGCAAATTGAAATTTGCTGTCGGCGTATAAATTCCATAATAACGATAACGAGGGCCTAGTGGAGGATTATTGTTATGCGCCGTTCCATGTTAATTGCTTTTGCTTTGTCGGCCACCCTTGCTGTCGGAGCTTTTGCCAAGGATAAAACTCGCGGCAACACCAGCCAAACGCCGCCGGTGTTTCAGGCTGTGTTGGATTGCAAAACGGTCGCTGATCCCAAAGAGCGCCTTTCGTGTTTTGATGTTACTGTCGAGAATTTGGCGAAGGCGAACTCGACGCGGGATATTGTTATTGCTGAGCGCGCGACCGTTAAAGAGGCCGAAAGAGGTCTGTTTGGATTGAGCCTGCCCCGAATAAAGCTGTTTGGTGATGATAGTGATGACCAGATCAAAGAGATCGAGAGCACGATCACCAGTTTTCGCCGCGACGAAAACGGGGCGCTAATCTTTACGATTGCAGATGGTGCGCGTTGGCGGCAAATCGACAGTCAGCCGCAAATTGCCAAGGCTGGCGACAAGATCAAGATCAGAAAGGCGGCGCTGGGCAGCTTTTTTGCAAATATCAATGGCCGGCCGGGTTTTAAGGTTACGCGGGTCGCGAATTAGAATAAATGTCGGCAGTTAGCGGTCTGCTATACAGCTTCCCTATAACCCCAGCATCCGCTCATCGGCGGCAATCATGGCGGCAATCCCGGCCTGCTCCTGATCGTCAAGCGCCGGATGCCAGATGTCGAAGATAAGCACGACACGAAGTTGGTCCGAGGGATTCATCGCTTCGTGCTCAATCGTATCGTCGAAGATGAGTAATTTGCCCGGCACCCACGCCTGCGTCTGTGACCCGACCCGAAACCAGCACCCCTCTGGCACAATCAACGGCAAGTGGCAGACCAAGCGCGCGTTGTTTATCCCAGTATGCGGAGGGATATGGGTATGCGGGGCAAGCAGCGAAAACATGGCATTTGGCCCGCAATCGGAAATGTTCGGTTGAGGTAGTGATGATAATAGCTTGACAGTTATTGGACAGCTTTTGACATTCTCCTCAATCACATTGCCGTTCTGAAAAAGATGTGCTGCTTTCCAATCATTATTGTTATTGAGCGCCTTCCACTGGTGAAGTGGCACATTTTCAGGATATTGGATATAAGGCAGGAGATGCGATTGCTGGCTTTGAAGCAATGCTTGAAATTCGGCAGAAATGTTCACGAAGGCGGCCTCGATCTGCTTGGCCCATGGAAACTTCGCGGTATAAAAAAATTCGGTCTCGCCAAGCCCTGGATAACAATAGTTGGTTGGACCACTCCGCTCGGGCTCGATCATTCGCAGACTTGATTCGGCAAGAGTCGTAAGCTTTTTCGTCAGTTTTGTTTTTTGCGAAATTGCTGCCAGCAGGCGCTCTTTTTCCGCTTCCTGCCACTCTGCGTGACGTCGTTTTGCATTATCCAACGCCGTTCTAGCGCGTTCCGGAAGATTTGTAGGCGCATTATGCACCGCGCGGCCATAGGCTTCGCCGGCGTGCCTTTTTCTGCCAAGCCGATCAAGCAGACTTGCCCGCATGAGCAGGCAGGAAAAGTCGAGCGGTCGGGTCTTAAGTGCGCATTCGATTGAATGCAGTGCCGATTTAGGGTCACCTGTAGCGATTTGCATTGACGCGAGTTTTACCCAGACATCCGGTAATTCCGGCGTAGAACGCACAACCTGTTCGAGAAGATCACGCGCTTCTGCGAATTGTCGCAGTGCAGCTAGCTCGTCGGCTTCGGCTTCGATTTTCTGAAAATCCATCGAGCCGCCCTCCCCTGCGGAATGAAAGCTCAGCTTTCATATTTGTGATGTGTAATCCACCTTTCCAGCACTGGCAACACCGGCTCCAGTTGCGCACGATATTTGGTCCAGCGTCCGGATGCGCGCGTGTAAATTGGTTCGGTCACTTGAGCATAGCTTGCAGTCGCAACGGTTCCGCGAGCCCGCGCTGCGTCGCGGTGATCGAATTGTTCGCCAGGCCATTGCAAGCCGAGCCAGTCGAACAGCGGCCGAAGTTCGCTGTCCTTGTCTTCAACCAAACGTTCGTAGACAACTGTACCGACAGGCAGGTCGAACAACGTGCGCGCCTTTTCCCAATGCTCGAACGACAGGTCATAAAGTGTGGCAGCATCCTCGAGTCGAAGGAAGTTGGCCATTGCGTTGTTGATCCGGAAATTAGTGAGAAAGCAGCTAAGCACAACGTCCGCCGGGTGGCGCAAAGCCAGTGCAAACTTGGCATCTGGAAACAGGCGCCGGATGACCGCAGCCTTGTTCAAGTGCATGGGGTGCTTGTCGACGATTTGGACGCCTTCCAGCGATCCAACGCGTGCTTCGACCTTCGCAAAATAATTGGCCCGCGCTTCGGCCAGCTGAATTGGGGTTAGCGCGGGCAAGGCCGCCATGCCGCCCAAGCTATCCTCGATCTCGCCGATGAATGCCTCTTCCTCCAGCACCCGAACGTTTGGATCGGCCATCAGCATGGTGTCGAGCAAGGTCGTACCCGATCGTGGAAATCCGAGCAAAAAGACTGGTGTTGGCCAAGGCGATGGCTCAGTATCTGCGCTCCAGCTCTCTATCCATTCGGGGGTCAATGTTTCCATCGCTTGTCTTGCCATGTCGCGGTACATGCGGGCGCGTTCGACTGGCTGTGATGGGTCGGCAATCCAGTGTTCGTTCATTGCCACAAACGCAGCAAATGCCTCTTCATGGCGACCGAGACGGTCGAGCATCGTACCGCGCAGATGATGCTTGCGCCCGGCAACGACGACATCGCCTGCTCTCTCCAGCGCGGCAAATGCTGCTTCGATGTTACTACTGCGTTTGTGGCGAAGCGCCTCGATATATGCGATGGATTCAATATCCAGGCCAACCGTGAGCGCCCGGTCATAAAGAGGATCAAGCTCGGCTTCGCGGTTCATTCGTTCATATACTGATGCCAGACCGACAAAGGCCGGACCCAGCGCCGGGTCAATTGCGAGGGCCGCTTCAAACACGGGTTCGGCGACTGCATAGTCATTGCGCCGCGCTGCTTCCTGACCGAAGTCCGATTGGATCGGTGCACTGTCAGGCGCACGGCGAGCTGCTTCACGCACCGCAGCATAGGCTTCATCTTCGCGTCCGACGTCACGATAGAGCGTGAACAATGAAAGTTGCGGATGGGGGTCATTGGGGAAACGCGCTGCTGCATTTCTCAGAGTTTGTTCGGCATCGTCAACGCGACCGGACTGATACAGCGTGTTGCCAAGGTTGAGCATTATTGGTGCCGAGTCCGGTGCCAGTTGTGACGCGCGCGTAAGAGCATCGGCAGCTTCCTCGTGCTTACCCGAGGCGCTGAGTGCATTTCCCAAATTGTTCCATATCGACCAGTCATCGGCTTGTTCAGCTGTAACGCGGCGATAAAGCAATATTGCGCGGTCGAAATCTTCGGTTTCCTGAGCGAGATGGCCGCCAAGCCTGGCCAATCGAAGGCTTGAGTCGCGCGCGACATTTGCATCGTCACATAATGCGAGAGCCGCAGCACCGTCTCCACAGCGAAAATGCGCCTCAGCCAGATTGGCACGGATGGTCATATCGGCGGGATGATGCATTTGGGCCTCAATCAGATAAGGCAGGGCACGCGAAAATTGACCGCGGTGGAACTCGACTGCGCCACCCAGAGCGGCAAGCGTCGGGTCCATGTTTCCGGCGATGCGTGCCTGTTCCACCATCATCGCGGCTGCATCCAGACGCCCGGATCGTGCGGTCGCCGCGATCTGCTGAAGCATTGTCGAGTGCGAGGATGCTGACATCATGATTGATCCGGACAAAATGGATGAGACAAAAAAATGGCGCCGGTTCCACTTGGAACCGCCGCCATTTTGATTAGCCTAAGGCCGGATTAGAAGTCCAGCGTAACGCCAGTGTAAAGGTACCGGCCAAGCGCATCATAAGTGCCTGGGTAGGTGTTACCGTTACAAGTGACCGCTCCGCAGTTCGCTTGGCCAAAGTTACCGCTTCCTGAGTGGAAGATTGGTGGTTCTTTGTCGAGCAGGTTGTTAGTTCCCAAGATCCAGCGGAAGTTATCACCGAATCTGCCAGTGAACGACAGATCGAAATAGCTCTGCGCCTTCACTCTGCTGTTGAAGTCATAGAAGTTACCATTCAGCGTTGAGCTGGGGCTGGTAAATTCTGTCTCCACCGGTCCAAAGTAACGCCACTGAGCCGAAATGCCGATGCCGCCAGCGGTGTTCAGTGAAACGCGGGCTTTGTGACGCCATTTTGGAGCAGGGCCACCACAGGTTGGGCCATAAAGACCCTTGCAGTCATATACCTCGGTCAGGCCATTGTCGGTTTCATACTTGTCGAGCAACGTGCCGACCAGGCTGAATGAGAGACTGCCAATGCTTCCGACATCACGCGAATAGTTGCCGTTGACCTCGATACCGCTTGTCCGCAACCCACCGACGTTTGTCGGCGTATCGATTACAAATCCTTGCGACGTCAGCCACAAAGATCCCGCTGGATCGCGATTGATTAATGCACAAGCTGGCGAAATATTACCGGCAGTGCTGGCTCCACATTCGTTCAGGATAGCATCGGCACCGAAGCCCTGGATGGCGTCACGCAGTTTGATATCGAAATAATCGACGCTGAGTGAAAAGCCGGGCAAGAACGAGGGTTGAAGCACAACACCAATGGTTTTCGTTGTACCCTTTTCCGGGTTCAGATTCGGGTTGCCTCCCAACAGACCATTATATTGGGCAGCAGGGTTTGGCGTTACAGTCTGACCAATCGTAAGCCCCTGAGCGATGCAGCCAACATTGGCAGCCGTGATGGCAAAGCCTGCACATGGGTCGGTAGAGCCGTCAAGACCAACAAACTGGGTTGCGAACAATTCCTGAATATTTGGCGCTCGCACTGCACGGTTATAGGCCGCGCGGACACGAATGTCAGATACTGGAGCAAAATCGACGCCAAGTTTGTAAGTGCTGGTGTTGAATTTCCGCCCATTGGAAACATCATATTTCGAATAGCGGTATGCGCCATTGAAACTGAGATTCTGAATAAACCCGTCCTGAATAATTGGCAGTTCAAGTTCGCCGAAGAATTCGGTTACCTTGTAGTTTCCGCTAACAGGAAGTGTTGGTGCACCCTGGCCGGTCAAATCGCCGGTCGAGAAAGCATTATCGGATTGCAGTTCAAGCGAGTCCTTGCGGTGCTCGATACCAAGCGCAATGCTGGCACCGTTAGTAGCGAGTGGCGACTGGAAGCCGTACTCACCTAACTGACCACTGACGGTAGCACTGTAAATCTGCTGCTCGGTCTTGCCTTTCAGGAAGCCCGTTGCCGATAGATATGCAAGTGATGCCGCCGACGGCGTTCCGCCGAAGACGTCATATGGACTACAGTTAGGATCGACCCCCGTAAGAGCGGACCGGCAAATTGGTTGAATGCCAGCCACGCGCGGATCATCAACCACGTCCAGCGCGTTGTTCAAACGGGCAGTGGAGAATTCGTTGCTGTAAACCTGCGAATAGTTGGTGCGTCCATATTGGAAATACGCATCGTAATTCCAACCCTTACCGAGATCACCCTTTGATCCGAGTATCGTGCGGAATGCAGTATGCTGCAGATCACTGATACGCGGACCACCTTCAACGTTACGACGCAGCAACTGGAAGAATGCCTTATTGTAACTCGCTCCGGTTGTCGGGTCGATGAAGTTTATCGCAGGATTAGCTGGATTTGGGTTGTAATTTGCGTTTATCGCGGTTGGGAAATTCCCGATGAAGCCATTGATGAGGTTCCCGGAGTTGCAAATTTGCGAACGCTGCGAAGCTGACAGAAGTGGGTTATCGCAGTTGATCGTCAATGTATTGCCGAAATCCCCAGATGGCGCGATTTGAGCAATCGTTTGATCATCCATGAACATGAATTCAAGATACGGCTTGATCGCGTCATTGATTTCATAATCAACAAAAAGGCCGGCTGTGTAACGCTCGTCAGGACGCTGGAAGTAGTTCAGCGGCGCAAAGTTATAGCGGTTTAGCGTGCCTTGGGTCAGTGTGCCAGGGCCAAGCGCTCCGACAGTTGACGAGGTACTTGTCGACGTAAAGTAAAACGCGGTACCCGTTGCTGAAGTTGCCGAACCACCGCACTGAAGCGGAGCCGCAGGCGTAAAGCCGCCAGCAAGCCCATCATTTACCTGTATGGTGCATGCGCTGTAGTCACGATTGCTCTGCAAAACCGGCTTGGCTTTGCGGTAACCTGCGTAGGCCATGAAGTGACCACGATCATCGTTAAACTTTCCACCGAACGAAGCGGTCAAGTCATAATCTGCGCCATCGTTGGTTGAGCCGCGAGGATAACCAAAGCCACTGAACCCGGCAGCCGCGCGCGCATCGAGCAAAGGCGGCGTAATTTTGTTGCGGTTCTTGTGGTTATAAAACGAGTAGTTGGCATCAAGACGGAAACCCTCGAAATCGGTGTCCATGATGAAGTTCACAACGCCAGCAACAGCATCTGCGCCATAAGTAGCCGAAGCACCGCCGGTCAGAACGTCGATGCGCTTAACCAAGGTCGACGGAATGAAGTTAAGATCGGCAGCAGAGCTGACCGAGTTCGGATCACCTGACATTAAGCGACGACCGTTGATCAGAACCAGGGTGCGCGATGAACCAAGACCGCGAAGGTCAACCGTTGCAGTACCGGTCGCGCCGTTGGCAAGCGTTGACGACTGCGCTGCAAATACCTGCGGCAAAGAATTGAGAATATCTTCGGTGTTCGCAGTACCCGAAAGCTTGATGTCTTGCGCGGATACAGCCGTCACCGGCGAAACCGCAGTCAGGTTCGGCGACACAATGCGCGAACCCGTCACGACGATAGAAGGAGCCTCCTCAGCTTCTTCCGGTGCGGCATCTTGTGCGAATGACGGCGTCGAAATCAACGCCAGACCGAGCGCGAGTGGCGCTGCGGCATATTTCAAATTGCTGATACGTGCATTTTTCACGGTATAGCCCCTATAAATATCGCCATTTTCTGCAGGCTGACTGCATTCTGATGGCTGTTGAACTCCCCAGTTTTCCATGCTTGCTGCACACATTTCGGGCGCACAATGCCACATGAATTCCCTCCGGGTTGGCACTGCTTTGACCGAAAACCATAGGTCACGCAAGAAAATGGGGATTAATGACAAGAATATTTCGCCCCTGTCACCTTTATGCAACAGTAGGGTATCCGCTAAATCCGCACATGTAAAAAACAAGTGACGCGTATGAAAATCATTCATGACAGCGACAGTCGGCTTCGTTAATAGGGCCACATTATTCATGGCAGGGCGATTATATTGATGTCGGTACGTTTTTCGATTTCGGGCTTATTGTTAGGTTTGCTCGCCAGCTTTTTCACTGCAGCAACGCCCGCAATGGCGCAGGTACCTGCGGTTGGCACACTACCTGCGGCACCGGACCCTGAAAATATGCTGGTGCTTGACCTTTCGACCGGGGGCCGCGTGACAATACAAATGTTCCCAACCCTGGCTCCTGCACATGTTGATCGGATAAAAACCCTCACCCGGCAGGGCTTTTACAATAATGTGGTTTTCCATCGGGTAATTGACGGCTTCATGGCACAGACCGGCGATCCCAAAGGCACAGGTCAGGGCGGATCCGAATTGCCCGACCTCAAAGCCGAATTTAACAAAACGCCGCATTTGCGCGGCACGGTGTCGATGGCGCGCACCAACGAACCCGATACCGCGAACAGCCAGTTCTTTATCTGCTTCCAGCCGCGGTTCAGCCTCGACAACAAATATACGGTGTTCGGCCGGGTGACGTCGGGCATGCAATATGTCGATGCCATCGAACGCGGCGAACCGCCTGCGAATCCTAGCAAAGTGCTGCAGGCATCGATTGCTGCGGATAATGTCCCGCCGCCCGCCTTTGCCCCACCAGCTACACCTGCACCAACCGCAGAAGCGCCAATCACCGTCGACCAGCTCAGCGGAAACTGATCGCACGGTTACACCGCCATGCGCGTAGATTTGTTTGACTTTGACCTGCCCCCGGGCCGGATAGCGCTGCGTCCGGTCAGTCCGCGCGATGCGGCAAGGATGCTCTGCGTTTCGGGTGACGAGTTTGTTGACCGCCATGTGTGTGATCTGCCGCAGCTACTGCGCAAAGGCGACTGCCTCATTTTCAACGACACCCGCGTAATTCCTGCGCAATTGGAAGGGCGTCGAGGCGAGGCCAGCATCGGCGCAACGCTGCACAAGCGTATCGACCTTCGCCGCTGGCAGGCCTTCATCCGCAATGCCAAACGGTTGCGCGTGGGCGAGCAGGTTGATTTTGGCAAAGGCGTGGCTGCCATTGCAGAAACGCGGCATGAAGATGGCAGCTTCAATTTGTTTTTTGAAGGCGAAGAGCCAGTCGAAGTCTTGCTTGAGCGCGCAGGCACCATGCCGCTACCACCCTATATTGCGGGCAAGCGAGCAACCGATGCGCAAGACCTTAATGATTACCAGACGATGTTTGCCCAGAAGGATGGGGCTGTTGCTGCTCCCACCGCGTCACTGCACTTCACGCCCGAATTGATGAAGACGATTGGAGACGCGGGCATCGAAACTGCTACGCTCACCCTACATGTCGGCGCCGGAACTTTTTTGCCAGTTAAGGTCGACGACACCACTGACCATAAGATGCACAGCGAATGGGGGCGGATTGATCCTGCTACGGCCAATCGTCTGAACGCTATCAGGGCCTCAGGCGGACGACTAATCGCGGTGGGCACAACCTCGCTTCGGCTGATCGAAAGTGCGGCGGACGACCATGGCAATATCCAGCCGTTCGAAGGCGACACCGACATCTTCATCACCCCGGGCTACCGATTCAAGGCAATAGCTGGCCTGATGACAAATTTCCATTTGCCGAAGAGCACACTCTTCATGCTGGTAAGCGCGCTAATGGGTCGTGAGACAATGCAGGCTGCATATGCTCACGCAATCGCCAACGATTATCGCTTCTACTCTTACGGGGACTCCAGCCTCTTGCTCCCATAAGCGAGAAAAGCCTCCAGGTGACTTTCCTTAGCGCCATGGGCTGACGGAATTGAGCGCGCCAGCTTCGCGACACGTGCCAACCACTTCGGCATTTTGGCGTCAGCCTTCCCCTTGCGAACTGGGGCAAAAATCTCGAACCGAGCCGGTTTGAAACCGCAGAAATCGAAAATTTGGCCTCTCCAGCGATGGACGATTGCGTTGTGATAGACGAAACGCATGAAAAGCGAGGGCGTATCCATCGTGACCAAAGCGTCGGCAGAACGACCGCGAAGCAACCGGTCCCACAACTCACCCTTTTCCCGATAGCGAAATGCAAAATGTGGTACGAGCACGCGGTCGATGAAACCTTTGAGCATCGCCGGTTCAGCGCCCCACCACATGGGAAAAGCAAAAACCACATGGTCACAGACGTCGATCAACCGGGCAACTTCAACAAGTTCTGGCTCCCATTCCTGACGTACAGCGTAGCCTTTTTTCAGGATGGGATCGAACGCGATATCCCGGATAGCGACGCGTTCTATTGTGGCGTCGGATGGGCAATTTGCGGCGTAATGATTGAGAAGATGCGCAGATAATCGGTCCGCATCAGGATGTCCGTCAATCAGCAATATCCGCACGCTCAATGCCCCTTCAGTTCATCTCCGGTTAGCCGAACGATGTGCAGCACATTGGTGGAACCCGGGGTTCCGAACGGCACACCCGCCATGATGATGATCCGCCCGCCGGCCTGACCCAAATGATAGCGCAGCGCCATCCGCTTGCCCTTGGCGACCATTTCCTCAAACGAGCCGATATCCCTCGTGCGAACGGCAAAGGCTCCCCAAAGCAGCCCGAGACGGCGAGCCGTTTCCATGCTTGCGGTCAACACCAGGAGCGGCACCGACGGGCGCTCGCGGGATATGCGACGCGCAGTTGAACCAGATGAAGTGAAACAGACGATGGCACTGGTGTCGACGGTATCGGCAATCCGTCCGCTCGCCTCGGCCAGCGCATCGGCGGTGGTGGCGTCAGCAGGAGTTTCGGTGAAGTGGATGCGCTTGAAAAAATCGGGATCGGTCTCAACCTGCTGCGCGATCCGGTCCATGATCGACACCGCCTCGATGGGCCAGGCACCGGCTGCGGTTTCAGCCGACAGCATCACCGCATCGGCACCGTCGTAAATCGCGGTTGCCACGTCGGAAACTTCGGCGCGCGTCGGCGATGGCGAGGTAATCATCGATTCGAGCATTTGGGTTGCCACCACAACCGGTTTGCCCATCCGCCGCGCGGTCGAGACGATCTTTTTCTGTAAAGGCGGCACTTGTTCAGGCGGCAGCTCAACGCCGAGGTCGCCCCGCGCGACCATGACGCCGTCGGCGAGCTCGAGTATTTCCTCGAGGCGGCCGATGGCAGCGGGTTTTTCGATCTTGGCGAGCAACGCGGCCTTGTTTCCAATCAGCTTCTTGCCCTCTGCAACATCTTCGGGCCGCTGCACGAAGGACATGGCGATCCAGTCAACACCCTGTTTAAGCGCGAAGGCAAGGTCGGAACGGTCTTTTTCTGTTAGCGCGGCAATCGGCACGACCACATCGGGGACATTCAATCCCTTGCGGTCGGAGAGCATCCCGCCAACCTCTACTTTCGTATTGATATGGTCGGGACCAATCTCGGTCACACGAAGGACAAGTTTCCCGTCGTCGAGAAGCAGCCGGGCATTGATTTCCAGCGCTGCGAATATTTCCGGGTGGGGGAGAAAGACTCGGTGGGCGTCGCCCGACTTCTTGTCCGTATCGAGCCGGAAATTTGCGCCGGTTTTGAGCTCGACCTTACCAGCAGAAAAAGTCCCGACACGCAGCTTGGGCCCTTGCAGGTCGACCAATATAGTCGTCGGCCGATTATAGGCTTTTTCAAGAGCGCGAATATTGGCGATCAGCTGCACCTTGTCCGCCTGCTCGCCGTGGCTCATGTTGACGCGGAAAGCATCAGCGCCTGCGCGAAAGAGCTTCTCGATCATTTCTGGCGTGTCGCTTGCCGGGCCTAATGTGGCGAGGATTCGGACCTTGCGCATGCGCGGCTTGTGATATTGCATTTGGAAAGGCTCCGCTCTCTGGATTTTGTCGCTTGCGCTCTCCATAACGATGCAGACCGGTAACCGAAAGGGCGCATAGCTATGCACAATGACAAACAGATTTCAGACGCAGCAGCCGCAGCCGCTTTCCGCCGTCTGGTTACGCACCTTCAGCACCGGCATGATGCCGAGAATATCGACCTCATGGGCCTCACCGGATTTTGCCGCAACTGCCTTGCTGACTGGGTGATGGAGGTTCAACCCGAATTGACCAAAGACGAGGCCCGCGAATTGATCCACGGGTTACCTGCCGCCGAATGGAAAGCGAAATATCAGAGCGAGGCGACGCCCGAACAATTGCAGCGCATGAAAGAAAGCGTAGCGAAGAACAAAGCGCAAGGCTAAGCCTAGACGCTTGAGATAGACAGGGGAGTGTCGAACATGCGAGCAATTCTAACTGCCGCCCTATTGCTGGCCAGCACGCCGCTGGCGGCGCAATCTTTAAGCACGACATATATTCATGCAGGACAATTGCTCGATCAACCGGGCAAGGCAGCCCGCGGGGCATCGACCATTATCGTTCGCGATGGAAAGGTGGCCGAGGTGCGTGACGGGTTTGCGCCACCGGAAGAAGGCGCGCGGTTGGTCGACCTGAAATCGCAATTCGTTCTTCCCGGACTGATCGACATGCACGTCCATATTTCCAGCGACGATAATTTGCTGCGCAGCCGTCTCGAAGGGCCGGGCCGCGACGTCGAAGATGTCTTTGTCATTGCGCAAAATAACGCCCGGCTGACGCTGGAGGCAGGGTTCACTACCGTTCGCGATCTGGGCGGCGAAGGGCGCACGACGGCTACCCTTCGCGATGCCATCAATAATGGCGTGATCGTCGGCCCGACTGTCATACCCGCTGGCACAATGGTATCGGTTACCGGCGGCCATGGCGGCGTTAACGGCCTCAATCGGGCCTACACCCGCGCGATCGCAGCAGAGCGGACCAATGTGTGTGACGGACCGGATGGCTGCGCCAGCGCCGTACGCGCACAGATTTCCATCGGTGCCGAAGTCATCAAATTCGCCGCCACCGGCGGCGTGCGCTCCAATGTGGCGGGTGGGCTCGGCAAGCAGATGACCGATGCCGAGATGAAAGCGATTGTCGATACCGGGCACAGCTTTGGCCGCAAAGTCACTGCACATGCGCACGGCAAAGAGGGCATTGACGCAGCTTTGCGTGCAGGCGTTGACAGTATCGAGCATGGCAGCTTCATCGACGATGAGACGGTGAAGCTGTTCAAGGCAGAAGGCGCGGCGCTCGTACCGACTGCGGTCGCTCCGATAGCAGCGCTGGCACAGGCACGGCGGGGAGATGCGCCGGGGCCGCAACTCGCCAAGGCAGAGGAAGCCGCTGCCGCGCACGCCAATAGCATGATGCGCGCAGTAAAGGGCGGTGTCCGAATATTGTTCGGCACCGACAGCGGCGTTGCCCCGCACGGTCAGAATGCCAAGGAATTTGCGTTGATGGTCAAGGCCGGAATGACTCCGGCACAGGCCATCAAATCTGCCACTATCGACAATGCCGCGGAACTGGACCGCCCGATTGGCGCGATCATGCCCGGCCGTGATGCAGATATCATCGCCGTGGCCGCCGACCCGCTTGCCGATGTAACCGCCCTTGAAAAGGTCGATTTCGTTATGCGCCGCGGTGTAGTGCACAAGCTCGGCGGGAAGCGACAGGCGTTTCCACCCGAATAATCGGCGATTGGCAAACAGGGGCATGGTCAACCGCAAGCGCTGCGGCTAATCGCTGACTTGATTGATTCGGGGCTGCCGATGCCATTGGCTGCTTCACCCATATAACAGGAGAATATCATGGCCGAAGGCAATGTCGCCGCCGATCAACTGCGTCTTTTCATCGAGCGCATCGAGCGTCTGGAAGAAGAGAAAAAGGGCATCGCCGACGACATCCGCGATGTCTATTCGGAGGCCAAAAGCCAAGGTTATGATGCAAAAATCATGCGGCAGATCGTGCGTTTGCGCAAGATGAGCCAAGACGACCGTCAGGAGATGGAAGCGATTTTGGATACTTACAAATCGGCACTTGGTCTGGCATAATTGAGCCGGAAAAGGAGAGCATTATGTTGATGACCACCACCACTGCCGTCGAAGGTCAGCCCGTCCGCGAATATCTTGGTGTTGTCACCGGCGAATGCATTGTCGGCGCGAATATCTTCAAGGATTTGTTCGCTGGCATCCGCGATATCGTCGGCGGTCGTGCAGGCGCGTATGAAAACTCACTTCGCGATGCCCGCCAGACGGCGCTCGCTGAGCTCGCAGCCGAAGCCCGTAATCTTGGCGCGGACGGCGTGATCGGTATCGACCTGGACTATGAAGTGCTCGGCAAGGAAGGTTCGATGCTGATGGTCACGGCAAGCGGTACGGCGGTGAAACTAGGCTAAAGCTGTCGGCTTGCCCTTGGCCCCATCCCTGATGTAAGGGCGCGCCTTCAGTTTCAGCTTGAGAGAAGAAAAGAGCCATGGCAGGCCATAGTAAATTCAAGAATATCCAGCACCGTAAAGGCGCACAGGACAAGAAGCGTTCAGCGCAGTTTTCCAAGCTGAGCCGCGAAATTACGGTTGCGGCCAAAATGGGCATGCCCGATGTCGACATGAACCCGCGGCTTCGGCTCGCGGTCAATGCAGCCAAGGCGCAGTCGATGCCGAAGGATAACATCCAGCGCGCAATTGACAAGGCAAGCGGCGGCGACGCCGAAAATTACGATGAAATGCGCTATGAAGGCTATGGTCCGGGCGGCGTTGCTATCATTGTAGAAGCACTAACCGACAACCGTAACCGCACCGCGACCAATGTGCGCACGGCCTTTAGCAAAAATGGCGGTAATCTGGGCGCTTCGGGCGCGGTGAGCCACGGCTTTGACCGCATGGGTCTGATCACTTATCCGGCGAGCGTCGGTGATGCCGACAGCGTGTTTGAAGCCGCACTCGAAGCGGGCGCAGAGGATGTGGAATCAGGTGAAGACGAGCATGAAATCTGGACCAGCATGGATGCGCTGCATGAGGTCGCCAAGGCGCTCGAAGTATCATTGGGTGAAGCCGAAAGCGCCAAGCTCGCGTGGAAGCCGCAGTTACTGGTCGAGGTTGATGAAGCCAACGCCGCGACTTTGCTTAAGATGATCGACGCGCTCGAAGAGGATGATGACGTCCAGACCGTCTGGGGCAATTACGACGTTTCCGACGAGGTCATGGCGAAGCTGGGATGATAATTCTCGGGCTTGACCCCGGCCTTGGTACCACCGGCTGGGGAGTCATCCGCAAGGAAGGCAACCGCCTATCCCATATCGATAATGGCGAGATTGAGACCGACGCAAAATTGCCGTTGGCCAACAGGTTGCTTTTGCTCGACGCGAAACTGAGCGCGGTAATTGACGAATTCCGTCCCGACACGGTCGCGGTTGAGGAAGTGTTCGTAAACAAGAACCCGCAGTCGACGCTAAAGCTTGGGCAAGCGCGCGGTGTGGTTTTGCTGGGCGCAGCCAAGGCGCGGGTGCTGGTCACTGAATATGCTGCGCGGTTGGTCAAGAAATCGGTGGTTGGCACGGGCAAGGCCGACAAGGAACAGATTCAGGCGATGCTTCGGATATTGCTGCCGGGGCTGAAATTAGCAGGCCCCGATGCCGCCGATGCATTGGCTGTGGCCATCACGCACGCGCATCATATGCGGGCTTAGTTCGCCTCTTGTTCTCTTTTTCTTGCCCTTGAGTCTACGCCGCGCTAACCGTCGCAAATGAAGGGGCGGACATGATCGCAAAGCTTTACGGCCGCATTGACGAAACCGGCGCAGACCATCTGGTCATCGACGTCTCGGGCGTCGGCTATCTGGTGCAAGCGAGCGCACGGACTTTGGCGGCGCTCGGCAAGACCGACGATTTCGCTACGGTGTTCACCGAAATGCAGGTCAGCGAAAACGACATGCGCCTGATCGGTTTTGCCACGAAAGAGGAACGCGACTGGTTCCGCCTGCTGACTGGCGTTCAGGGTGTTGGAGGCAAGGTCGGGTTGGCAATACTCTCCGCAATTGAACCCGCCGATTTAGCACTCGCCATCGGCAGCGGCGACGCAGCGATGGTCGCACGCGCGAACGGCGTCGGGCCAAAGCTCGCCAGCCGGATTGTCAACGAACTGAAAGACAAGGTCGGCGCGCTGGCAGGCATCGGCGGCGGCGCGAAGTTGGTTACCGCAGCCAGCGGTAGCCACGCCAGCGACGCGATGTCCGCACTCGCCAATCTGGGCTTCAAACCCGGCGAGGCCGGAAGCGCGGTGGCGCAGGCGGTCGAGGAACTGGGGCCGGATGCGAGTTTGGATGCGCTGGTCCGGCTGGCGTTGAAGAGGGCTTCGCGGTGAGACGCACCCTCGCCGCCCACCTACTCCGTCACCCTGAACTCGTTTCAGGGTCCATCGTGCGGTTAGCCCCGTCCAATCGCCGGCAGACCCAACCCCACTGCCAAATCAACCCAATGCGGATTTTCGGCATTGATAAGGTTTATCTTCCAAGGGCGGTGCCAATTCTTCAGCTGCTTCTCGCGAGCAATGGCAGTTTCCATCGTGCTGAACAGTTCAAAATAAACCAGCCTGTAAATGGCATATTTGGAAGTATGGCCGGGCGTCAAATGACCGCGATGTTGCGAAAGCCGTTTCAGCAGGTCGGATGTGACGCCGATGTAGAGCGAACCGTAAAGCTTGCTCGCAAGAATATATATGCACGGTTGCTTTTCCTGCCTCACCGGCGGAGCTTAGCTGCAAAATGGACCCTGAAACAAGTTCAGGGTGACGGGGTGGGAGAATGGGTAGCGTGACGACCCGCACCGCCACCTGCCGCTGCGGTCAGCTTTCCGCCACCTGCACCGGTGAGCCGGTCCGCGTCTCGGTCTGCCATTGCTATGATTGCCAGAAACGCAGCGGGTCGGCTTTTGCGGTGCAGGCACGGTTTCCCGCCGATGCGGTGACGATCAGCGGCGAGCACAAACTTTACGTCCATGTCGGCGACAGCGGCAACACCGCCGATTTCCATTTCTGTCCGGTATGTGGCGGCACGCTGTGGTATCACGCCCTGCCCGACCGCGCACTTTACGCCATCCCCGTCGGTGCATTTTCGGACAAGGACTTCCCCACGCCCGAATACACCGTCTATGTGGATCGCAAGCATGACTGGGTCACCATCAGCGACGACGTGATCGAATATCGTGATTAGGGATTTTGCATGAGCTTTTCGGTAGTCTGGGAATTCAACGTGCCAGAGGGCAACCGCGCGGCGTTCGAGCGTGCGTATGGCAGCGAGGGGCCGTGGGTCGATCTGTTCAGGGAGGCCGACGGCTTCCTCGGCACCTGGCTGCTGCGCGACAAGGAGCATCCGGGCAAATATCTGAGCCACGACCGCTGGGATAGCCGCGAGGCTTATGAGGAATTTAAGCGCCGCTTTGCCGCGCGCTATAATGACATGGACGAAGATCTGGGCGGGCTAGCCACGCGTGAAAATTATATCGGCAGCTATGACGAGATTAGCGGGTGAAAGGCGACGACCGCATCACCACGCCGGATAAAAGGCCCGAGGACGTCGATGCTGCGCTGCGTCCAAAAACGCTCGGCGAGTTTATCGGTCAGGCCGCCGCGCGCGATAATCTTCGGGTGTTTATCGAGGCCGCCAAGGGTCGCGGCCAGCCGCTCGACCATGTGCTTTTCTTTGGCCCGCCGGGGCTTGGCAAGACCACGCTGGCGCAGATTGTCGCCAAGGAAATGGGCGTTGGGTTCCGTGCGACCTCTGGCCCGGTGATCGCCAAATCGGGCGATCTTGCGGCATTGCTCACAAATCTTGAAGACGGCGACGTGCTGTTCATTGACGAAATTCACCGGCTCAGCCCCGTAGTCGAGGAAATCCTCTACCCCGCGATGGAGGATCGCGCGCTCGACATCATGATCGGCGAAGGACCATCGGCGCGGTCGGTGCGGATCGATTTGCCTGCGTTTACGCTGGTCGGCGCGACCACAAGGCAAGGGTTGCTGACCACGCCGCTTCGCGACCGGTTCGGTATTCCCGTCCGGCTCAATTTCTACACGCACAGCGAACTCGAGCTCGTCGTTACCCGCGCCGCGCGGTTGCTGGACCTTGGCATAGCGCCAGACGGTGCAAACGAAATCGCCAAACGTGCGCGCGGCACCCCGCGTATCGCCGGAAGATTGCTCCGCCGCGTGCGCGACTTTGCCAATGTCGCAGGCGAACCCACCGTCACCGCGAAAATCGCCGACAGCGCGCTCAACCGGCTTGAGGTCGATGCGCTCGGCCTTGATGCCATGGACCGGCGCTATCTGCACATGATCGCCGACATCTATCGCGGCGGGCCTGTGGGCGTCGAGGCATTGGCCGCTGGCCTGTCCGAACCACGCGACACCATCGAGGATGTGGTCGAGCCTTATCTGCTTCAACTGGGCCTTATCGCCCGCACCGCACGTGGTCGCTGCCTCAATGCACCGGGGTGGAAACATCTGGGCCTTAACCCGCCAGCGGGGTCGCAGGACGGACTGTTCGACAAATAGCTGCGACGAACCGAGTTTTTATTCGCGGTGCCCCCTTCCCGCCGGAGTCCAACACGGTTAAGCATTCGGGCAATGTCGGTCCCCACCCCCTATCAAGGCCATTTCGACGGTAAGCGACATTTGTTCGCTGTACGCGTCTATTTCGAGGACACCGATTTTTCAGGTGTCGTGTATCACGCGCGGTATCTGCATTTCATGGAGAGGGCGCGCTCCGACATGCTAGCGCGGGTGGGCATCGACCAACGCTGTGTTCAGGAGGCGGGTCAAGGCGCCTATGCGGTCACAGAAATGAACATCAAATATTGCCGCCCGGCAAAGTTTGACGATGCGCTCGTCGTGATCAGCACCGTCGAAGCGGTGCGCGCCGCCAGTTGCGATATTCATCAAACAGTCATGCGCGGCAGCGAAATACTGACTGATGCGAAAGTCACCGCAGCCTTTGTTTCCCCCGACGGCAAACCGCGTCGCCAGCCCGCGCATTGGGTTGCGGCATTCCAGCCGATCATAAACCGACACACAGAATAGGACGCAAATGAACCTGCTGATTGCAACTCAGGGTGTGAGTTTTTCCCCGTTGGAGCTATTTCTTCAAGCCGACCTCGTGGTGAAGGCGGTCATCATTGGCCTCGCGCTTGCCAGTATCTGGGCTTGGACGATCATATTCAGCTTCATGCTCAAAATGTCGAAGGTCAATCGTGAGAGTGAGCGTTTCGAACGCGATTTCTGGGCAAGCAGCGACATTGACGGGTTTTTCGGGTCGCACGGCAAAAGCGACCTGCCCGTGGCCAAAGTATTTTCTGCAGGTGTTGCCGAGTGGCGGCGGTCGACCAACGGCAAGAGCATCGACCGCGCCGGCACGCGCGAACGGCTGGCGACGGCAATGGACGCTACGATTGCAGCCGAAACCGACAAGCTTGCCAACCGCCTTAATTTCCTCGCCACCACCGGATCGGTGGCACCATTTGTCGGGCTGTTCGGCACTGTCTGGGGCATCATGCGCAGTTTCTCGGCGATTGCAGCCGAGCAGAACAGCTCGCTCGCAGTTGTCGCACCCGGCATTGCGGAAGCATTATTCGCGACCGCAATCGGCCTGTTTGCGGCAATTCCTGCGGTCATCGCCTACAACCGCTTTTCGCACCGGCTGAACCAGTATGAAGCGCGCATGGGCCGTTTTGCAGATGGGTTCCACGGGACGCTAAGCCGCGAGCTGGAGCGGGAAGCTTAACCGTGGCCATGAACATATCCTCCGGAGGCAGGCGCCAGCGTGGTCGCGGATCGCGGCGTGCGCCAATGGCCGAAATTAACGTCACGCCATTGGTCGACGTCATGCTCGTGCTGCTCATCATTTTCATGGTCACCGCGCCGTTGCTGGTGACTGGTGTGCCAGTCGAACTCCCCGAAAGCCGCGCCAATGCGCTCGACCAGAAAGACGAGCCGGTCGAGATCGCCATCGACAAGGAAGGCGCGACTTTTATCGATGGCACTGCGGTTCCGCCGTCCGAGCTAGCATCGCGCCTCGAGGAACTGGCCGCTTCGCAAGATGCCGCCAATCCCCGCCAGATCATGCTGCGCGGGGATACAACGATAAGCTACGGCCAAATGATGCGCGTCATGGGTGAATTGAACCGTGCGGGCCTCAACAGTGTTAGCTTGGTCACCACCGGTTCATCAGGCGAAAACTAACAAGATGGCGATGGACCGGGCGGAAAAACTTGGACTCGGCGCTGCGGTTGGCGGCCATGTCGTGCTGTTGGGCGCGATGGCGGCCGGGCTTTTTCTGTCCAATGAACCTGTGAAAAAACCGGAAGCAATATCGGTTTCGCTGGTTGGCGAGATTGCCGAAGTTTCGACCGCACCCGATGCGATTCAGGAAGAATCCGCGCCCCCCGCCCCAGCCGAGGCCGAACCCGCAGAACCACCCCCCGCGCCGGTGATGCAGATTGAAAAACCGGTCGAAAAGCAACAGGCCAAGCCAGTGCCTAAGCCGCTTGTTCGCGAGACACCGCCGCCTGCGAAGACGGCAGTCAAGAAAGTCGCGGTGATGCAGCCGCCCGCCAAAACAGCCACCGCTCCTGCCAAATCAGGCAAAGGCACCACACCGGCAAAACCCGGCGGATTGAGCAAAAGCTTCGAAGACAGCATCAGCAATATCGGCAAAGCCCCTGGTGCCGGCAAGGCAGTCGGCACGCCCGCCGCGAAGAGTGGCGCGGAAGTACGACGGACGGTAAATGCCGCACTAGGCCCGCAGATCAAGCCATATCTCCGAGGCTGTGCCCCTTCGGGAATCGATGTCAACAAGATAGAAACTTATGTCACGCTGAGCTTGGACCGCAGTGGACGTTTGACCTCCGTTTCGTTCAACAAGCAAGCGGGCGTGAACGACAGCAACAGACCGCAAGCCAGCACTGTTAAAGATTGTATTATGCAGGCAGTGCGCTCGGCATCGCCGTATTCAGGGCTCGATCCGGAATATTTCGACATATGGAAAACGCATCCGATGAGAATGCGGCCTACGGGATAAGGAACAAGAGAAATGACGTTGTTGCAAAGCCTAACCCGGAAAATGATTGCGCTGTTCGCACTGCTGCCTGTTGTGGCATATGCCCAGACAATTACGCCTCCTCCTGTTCCTACTCAGGATGATGAACCCGAGCTGGTAGAGTTCGATACCGCCAAGACGCGATCGATCGCCGTGCCCGCGTTGGTCGCGCCCGCCCCGGCTGACACGCCCGCAGGCAACAGCACCGCGCTCGGTCGCCAGATTGCCGAAGTCATCTCCTCTGACCTGCGCGCCTCAGGCGTGTTCCAAACGCAAGGGCCAAACGGCCTGCGCGCCATTACCATTGGCGAAGTTACTGCCCCTGCATTTGCCGAATGGAAGGCGCGCCCTGTTGAGCAACTGGTGCAGGGCTTTGTCCGCGTTGGCGGCGATGGCAATCTGACCGTCGGTTGCTATCTATATGATGTCGGCTTTGGCAATGAAACGACGCGTCTCGGTTTTAACGTGCCCCCGCGTGAATGGCGGCGGGCAGCGCATAAATGTGCCGACGCCATCTATTCCAAACTCACCGGCGAGCTGCCTTTCTTTGACAGCCGCATCGCTTACATTGCCGAGACAGGCCCCAAGGGTAAACGCGTCAAGCGGCTAGCGATCATGGATTCGGACGGCGCAAACCACCGTTTCATCACCAACGGCCAGTCGACCGCATTAACGCCGCGTTTCTCCCCCAATTACAAATCGATTCTGTATCTGAGCTATGTCGATGGCAATCCGCGGATCTATGTGTACGACATTGACGGCGGGCGGCAGCGGCTGATTACGCAAAGCCGCAATCCAACCTTCGCACCGCGCTGGTCGCCCGATGGCCAGACCATCCTCTATTCAATGGCTGTTGCAGGCAATACCGACATCTACAAAATTTCAGCGAGCGGCAGCGGCACGCCGGTCAAGCTTACCACATCGCCTGGTATTGATGTCGGCGGAAGCTTTTCGCCCGATGGCCGTCAGATTGTATTCGAGAGCGACAGGGGGGGCAATCAGCAGATTTATGTCATGAACGCAGACGGATCGAACCAGCGCCGGATCAGCTTCGGTTCGGGCCGCTACGCTACGCCCGAATGGAGCCCGCGCGCCGACCTGATCGCCTATACCCGCATCGCCGGTGACTTCCGCGTCGGCACGATGCGGCCCGATGGTTCGGGGGAACGCTTGTTGACAGACAGCTGGCAAGACGAGGCGCCGACCTGGGCACCCAATGGCCGCGTCATCCAGTTCTTCCGCACGGCAAAAGGAAGTGGTAAAACAAGCATATGGCAGGTAGACTTGACCGGATCGAACGAACGCAAGCTGCCAACGCCCATGGACGGTTCGGACCCTGCGTGGGGACCGGTACTACCATAATTAAGTCATTCAAGCGGGGCCAAGACCAAGGAGAAAGCTGATGAAAAGCAACACAGTCAAAATGGCCGCAATATTGCTGGCCTCCACCGCTCTTATCGCGGGTTGCGGCAAGAAAAAGGTCGAGCAACTGCCGCCGGTCGCGGAGGGCACCGAAGGCGATACCCCGACCGATCCCAATGCGGGTACAGGCCAGATCGTGCCGGGAAGTCAGGAAGATTTTCTGGCTAATATCGGCCAATATGGCGACCGCATCCTGTTCGATACCGACCGCTTCAATGTGGACGCCGAAGATCAGGTGACGTTGCAAAAGCAGGCGCAATGGTTGGCGCGCTATCCCAACACGCGCATCGCCGTCGAAGGCCATGCCGACGAGCGCGGCACGCGTGACTACAACCTTGCGCTCGGCGAACGGCGTGCGAATTCGGCGAAAAATTACCTGATCTCGGTTGGCGTGGATGCCAGCCGGATCCAGACCGTGAGCTATGGCAAAGAACGCCCTGCTGCGATGGGCTCGGACGAGAGCGCGTGGGCACAGAACCGTCGCGCGGTGACAGTAACGGTTCAGTAGGCGGCCCAGCGACGCGCTTTTGTCGAAGCGCGTCGTACTTTCTTCGGG
>JBGSPK010000316.1:0-2540 GCA_041738665.1 Sphingorhabdus sp. | reverse complement strand
CCATTTGTCCGTCCTTGTTATCGATTGCGGATTAAAATAAGGCAAACGGGAAGGCTCCGGCCCCATCGATTTTACATTAGGGATGCAGCATGTTTCGCACGCTTACAGATAATATACTCGTGGCCCCGCAAATCACAGTTGCGGATGTTGCGGGTGCAAGCAAAGCGGGCGTTACGCTGATTATCAATAACCGCCCCGAAGACGAATCCGCCGACCAGACCCCCGGCGCGGACATTGAGACGGCGGCGCGTGCTGCTGGAATGGAATATGTCGCCATTCCGGTCACGCATGCAGGGTTTGCCGAATGGCAAGTGACGGCGATGGCCGACGCGCTCGAAAAAGCGGACGGGAAAATACTCGCCTACTGCCGTTCGGGTACCCGTTCCACGCTTTTATGGGCACTGGCGCGGGCGTCGAAGGGGGATCACCCGGCAGTGCTTTCTGAACAGGCTGCAGATGTGGGATATGACCTTACGCCGGTTGCGGCGATGATGGATATGCTCCGCGGACGTGCCTCATGAGGACAGGGCTGTGACGGCAGAGCTGCTCAAACTTGGTGGTTCGATCATCGCCATATTGTTTCTGGCGTGGCTCGCCCGGCTTTGGCAGCTTGGCGGTGACGCCCGCATCCGTAGTGAGGAACAGGCGCGCAGCATTGCCGATGAGATAATGTGCGGTTTCGATCCGGTTGATATCGCGATCGACAAGGCGGGAATCGGCGCATTGATGCGCGATGCCAAAGGGCGGCATCTGCTCGTGCGCCGCCACGGTGCTTTATGGGCCGGCCGGTTGCTGGACAACCACAGCGAAACCAGGCTCGACCAGAATTTCCTGACCGTTGGCACCGGCGAGAAGACGTTTGGCACCGTCACGTTGAATTTGGGGGAGCAGGCCCAATATTGGGCAGCAGGCCTGCGGCATTTGCGGGTGTAGGGGAGCAATATGCCTGAATTATTCAGCCCGGTCGATTATGCGGTTCCTGCGTTCGTCATCCTCGTTATCATCGAGATGATCTGGGCGCGCCGCAAAGCGCCCGAGAAATATGAACCCAGGGACACGCTAACTTCGCTGGCACTAGGCACAGGCAGTACCGTTGCAGGCGCGCTCAGTGGCGCATTTGTCTTCGGCCTTGCACTGTGGCTTTACGACCACCGCCTGTTCGAGATCGGCTGGGTCTGGTGGGCATGGCCGGTTTGTTTCATCTTGGATGATTTTGCATATTATTGGGCGCACCGCACCGGCCACCGGGTGCGCTGGTTCTGGGCGAGCCACGTCAATCATCATTCAAGTCAGCATTATAACCTGTCGACGGCGCTTCGGCAAACATGGACGGGGTTCATCGCGCTCGGCTTCATCTTCCGTATCCCGCTGGCCTTCGTCGGCTTCCATCCGGCGATGATCCTGTTCGTCGGTGCCATCAACCTCATCTACCAGTTCTGGATTCACACCGAGGCGATAGGAAGATTCCCGCGTTGGTTCGAATATGTGATGAATACGCCGAGCCACCACCGCGTCCATCACGCGACCAATCCACGCTATCTGGACCGTAATTATGCGGGCACATTCATCGTCTGGGATCGCATGTTCGGCACCTTTACCGAAGAGGTTGAAGGCGAGAAAATCCGCTATGGTATCGTCAAACAGCTGGGCACGTTCAACCTGTTGTGGAGCGTATTCCACGAATGGGTCGGCATTGCGAAGGACGTCTGGTCAGCGCCGTGGCGGCACAAATTTTCCTATATGTGGCGGCCTCCCGGCTGGAGCCATGACAACAGCCGGGAGACATCGGACATCATCCGTGCACGATGGCTCGAACGGCAGGCGGCAAAGTCCGAATAGTCTTATTTACATGCTTGCAAGTATTTAATCGCCTGATTAAACCCTCGGTCCAAGAGGAGAGTTTATGGACGAATTCGACATCATCGTTATCGGCGGTGGATCGGCGGGTAGCGCAGCAGCAGGACGTTTGTCCGAAGGCGGCAAGTATAAAGTCTGCCTGATTGAAGCTGGCGGCGGCAACAATAGCATGCTGATCAAGACGCCCGGTTTCATGCCGTTCATCCGCAATGCCTCGAACTGGAAATATGAAACGGTCCCGCAAAAGGGGCTGAACGGCCGCACCGGATACCAGCCGCGCGGGCGCGGACTTGGCGGGTCAAGCGCAATCAACGCGATGGTCTATATCCGCGGCCACCGCTGGGACTATGATAATTGGGCGGCGATGGGCTGCAACGGCTGGTCCTTTGACGATGTGCTTCCCGTGTTCAAACGCTGCGAAGACAATGAACGTGGCGCGAATCCCTTTCATGGGTCGGGCGGACCACTATCGGTCATGGACCAACGCTGGCCGCAGACTGGTAGCCTGGCCTTTGTCGAGGCTGCGGCAGAAATGCAGATGCCGCTTAACGCCGATTTCAATGGACCGAGCCAGGACGGCTTTGGCCTGTATCAGGTCACGCAAAAAGGCGGCGAACGCTGGACCTCTGCGCGCGCTTATGTCGAACCTGCGCGGGATCGAATGGAAATCATCACCGGCGCGT
>JBGSPK010000312.1:0-14694 GCA_041738665.1 Sphingorhabdus sp. | reverse complement strand
GAAGCCAGCCACGATCAAGATCAAGCTGCTCAGCACCGCTGACACCGGCTTTTTCTATGTGACCAAGAAAAACCCGCGCAACATCACCGAAAAGATGACGTTCCGCAAATATGACCCCGTCGTGCGCAAGCATGTCGAGTTTAAGGAAGCCAAAATCAAGTAAGCGCGTTAGGCTGCTTGAATTGCTAATCGATCAGGGCGCCTCGGGCGCCCTTTTTGATTCGCGGCAGGGTTGCGCTCGGGGCGCTCGCGGCTACAGATGGTCTATGCGCAAATTCATGCATCACTGGACATGGGTCGCGCCCGTTGCCGCTTGGGCACTGATTACCGCAAGCTTTGGCGCTGCCATGCCGATATTCCTGTTGGCCGCAGTGCTGATCGCAACCGTGCTGGCCGCAGTCCACCATGCCGAGCTCGTCGCGCACCGCGTGGGCGAGCCGTTCGGCACATTCCTGCTTGCGATTGCAGTGACGATTATCGAACTTGGCCTGATCACCACCTTGATGTCGGCGGCAGGCGAGGATGCGGCGAGCCTGGCGCGCGATACCGTATTCGCGGCGGTGATGATCATCCTCAACGGCCTGATCGGCGCGTGCATTTTCATCGGCGCGATTGTCCATAAGGAACAGATTTTCAAACAGACTGGGGTCAGCGCATCGCTTGCGACCCTCTGCGCGTTGACGGTGCTGACACTGGTACTGCCTAACTTTACCGTCAGCGAACCCGGGCCGGTCTATTCGGCGTCGCAACTGGGCTTTGTCGCGATTGTGTCGTTCCTGCTCTACGCGACGTTCGTCGCCGTGCAGACCGTTCGCCACCGCGATTATTTCCTGCCCGCAAAGATATTGGCGGCCGATGAAGACATCCACGCCGCACCGCCCACCGACCGGCAGACGGCCATTTCGGGCGTCGCCTTGCTCGCCTGTCTTGGCGCGGTCGTATTGCTCGCCAAGACATTGGCCCCGACCATCGAGGCGGGCGTCGCCTCGGCTGGCGCGCCGCGCGCCGTCGTCGGCGTCATCATCGCGGCCTTGGTGCTACTCCCCGAAAGCGTCGCCGCCATCCGCGCCGCTCTCGCCAACCGCTTGCAGACCAGCCTTAATCTGGGACTAGGCTCGGCCTTGGCGACCATCGGCCTGACCATTCCGGCGGTCGCCGCCTTGTCGCTCTTCATGGGCCTGCCGATTGCGCTTGGCCTCGATACCAAGTCGATGGTGCTGCTGTTCCTGACATTGATGGTGACCACATTGACGCTGGGCACTGGCAAGACGACAGTGTTGCAAGGCGCGGTGCATCTGCTGATTTTTGCGGTGTTTTTGTTCACGACGATTGTGCCGTGAGGGCACGAGAGTCACTTCGGGCCCCCTTTTTATTTGGACGACTAAGCGGTTATGGCCCGCCGACCTCGGGCCACTGCTTCCAATTCCAGCCTTCACTGCAAAGTGAGTAGCGTCCGCTGCATATCGCAGCCCCATCCATGATTTTGCGCACCTTGTTAACCCGTCCGCATTCCGCCGATGGCGAAACTTCTAAAACAATGTGCGGCTCTGGATTCATTTCGCTTACTTTTGCCATGTAGTTTTGGAACGTAGCATCGGAAATGGCTACAGCATTCCAAAGTATCGATCCATCCGAACCAATCAATACCGGCTGCACCACTCGTAAATGTCCTGCGCCATTTTTCTCAGTTCCCCAATGCGGCAACGGGGTTGAACAATTTGCGCTATAAGTCTGTCGGCTCTTGTCGCAAGCCGACAATGTGATCGGGAGCGTCATTGCGATAATAGCGCTCGGCAAAATCTTCTTAGCGTTCACCCAACAATCCCCCGCACCGCCTCCAGAAATTTCATCACTGACACCGGTTTCGACAGGTAACCGCGCGCGCCGGCGTCTCTGATCCGCTCCTCGTCGCCTTTGCCGGCATAAGCGGTCACCGCCAGCACGGGGATCGTGGCCAAGGCGGCGTCATTCTGCATTACCTCGATCAGGTCGATACCGCTGACATGCGGCAGCTGGATGTCCATGATGACAAGGTCGGGGGCGAACATCCGCGCCTGTTCCAGCGCCAGCCGCCCGTCGCGCACGCCCTCAACGGTGAACTGGTGCGCGCGCAAAAGGTCAGTGAACAGCTTGAGGTTCAGCTCATTATCCTCAACGATCATCACCTTTTTGCCCATACCGCCCTTTTCCCGCTTTGCGTTCGCTTGGCCGTTCGCTTATGCGAAATTTATGCATGAAACAAATGGCAAGTTGGACGCGTCGGGAATGGCGTTTCAGGCATTGGCCTGGGCGTTGATGGAGGAGGCACGCGCCGAGCGATTGTTGTCGCTCACCGGGCTAACACCGGACGGCCTGCGCGCCAGCATCACCGAGCGCGGTACTCAGGCGGCGATCTTGTCCTTTCTTGAGGCGTATGAGCCCGACCTCATCGCCTGCGCCGCCGTGATCGGTGTTTCGCCAGCGGTGCTGGTACAGGCACGGCAGGAGTTGGAAGCATGAGCAGGCCGCTGCTGATCTCCGACTGCGACGAAGTCTTGCTTCACATGATCGTGCCGTTCCGCGACTGGCTCGACGAGGCGCATCATATCCATTTCGATCTGGTTCACGGCGACTGGGGCGAGGCGCTTCGCCACAAGCATGACGGCACCGTGGTCGAACGCGGGCTGGTCTGGGATTTATTGAACGGATTTTTCGACACCGAAATGGGGCGGCAGCAGGCGATTGACGGCGCGGTCGATGCGATCAATCGGCTTCGCGAACATGCTGATGTCGTGATCCTCACCAACCTGCTCGACCACCGCGCTGCACCGCGTATGGCGCAGTTGCAAGCCGTCGGCATCGACGCGCCGGTCTACACCAACCAGGGCGGCAAGGGCGAGGCTTTGGGTCGGATACTCGAAGAATATAAGCCAAGCGTCGCGGTGTTCGTCGATGATCTGGGGCATCAGCATGATTCGGTCGGCGAACATCATCCCCATGTCTGGCGCCTGCATTTTGTCGGCGAGCCGTTGCTGTGGGAGCGGGTCAATTCGTCAAAGGCCGCGCATGCAAGGCTCGACCGGTGGGCCGACGCGGAACATTGGATAAGGGAGAAGTTGGTGGCAAACACACCAGCGCCCGCATTGGAAAAGGTAACATCATGATCGAAGCAAAATTGGCTGAACTGGGCATCGAATTGCCCGCACCCGCAGCGCCCGTAGCATCTTATGTGCCGGCGGTTGAAGCAAACGGGATGCTGTTCATTTCGGGGCAGTTGCCGTTCGTTGATGGCAAGGTGCTGACCGGAAGAGTCAACGATACGCGCAATCTGGAGGATGCCAAGGTCGCTGCTCGCGCGTGCGCCATCATGCTGATCGCGCAAATGAAGGCGGCATTGGGCGGCGACCTGAACCGCGTCGAGCGCATCGTCAAACTGGGCGTCTTCATCGCATCGGAACCCGACTTCACCGACCAGCCCGAAGCCGCCAACGGCGCATCGGACCTGATGGAGGCGGTGTTCGGCGATGCAGGCAAGCATGCACGTGCTGCGGTCTCGGTTCCCGTATTGCCGCGCGATGCGACTGTTGAGATTGACGCTGTTGTAAAGGTCCGCGCGGCTTAATGGCGGACGGCGTCACTGCCGAACTTTTAAGCAAGGTCGGCGATATCCCCGCCAACCAGTGGGATGCGCTGAACCCGCGCGGCAATCCTTTTGTTAGCCACGCCTTTTTGGCTGCGCTGGAGGAGTCAGGCAGCGTCGGGCCGGGCACCGGCTGGTCGCCCTCGCCGATCATCATCCGCGATGCGGACGGCGTGCCTGCCGCCGCACTTCCTGCCTATCTCAAATCGCACAGCCAGGGCGAATATGTGTTCGACCACCACTGGGCCGACGCGTTCGAGCGCGCTGGCGGGCGTTATTATCCCAAGCTGCAAATCGCCGCGCCATTCTCGCCGGTGCCGGGGCCGCGATTGTTGTTGCGCGATCCAGCGCTCGCGCCAGCGTTGCTCGGCGCAGTCGAAACGATACTCAACCGCAATGGCCTGTCATCGGCCCACGCAACTTTTGTCGATGAGGCCGAACTAGAGCAGTTTCGCGCCGCCGGTTGGCTCACGCGCATCGGCACACAATTCCATTGGCAGAACCGGGACTATTCCGATTTTGACGGCTTCCTGGCGGCGCTGTCTTCGCGCAAACGCAAAGCCATCCGCAAGGAACGTGCCGCTGCGCAATCCGCGGTCCGCATCGAGCAAATCAGCGGCGCTAACATCACGCCAGACATGTGGGACGCCTTCTGGATATTCTATCAGGACACCGGCGCGCGCAAATGGGGGCGGCCTTATCTAACCCGCGCATTTTTCGACATCATCGGCGAAAGCATGAAGGACAGCATCGTGCTATTCCTCGCCTATGACGGCGATCATCCGATCGCAGGCGCGCTCAACTTTGTCAGCCCCGATTGCCTTTATGGCCGCTACTGGGGCTGCACCCTCGATGTGCCGTTCCTGCATTTCGAATTGTGCTACTATCAGGCCATCGATTACGCCATCGCCCACCGCCTCCCCCGCGTCGAGGCAGGCGCGCAGGGCGAGCATAAACTCGCGCGCGGTTATGAGGCGGTGCCGACTTACTCGGCGCATTATATTGCCAATCCGGGTTTCCGCGATGCGGTCGCCGATTTTCTGGACCGCGAAACGCAGGCGATGGAGCGCGAGATTGAATTTCTGGGCGAAATGGCGCCGTTCAAAAAAACGGGCTAGGACTTGCAATCCACAATTTAATCGCGCAATTAAACGGGAAGAGAGGAATCAGCCATGAGCAAACCTAGCCCCCAAGAATTAGCCGATTTCGAAAAGCAGTGCGATGGGTGGTTCGCAGAAAATTCGGTGCGCGATCCGGGTTTCATGCTGCCGCTCACGTTCATGGAAGTGTCGACCGATCAACAGTTCGATTTCCTGCGCGAATGGCAGCGCAAGGTATACGAGGCGGGCTATTTCGGCATGTCATGGCCGACCGAATATGGTGGCTACGGGATGCACCCCGAATATCAGCGCATCGCGACGCGCATCATGAAAAGCCACGACGCGCCGATCATGATCAACGCTATCGGCAATGGCTGGACCGGGCCGCTCTTGCTCGACATCGGGCGTGAAGAAGACAAACGCCGTTATATCAAGCCGATGCTCAGCGCTGAAGAAATCTGGTGTCAGGGCTTTTCCGAGCCGGAGCATGGTTCGGACCTCGGCAGCGCGCAAACCAAGGCGGTTCGGGATGGCGACGAATATGTCATCAACGGCTCGAAAATTTGGACATCTCTTGGCGACCGGGCTGATTACATGATCCTGCTCGCGCGGACTTCAAACGACGGTCCGAGCAAATATGCAGGTCTTTCCTTCTTCCTCGCGCCGATGAAAATCCCGGGCGTGGAAACACGGCGTTTGAAGAAACTCACCGGCGAATATGGCTTTACGCAGTGCTTCTTCACCGACGCGCGTATTCCCGCCTCGGGCCTCGTTGGCGAAGAGGGGCAGGGCTGGATGGTCGCGATGAAGACGCTCGAATATGAGCGCGGGGCGAAGGTCAATCCGGTCGGCGGCTATTTCGTCAAGGAAATGGACGTGATGAGCGTCGTCGACATGGCACGCACCGCTAAGCGCGGCGGCAAGCCGGTGCTCGACGATCCAGTGATGCGCGACAAATTGGTCGATTATATGATCGAGATCCAGGCGCTGAACCTCAACAACCAGCGCCGCCGCATGGCCCCGCTGACCAGCGACCGGCCGATGGGGTTGGCGTTGATGAACAAGCTGGCGCGCACCGAGCTGATCCGCGAGCTGACTGAATTCTCGTTGCAGTTCCAAGGGACACGTGCGGGCTATTATGTCGGTGACGAAAATGCGGTGGATGATGGTTACTGGCACCGCGCGTATCTCAACAGCTTCTCCGCCACGATCGGCGGCGGCACGAGCCAGATCCAGAAGAATATCATCGGCGAGCATGTGCTGGGACTACCCAAGGGCCGATAAAGAGGATCGGCAGCATTATTGGCCAGCATCATTGGAGAGTGACAAAATGAGTGAAGTGCTGACGCAAGCGCAGGACGGCGTGCTGATCATCACGATCAACCGGCCAGAAGCCAAGAACGCGGTCAATCAGGCAGTGGCGCAGGGCGTTGCTGCGGCGATGGAGCAGCTTGATGCCGACAAAAGCCTGAACGCTGGCATCATCACTGGCGCGGGCGGGACATTCTGTTCGGGGATGGACCTAAAGGCTTTCCTTCGTGGTGAATTACCCAGCATCAAGGGCAAGGGTTTTGCCGGTTTCATCGAATCGCCACCAGTCAAGCCGCTGATCGGCGCGGTCGAGGGCTATGCGCTCGCGGGCGGGATGGAAATCGCGATTGCGTGTGACCTGTTGGTGGCCAACGACAAGGCGCAGTTCGGCATTCCCGAAGTCAAGCGGTCACTTGTTGCGGCGGCGGGCGGGTTGCTCACTTTACCGTCGATCATCGGCAAACGGATGGCAATGGAACTGGCGCTGACCGGGGACTTTATCTCAGCCCAGCGCGCCTATGAAATCGGCTTTGTGAACCGCGTGACCGACGGCGCGGCCATTGAAGCCGCGCTCGAACTTGCGGCAAAGGTCGCGGCAAACGGTCCGCTCGCCCTGATTGCCACCAAGCGCGTCATCAACGAGCGCCCCGACTGGAACTCGGCTGAAATGTGGAAGAAGCAGAACGAAATCTGTGCACCGGTCTTCACCTCGAGAGACAGCCGCGAAGGCGCGATGGCCTTTGCCGAGAAACGCAAACCGAACTGGCTGGGCGAATAATGGGCCACCCCGTCATCCACGCCGCCGCCAACCCCGACAAGCCCGCCGTCATCATGGCGGGTTCGGGCGAGACCGTTACCTATCGCCAACTCGACGAGCGCTCGAACCAATGCGCACATCTATTTCGCTCTTTGGGGTTGCAACACGGCGACACCGTTGCCTTTTGTCTCGAAAACCGCGCCGAGTTTTTCGACCTCGTCTGGGGCGCGCAGCGTGCAGGGCTGATTTACGTTGCGATCAGTTGCCGCCTGACGCCGAGCGAGATGGATTATATCCTGAACGACAGCGGGTCGAAGGCATTGTTTGCCTCTCCCTATCTCGGCGCGACGCTCGACCAACTGCAAAGTCCAGTGAAACGCTACCTGTTGGGCGGCGAACATGCCGGATGGGAATCGTACGAAGCCGCAGTCGCGCAAATGCCGACCACCCCGATCGTAGACGAGCGCGCCGGTACGGACATGCTCTATAGCTCCGGCACAACAGGGCAACCAAAGGGCGTGCGATTTCCGCTGCCCGAAGACCCCGATATTGCCGGGACCAATGCACTATCGGGCCTCGCGATGATGGCGTTCAAATTCTCCGGCGACAGCATCTATTTGTCGCCAGCGCCATTGTATCACGCCGCGCCACTGCGCTGGTGCATTGCCGTGCATCGTCTCGGCGGCACCGTGGTCGTGATGGAAAAGTTCGATCCCGAAGCCGCGTTGGCGGCAATCGAGAAATACAAGATTAACGCCAGCCAGTGGGTGCCGACCCATTTCGCGCGGATGCTGAAACTGCCTGAAGATGTCCGCAACAAATATGACGTCTCAAGTCTCGAAACCGCCGTCCACGCTGCCGCCCCTTGTCCGATACCAATCAAGGAAGCGATGATCGCATGGTGGGGACCGGTTTTGCGCGAATATTATGCCGGGACAGAAGGGCAAGGGATTACGTTCATTTCGAGCGAAGAATGGCTGACGCACAAGGGCTCGGTCGGGCGCCCGCTTAACGCCGTCATGCACATCTGCGACGAAAATGGCGACGATGTGCCGGTTGGGCAGGAAGGCACGGTGTTCTTCGAAAGCGCCGCTAGTTTCAGCTACCATAACGACCCCGAGAAGACCAAAAGCGCAACCAACAAGCATGGCTGGACAACGCTCGGCGATGTCGGTCGGCTGGATGAGGAAGGCTATCTCTACCTCACCGACCGCAAGAGCTTTATGATCATTTCGGGAGGGGTGAACATTTACCCCCAGGAAATCGAGAACCATCTGGTCACGCACCCCAAGGTCCGCGATGTCGCGGTCATCGGCGGCCCGCATGACGAGATGGGTGAGGAAGTTATCGCTGTGGTGCAACCGCTCGATATGGCTGATGCGGGCGAGGCATTGCGCGATGAACTCACAGCTTATGCGCGCGAAAAACTGTCGGGCATCAAAATCCCGCGTCGCATCGACTTTCGCGACGAGTTACCGCGCCATGACACCGGCAAGCTCTACAAACGCCTGCTTCGCGATGAATATTGGGCGAAAGACAAAGCTTAGTTTAAATTGGGCCTAGGCTATAAGCGTGCAAAGACTCACAAGGAGATATAGGATGACGACGCAATATAAGAATTTGATCAATGGCGAACTGGTCGCAGGCGACACATGGATCGACGTCATCAATCCTGCGACCGAGCAGGTTATCGGCCAGGTCCCCGATTGCGGGCAGGCCGAACTCGACAAAGCGGTAGCCGCCGCGCGCGCTGCATTCCCGAAATGGAAGAAAACCAGCGTCGAAGAACGCCGCGCCTGTTTTGCCGCGATGGCTGATACGATCAAGGCGAACAGCGATGAATTGATGCGTTTGCTGACCTCCGAACAGGGCAAGCCGCATATGCAGGCCGGCAGCGAAATTGCAGGCTGCGTCGGCATGAGCCGCGCGCTTTCCACGCTCAGTTTGGAAGAGACAATCAGCGAGGACAGCGACAAACGCCTCAGCCGCACGCGCCGCGTTCCTGTTGGCGTCGTCGGCGGCATCGTGCCGTGGAACTTCCCGGTATTGATGGCAGTGCAGAAGATTGTGCCTGCGTTGCTATCGGGTTGCACGATGGTGCTCAAACCTTCGCCGTTTACCCCGCTCGCGACTCTGCGCATGGCCGAACTTATTGCGGGCGTGTTCCCGCCGGGCGTGCTCAACGTCATTACCGGTGGCGACGCCTTGGGACCAATGCTGACGTCGCACCCGGATATCGACAAGATTACTTTCACCGGATCGACCGCGACCGGCAAGCGCGTGATGGAATCGGCGTCGAAGGATCTGAAACGCATCACGCTTGAACTGGGCGGTAATGACGCCGCGATTGTGTTGCCCGATGCCGACGTCGCCAAGGTTGCCGAAAAGCTGTTCTGGGCAAGCTTCTACAATGCAGGCCAAGTCTGCATCGCGGCAAAACGCATTTACATTCATGAAGATATCTACGACGAACTGTCCGCCGCGATTGCCGCTTATGCGAGTGCAGTAAAGGTCGGCGATGGCGCCGAGCAAGGCACCGCGATTGGCCCGATCCAGAACAAGCAGCAATATAACCGCGTGCTTGAACTGATCGCCGATGCCAAGGACAAGGGCTATAAGTTCCTAGTCGGGGGCGACCATGACCCGTCGATTCCGGGCTATTTCGTGCCCGTAACCGTCCTCGACAACCCGCCCGAAGATGCGCGGATTGTGGCTGAAGAGCAATTCGGGCCGGTCATGCCGCTGATGAAATTCTCGACCGTCGATGAAGTTATTAGCCGCGCCAATGCGTCAGATTATGGCCTCGCGGGTTCGATCTGGACAAGCAATCCCGAGGCTGCAGTTGCAGTTGCCGAGCAGCTTGAAACCGGTACGGTGTGGATCAATGAGTCGATGCACCTCGCGCCGAACGCGCCGTTCGCCGGACATAAGCAGTCGGGCTTTGGCGCCGAGTTGGGTGAAGAGGGCTTGCTCGAATTCACCTATCCGCAGGTTATCACGATAGCGCGCGAAGCGGCTTAAACATCAATCCTCCCCATCGACTAGCGATGGGGAGGATAACTCCCTTGACTCTCCATACTCAAAGTTTAATCGTACGATTAAATTTCGACAATCAGGAGAGTGAAAATGGCAGACGCCTATATAGTTGACGCGGTTCGCACCGCAGGGGGCCGTCGTGGCGGTAAGCTGGCGGGGGTTCATCCTGTCGATCTGGGCGCTGCCGTGCTCGACGCTATTGCAGACCGCAATGATTTCGATCCGGCAGCGATTGAAGACGTGATCATGGGCTGCGTCATGATGGGCGGCGAGCAGGCGGGCGATGTCGGGCGCAATATCGTGCTCGCCTCGAAACTCCCCAACTCGATCCCTTCGGTCAGCATCGACCGCCAATGTGGTTCATCGCAGCAGTCAATGATGTTTGCCGCGCAAGGCGTTATGTCAGGCACGCAGGACATCGTGCTGGCCGCCGGTATCGAAAGCATGACTCGCGTGCCGATGGGCTCGACCTCAATGCTGTTCAAGAAAGAGGGCCTCGGCACCTACAAAAGCCCGCGTCTGGAGGAGGCCTATCCCGGCATCATGTTCAGCCAGTTCATGGGCGCTGAAATGCTGGTCAAGAAACATGGCTTTTCGCGCGAAGACCTCGACCAGTTCGCGCTTGAATCGCACCAGAAAGCAATCGCCGCGACGCAAGCTGGTTTGTTTGCCAATGAAATCGTTGGCGTCGAAGTCGAAACCCCCGAAGGCAATATCATCCACAACAGCGACGAAGGCATCCGCTATGACGCGACCTTTGAAAGCCTGTCCGGCGTCAAGTTACTACAGGAAGGTGGTTCGATTACCGCCGCTAACGCTAGCCAGATTTGCGATGGTTCTTCGGCGGTTCTGATTGTTTCGGAAAAGGCGCTCAAGGAACATGGCCTCACCCCCCGCGCACGAATTGTGAACCTGACGGTGACGGCTGGCGACCCCGTCATAATGCTTGAAGAACCCCTCTTCGCCACCGACCGGGCATTCCAGCGTTCGGGCATGAAAATTGACGACATCGACCTGTACGAGGTCAACGAAGCCTTCGCGCCGGTGCCACTCGCTTGGCTTAAGCATGTCGGCGGCGACCGGTCGAAGATCAACGTCCACGGCGGTGCGATTGCGCTCGGGCATCCGCTCGGCGCATCGGGCACCAAGTTGATGGCGACATTGCTCAACGCGCTCGAAGCGCGCGGCGGAAAATACGGGCTGCAGACGATGTGCGAAGGCGGCGGTCAGGCCAATGTGACGATTATCGAGCGCGTTTGAACGCCCCCAATTCCAATACGAAGGACAAGACATGAAACTGGATTCCACTATCGCAGCCGTTGTCACCGGAGGCGCATCGGGCCTTGGCGAAGCAACCGCTCGGGCGCTCGCTGCAAAGGGTGTGAAGGTCGCCCTTTTCGACCTGCAGGCCGAAAAAGGCGAAGCCGTTGCGGCTGAAATCGGCGGCATATTCTGCGAAGTCAATGTCACCGACGACGACAGCGTCGACGCCGGCTTTGCCAAAGCACGCGCCGCGCACGGTCAGGAGCGAATCTTGGTCAACTGCGCCGGGACCGGCAATGCAATCAAGACCGCCAGTCGCTCGAAGGAAGACGGCTCGATCAAACATTTTCCATTGGATGCCTTCAACCGCATTATCCAGATCAACCTCGTCGGCACATTCCGTTGCATCGCCAAATCGGCGGCAGGGATGCTGACGTTGGAGCCGATGGAAGACGGCGAACGCGGCGCGATGGTCAATACCGCGTCGGTCGCCGCAGAAGATGGCCAGATGGGTCAGGCCGCTTACTCCGCATCAAAGGGCGGCGTTGTCGGCATGACCTTGCCCATCGCCCGCGACCTGATGAGCCAGGGCATCCGCGTCAACACCATACTGCCGGGCATTTTCAACACGCCGCTTATGAACGGCGCGCCGCCGCAGGTGAAGGAAGCACTCGCTGCGTCGGTGCCCTTCCCCAAGCGACTCGGCAATCCGGAAGAATATGCGATGGTCGCTTTGACGATGATCGAATGTGGCTATTTCAACGGCGAGGATGTGCGGGTGGACGGTGCCATCCGCATGGCACCGCGTTGAGGTTATGACGGACTTCACCCAGATCCTATATGATGTCGCCGACGGCATCGCGACCATCACGCTGCATCGTCCCGAGAAGATGAATGCCTTCACCAATGTGATGATGCGAGAGATGTGTGCGGCGTTTGATCTGGTGGATGCCGATGATGCTGTTCGCGCAGTTATCGTGACCGGATCGGGTGAACGTGCTTTTTGTGCGGGTGCTGACCTGACACCCGAAGGCGGCGGTGAGGTTTTTGCCAGCGGTTCGGCGGTCGAAAGCCTGTCCGACGAGCGTGTGCGCGATTCGGGTGGTCGGCTGACATTGCGAATTTTCCAATGCCAGAAACCGGTGATCGGCGCGATTAATGGCGCTGGTGTGGGCATTGGTGCCACCATGCAACTCCCGATGGACTTCCGCCTCGCCAGCGAAACTGCTCGTTTTGGATTCGTCTTTGCGCGGCGAGGGATCGTGCCTGAGGCGGCGTCAAGCTGGTTCTTGCCGCGCCTCGTTGGCATGCAACAGGCGCTCGAATGGTGCATGACCGGACGCGTGTTCGATGCAGCAGAAGCGTTGAAGGGCGGGCTTGTCCGCTCGGTTCATGCACCGGCGGATTTACTCCTGGCAGCCCAAGCGCTTGCAAGAGAGATCGCCGACAACACGGCGCCTGTTTCCATCGCGCTCACCCGCGCGATGCTCTGGCGCTTGCCATTAGCTGACCATCCAATGGCCGCGCACCAAATCGATAGCCGCGCCATCTATCGCCGCTCGCGCTCGGGCGATGCGAAGGAAGGGATTTCGAGCTTCCTCGAGAAGCGCGCCCCGGTGTATCCTGACAAAGTATCCACAGATTTGCCTGACTTCTTCCCTTGGTGGGACGAACCTGCTTATAAGTGACGTTAGGGAAATGGGGAGCATTATGGCAACGACTGGACCAAAGCTTGTAGGCGACGCACCGGAGAACGCGAACGCGCGAGATCAATTGATCGAGGCCGCGAGCCAGATAATGCGCGAGGGCGATACTATCGACTTAAGCCTGAGCGAATTGTCGCTGCGCGCGGGTCTCAACAGCGCCTTGGTAAAATATTATTTCGGCAACAAGAACGGGCTGATGCTGGCGTTACTCGACCGCGATATGGGCAACATCGTCCACGGTCTTGAGGCGCTGGTCGCCAAGGACATGCCGCCGCAGGAAAAATTGCAACTGCATATCGGCAAGGCCATCGATACCTATTATGCCTTTCCCTATCTCAACCGCCTGCTGATGCGCACAGTCCGCGATAGCGCCCCCGCCGAGGCTGCGCGGATTGCCGAGCTTTACTTGCGGCCCATCGCGAAGGCCTATGACGACCTGATCAGCGAAGGCGTGAAGGCGGGCAAATTCCGCAAGGTCGATCCGCAGTTTTTCTACTTCACCGTGACTGGCGCGGCCGACCGGTTCTATTCATCGCGGCTGGTGCTGCGGCATTGCTATAATCAGGACGATTTCAACGAAAACATGCGCGATGGCTACCGCGAGCACACGATCGACCTGATCATGCGGGGGTTGCTGGTTTAAAACCCAGCGCAGCCTTAATCTCATCCCCATCGGCATCGAGCATCGGCGGGTGCGCGTAATTCGTTACCGGCGTTCCGGCATAACGCACCGGATGCTTCATGGAACGATATTTGCCAAGCTCGGGGCTTTCATGCTCCTCGAAAAAGCCGACATCGGCGAGATGGGGATCGACCAGCACATCGGCCATGCGGTTATATTTCATCGCCGGAATGTCATGCTCGGCGAGCAGGTCAAGCCACTCCGCCGTGGTCCGCTCCGCAGTTACTTCCTCGATCAGCGCGTAGAGTTCGCCGGTATGTTTGGTGCGTTCCTGATATGTCGAAAAGCGCGGGTCGTCGAACACGTTTGGCCGCCCGCCAAGTTCGAAAAACTTCGCCCATTGCCGGTCGTTATAAGGCACAATGGCGATGAAGCTGTCCTTGGTCGGATAAGGCCGCCGCCGCGGATTGACCGAACGCGTATAACCCATCCGGCCATTGCCGGGAATAAAGGTCTCACCCCACAGATTTTCGACCATATGGAACCAGGTGAAGCATTCGAACATCGGCACCTGGACAAACTGTCCGCCTTGTCCGCCCGCGCGCGCCAGCAATGCGGCCATCGTCGCGTTCGCTGCGAACAACCCGCTTACCTTGTCTGCCACAAGGCTCGGCGCATATGTCGGCCGCCCGCCATCGCGCTGTTCAGACAGCGCGGCAAAGCCCGATGCCGCCTGAATCAAATCGTCATAAGCCTGCCGCTCACCATAAGCACCGCCCGCACCAAAGCCAGCGCAGTGAACATAAACGATGTCGGGATTGATCGCCTTGACCTGCTCATAACCAAATCCCAGCCGCTCCATCCCCGCCATCCGGACATTGTGGATGAAGACATCGGCTTGTTCGAGCAAAGCCTCCAATACGGCCTTGTCCTCGGGCTTTTTGATATTGAGGTTGATCGCCTTTTTATTGCGGTTGAGTGCGGCGAAGATCGGGCCGTGCTGCTTGGTCGGCGAATCGCCTGCATGGCGCATCAGGTCGCCGGGCGTATTGCCTTCGCTATTCTCGATCTTGATGACTTCAGCGCCAAGGTCGGCGAGCTGAACGGTCGCATAAGGGCCAAGCACGACGGTCGCCATGTCGACCACCTTAATCCCCTTCAATGGCCCGGTTGGTTCCTTGTCCCATTTCAGTTTCGGCCACGCTGCCATCGATGCTCTCCTTTATCCTTGCATCGACTGCTAGCATATTTAAGCGTGCAGTTAAGAGATAATCGAGAGG
>JBGSPK010000294.1:0-2191 GCA_041738665.1 Sphingorhabdus sp. | reverse complement strand
CACATCAAGCGCGGATGCAGCCACCGGAGCAAGGCCGCCATAATTGAACGGACCATTGGTGAAGTTATTAAGCCAATCAGCCTGCTTCTGCGCAATCCAGCCCGCGCCTGCGAGCATGCTGCGTTGAATATCATAACCGGTGTAAAGCATAAGTGCGTTCCTAGATTCATCTCACCCAGCCAATGCCGGAGACTTGTTCGCCACGATACATAAGCCGCTATTGTGCATTGCACCATAAAAAAGTTAAAACGTTTGCCTGTCTTTAATTGTGAGCATCGCTACGCACTGCTAGGCGAACGGCATGAATGACATATCTGCAGATTTGCAAAACATGAGCCGCGTGCCCGTCCAGGATGACAAGGCGGCGGCGTCTCCACCGGAAAATGACAAGAAGCTCGGCAATCTGCGAATGGTGTGGCAGCATACATCGGCCTATCCCCGCCAGATATTGTTTGCGCTGCTGGCGCTGACCGTGGCCGCTTTGGCAACGCTCGCGATCCCTGCAGGATTTCGGCTGGTTATCGACCGCGGTTTTGCCGCCGGAGGCGATCCCGCCGATATTGCACGCTGGTTTGAATATCTGCTGCTGATCGTTGCGGTGATGGCAGTGGCTACCGCGTTCCGGTTCTATTTTGTTTCATGGTTAGGTGAACGGACGGTCGCCGACATCCGTCTGTCGGTCAGTCGCAACCTTCTGCGTCAGAGCCCGGCCTTTTTCGAACATAACAGACCAGCCGAAATCGCCAGCCGAATGACTAGCGATACTGCGGTTATCGAACAGGTCGTCGGCACCACCGTTTCGGTGGCTTTACGCAATATCGTGATGGGCATTGGCGGCACGGTCTATCTGTTCACCCTCGCGCCGCAATTGGCGATTGGGTTGCTGGTGGCGATTCCAGTCATCGTCGTTCCCATCGTGTTTATCGGACGCAAGCTTCAGTCAGCTTCACGCGCCAGTCAGGACCGCATCGCCGACGTTGGCGCTATGATATCCGAAACGCTCGGTGCAATGCGTATCGTTCAGGCATTCGGGCAGGAAGGCCGCGAGGGCGAACGCTTCAGCGGCAGTGTCGAATCCACCTTCAGCACAGCGAAGAAACGCATCCGCCTTCGGGCATTCATGACGGCTATAGTCATGGCGCTCATCTTCAGCGCGATCACGCTTCTGATGTGGAAAGGCGCAATCGACGTTATCGAGGGCCGCTTAACCGGTGGCACAATTGCGGCGTTCGTCCTGACCGGCGGATTGGTCGCTGGCGCCTTTGGAGCGCTTACCGAAGTCTATGGCGATCTTGTGCGTGGTGCAGGTGCGTCAGGGCGGCTGGCAGAATTGCTCGCTGCTGAGCCTGACATTGCGCCACCAGCAAAGCCCGTAGCCCTGCCTGTTCCACCCCGCGGCCAGCTTGAGTTCCAGAATGTCGGATTTCGCTATCCAACCCGGCCTGAAGTGTCCGCGCTGGAAAATTTCAGCCTAAAGGTCAGTCCCGGTGAAACCGTAGCTGTTGTCGGACCGTCGGGTGCGGGTAAATCGACATTGTTCCAGCTGGCCCAGCGTTTCTATGATCCTGAAACGGGCGCTATCCGCATCGACGGTGTCGCGCTGACCAGCGCCGATCCGGCGGAAATCCGTTTGCGGATGGCCTATGTACCACAGGACACCGTTCTATTTGCCTCGTCTGCGCGTGACAATTTGCGTTATGGCAACTGGCTCGCAGATGATGACGCGATCTGGCATGCGGCAGAGCAGGCCAATGCCGCGAATTTCCTGCGTGAATTGCCGCAGGGCCTCGATACCTATCTCGGTGAAGGCGGCGCGCGGCTGTCGGGCGGGCAGCGCCAGCGGATAGCCATCGCCCGCGCGGTGCTTCGCGAAGCGCCTATCCTACTGCTCGACGAGGCAACCAGTGCGCTGGATGCCGAGAGCGAAAAGCTAGTTCAGGATGCTCTCGACCATCTTATGAAAGACCGCACGACAATCGTAATCGCCCACCGACTGGCAACGGTCCGCTCGGCAGACCGCATCATTGTAATGGACCAAGGCAGGATCGTCGAAGAAGGCAATCATGCGGACCTGAGCGCTGCTGGCGGATTATACGGCCGCCTCGCCAGCCTTCAGTTCGACGCCTAAAAAGACGCGCGCAGGCGTTCCATCATGGCATGCGGCTCTGTCACCGGGGCGGTCATTGCCCGC
>JBGSPK010000257.1:0-2270 GCA_041738665.1 Sphingorhabdus sp. | reverse complement strand
CCAACCGACAAATGATCGCAAATGTCTGGCATGGAGTCATCGATGACACGTTCTTCCGAGCCGAAATCCAGATTGCTCGAAGCCTTTAACCATCTCATTCTAGAGCGGACGCAGGGGCGGCCCGCATTGGGAGATGTCATCAAAAAGGCTCAGGTCGCCCGTTCGACGCTCTACGATCACTTCGGCGGGCGGGATGATCTGTTGCTTGAGGCCATCAAGATACCTTTGAAGGCGCTGGCTGATATTGGCGCGGGGAATGGAGAATCGGAAGCGCTGGTAGCGATGTTGGAACATTTCCGGTCTCGGCGGCAAGATGCACTGGACCTCATAACCGGCCCGCTACGGCATAGGATTAACCGAAATCTAGCCGCCATGATAAGCGAACGCGACTGCAAAATGGACGAGAAATCGGCAATCCATGTTGCCGACCTGCTTTTCGGTTTTATGCGCCTATGGCTGGCAGGTGAAACCGCTTACAGCGCAGAAACGCTGGCCGTGCTGATGAGCAAAAGCGCGGATGCCCAGCGCCGGATTTTCCTGAATGAAGCCGACTGACGCAACGGCTATTCCGCCTTGAACACCCGCCCGTCTTTCATAACGAACTTCACCGCCTTCAGCACAGTCACGTCCGCCGTCGGGTCACCGACCACCGCAATTAAATCCCCCGCCTTGCCGGGCTCCAGCGAGCCGACTTCCTTGTCCACCCCAAGCAACGTCGCTGCGTTCATCGTTGCCGCCTGAATCGCGGCACTGGCGGGCATTCCGTGTTTTACCATTAGCTCGAATTCATCGGCATTTTTGCCATGCTTTGAAACACCGGCGTCGGTGCCGAAGGCGATCTTTACGCCTGCGGGATAGGCCTTGGCGAGGCTTTTGCCGGTGACGCCGATGCGCCATTGGACCTTGGCCAGCACGTCTGGCGGATAGGCGTTCGGGTCTTTCGCCAGTCTCTCAATATAGCCGTTCACGGTTGACAAGGTCGGGACATAATAAGCGCCCGACGATTTGAACAATTTGATGCTGGCATCATCGAGCATCGTGCCATGTTCGATGGAATCGGCGCCCGCCGCCAGCGCTGCATTGATGCCGTCCTCGCCGTGCGCATGAACAGCCATTTTCTTGCCGTAGAGGTGGGCGGTATCGACCAGCGCCTTGACCTCGTCATCGAACAACTGTCGCCCCAGCCCTGCGCCAATGCGGCTGTTGACGCCGCCGGTCGTGGCGATCTTGATGACATCGACACCGCGCCGGATTTGCTTGCGCACGGCCTGGCGGCAGCTCTCAACGCCGTCGCATAGATTTTCCTGACCGATGCTGGCGTGCAGGTCTTCTGATAGCGACAGCGTGCCATCCATATGGCCGCTGGTGGTGGAGATCGACTTGCCCGCGTCGATGATGCGTGGCCCCGGCAACTCGCCCGCCGCAACTGCATCGCGCAGCGCGAGCGTAGCGCCGCTGCCATCGCCGAGATTACGCACGGTGGTGAAGCCCGCCATCAGCGTTTTCTTCGCGTTGCCTGCAGCGCGGTATGCTGCGCGTGCTGGGCTATCGGTCACCGCTTCGATTAGGCCCGCATTGCCGCCCGCGTCGCTGTCGAGATGGACATGGCTGTCGATCAGGCCGGGGAGGACGAATTTGTCTTTAAGGTCGATCAGCGTTGCGCCTGCTGGGCCGGGCTGGTGGCCGTTCAAAACCTCGGCAATTTTGCCGTTACGAATGACTATGGTCGACTGCCCGCGCGGGGCTTGGCCGGGTTTATCGAGCAACTGCCCTGCATGAATGACGGTGACTTGATCTGCGGTCTGCGCGGACAGCGGAGAGGTTGCCAGTGCCAATGCGGCCAAAGCGACAAATGCCAGTTTCATCATATTCAAACTCCCCTGCGATATCTTGTGCCCATTGCTGGCGGATCCTGTGGCGGGCCAGCAAAGCATTGCGCGACCGCCATCCATTGATGCGCGACTTCGCCGGATACATCAAGTGACGTGTCGGCGATGCTGCGGCACTGAGTGACGACCTGACAGAACTCGGTCGCGCTGCCACTGATGACGCCGCTGTCCGATGGTTCGCCATATTCCCAGAGCGCGCCTGACGGTGCGGTGAGCTGCAATTGCGGCATCGCGCCCGGGGGCTCCATCCGCCGGTTTTTCCATGTGAAGCCATAAGTGTTGACGCCCAACCGCACGATGTTGCCGATGCGGTCGGCATCGACGCGCTCTACGCCCAGCACATCGTAAATCGCCTGCGCGTGGCTCCATGTTTCCATCAGC
>JBGSPK010000224.1:0-5064 GCA_041738665.1 Sphingorhabdus sp. | reverse complement strand
CAAAAGAGCGGTGGTAACTGCATAAGCGTAACGCACGGATTTCATTCCTCTTCAATCAAATGGGGCAAAACCCCGAAACTCGGTCATTCGATGGCGCGCGGTTGCTTAACGCCAATTGAATGGGAAACGGATCGACCGTCCAACATCATTCGTTGTTCGACTAACGACCGTTACGGAATTTTTCCAGATAGGCATTTTGCGGTGACAATATGATGTTACTCGCCCCCTCGCCATTCTGGAAGGTTTGACGATAGCTCTGCATCGCCCGGTAGAAATCGTAAAAGTCGGGGTCCTTGCCATAGCTTATCGCATAGATGCGTGCTGCCTCAGCCTCTGCGTCAGCGCGAATAATTTGCGCCTCCTTCTGGCCTTCTGCGTCGATTGCGATGGCCTCCTGATTCCGGGCACTTCGCATCCGGTTATAAGCCGACTGCAAGGTTGCCGCAGGAAGGTCGGCACGTTTGATACGGACGTCGATTACTTCCGCGCCATATTTACTGGCCTCGCGGTTGAGGGCGGTCTGAATATTATCCATCACTTGACCGCGCTCGGCGCTGAGCAGGGATACAAAAGTCCGTTTTCCAAGTTCGTTCCGCAACGAAGAGCCGAGGATAGTCCGAAGCTGATCACGCAAGCGGTCCTCCGTCCGGATCGTGCGATACATGACATCGGGCCGGGTCACGCGGAATCTGGCGAACGCATCTACTTGAAGGCGCAGCTGGTCGGTAGACAGGACCTCCTGCTGTTCCATTTGTACGCTCAGGACTCGCTTGTCGATTACATGGATTTGTTCAACAAACGGTATGCGGAAAGTCAGTCCAGCGCGGGTTTCGCCGAATTGTTCATTGGGGCGATATTTGTTCACCACGCGGTCGACCTTACCGAAGCTGCTTATAATCGCCTGCTGCGTTTCGGGCACCACGCTTACTGACGAACTCAACAAAATGAGCGCTCCAAATGCCGCGAGGCCGAGATAGATCGGGTTACGAAAAAATGTCTGGGTCATCACTTTTTCCCTGTCACGGTGACGGGTTCATCTTTTGGTGCCGGGCGGCTTTTGAATTCCGGTATGGGCAAATAGGGCGTCACACCGCCGGTTTCGACGATCGTCTTGTCAACTTTGCCAAGCACCTGTTCCATGGTTTCATAATATAGCCGCCTTTTTGTAACTTCGGGCGCCTCTTTATATTGCACATAGATTTTGTCGAATTCGGCGGTTTCACCGATAGCGAGTTCAGTCACGCGGCTCGCATAAGCGCGGGCATCGTTCATATAGCTTTCACGGCGCTGCTGTGCGGCGTTGACCTCGCGGAAAGCGTCATTGACCTCCGCAGGCGGATCGGATTGGCGGATCGAGATACTCTGTACCAGGACGCCTGCCCGATATTCATCAAGCACCTGCTGCATCCGGCGACGGACCTCAAGTTCGATCGCGCCGCGGCCCGGGCCGATTGCCTGGGTTAGGTCGAAATTGGCAACGGCCGCCCGCATCGCGCTTTCGGCGACTTCCTTGACGGTGCCATCGGCGTTGTCCAACTGGAACAGATACAGTTCCGGATCCTTAATCGACCAACGCACGTCGTAAGCCATGTCGATAATGCTTTGGTCCTTGGTCAGAACCAGATTTTCGCTGCTCGCCTTTGCGGAGCCGACAGCGGTCGTCTGGATCTGTTTGGTATCGACTTTCTGTATATTCTCGAAGGGCGCAGGCAGCGTAAACTGAATACCCGGCCCCACGGTCCGAGAATATTTGCCCAATTGTGTGACAACACCTTCTTGCTCCGGCCCGAGACGGTGGAAGCTCGTTCCTAACAGCCAGATCGCAACCAGCCCGCCAATAATGATCGGCCACCAGCTTTTGCCGTCGGCGCGCTTGGGCATTCCCCCAAATCCGCCGCCCTGGCCTCCACCGGTTCGGCGCAGCAGGTCCTCTAGCGAAGGCCCGCGTTTGCGCGCCTGTTGCGGAGCGGTACCGGGATTAGGTTCCCAAGGATTAGAGGGCTCCGGCTTTGAGCCATTGCCACTGTCGCTAACCGATGCTTTGGGTTTGCCAGCTTTTGGTCCGTCGTTGGAAGCAGCGGAATCCCACGGCCCTTTCCCGTCAACCATCGAAATCAAAGCGCCCTGTTCGTCAATTTTTTTGCTCATGGAACCTTTATAGGAACGCTTTTTCAGAAAAACAGTGTCAATCCCGCAAATCTGATTCTATTCGCCAGATGATGTCCGATTTAGATGCATTTTCAGAAGCAATTTTCGCAGTTGCACAAGGCCGGGTAAGTGGCGTCAAGGCCGTCGATGGCGCAGTGTCCTTGATGCTAGACGTTTCTGGAATGACAGCGCCGCAACGCGACGAGATTGAGGTCGATATACGGTCTGCCTTGGGAAAAGTGGGGGCGCAGTCAGTTCGGGTGATGATGACCGCCGAGCGCATCGTACCGCGTCTTATAGCGGTGGCGAGCGGCAAGGGTGGGGTTGGAAAATCCACCCTGTCCACCAATCTGGCCGTTGCAATGGCTCGCGGCGGCCGCGCTGTCGGACTCGTCGACGCCGATATTTACGGGCCATCGCAGCCCAGGCTGATGGGAGCGGAAGGAAAAAAGCCTGAAGCGGACGGCAAAATGCTCATCCCTGTCAAAGGCGCGGGCGGTGTCCCCTTTCTGTCGATGGGGCAGCTGGCCAACCCGGGTCAGGCAATTGCGTGGCGGGGGCCGATGGCCGGCAATGCGCTGTCGCAGCTGGTCGATGCGCAATGGGGCAATGCGCGCGATATAATCGTCGATTTGCCGCCGGGCACGGGCGATATCCAGCTATCGATGATTCAGAAGCACAAACCACTGGGTGCGGTCATCATCTCTACTCCACAGGATTTGGCCCTGATCGACGCTGCGCGCGCTATCAGCTTTTTCGAGACTGCAAAGGTGCCGATCATCGGCCTGGTCGAAAATATGGCAGGGTATCTTTGTCCGCATTGCGGCGAGATGAGCGATCCCTTTGGTTCGGGTGGGGCCGAAGCTGCTGCGGCTGAGCTAGGCATACCCTTTCTAGGCCGAATCCCGCTGGATATCAGCATCCGGCTTGCGAGCGATGCAGGCGAGCCGCCAGCGCTGGGCGAAGGCCCGATAAGCGCGGCCTATGCTGCCATCGCGAAGCATGTTTCCGACTGGATCGACAGCCCAAAGGCCAATCCTACATGAACGAACATGCGGGGGGGAAAAGCGGGTTCAACCGCCGAAAGTTGCTTGTCGGCGGCGGCGTTGGCGTTGGTTTGCTTATAGCATGGGGGCTATGGCCGCGCCAATATCATCCAAATTTGCGGGCCGCGCCGGGCGAGCATCTATTCGGCTCATGGCTGAAAATAGCCGAAGACGGCAAAGTGGTAATAGCCATTCCGCAGAGCGAATCGGGGCAGGGCGTATATACTGCACTGGCGCAAATTATTGCTGGCGAACTGGGCGCCGACTGGCGGTCGGTTGCTGTACAGCCGGTGCCGCCCAACCCGGTTTTCGCCAACAGTTTGCTTGCCCGCGAGTGGTCATCCGCGTTTTTGCCAGAGGATATGGGTGATGCAGCGCGAGGCGGTCCCGTGGGAAGCGCGGTGAACGAACTGGCGGCGCGGAACATGTTTGTGATCACTGGCGGGTCCTCCTCAATCAGGCAATTTGAAATGCCTTGTCGCGAAGCGGGTGCCATTGCCCGTGTGCTCCTGTGTCAGGCCGCGGCGGCGCGATGGGACATCGGTTGGGAACAGTGCCAAACCGACAAAGGTTTCGTAACTTATGGCAAGAAGCGCATTGCATTTGCCGATTTGGTCGTCGATGCAGCGGCGATTGAGCCACCATCGCCGGTCCCGCTCAACCCGTCAGCGCGCAACCATTTATCGGGCCGCGACGCGCCACGGCTGGATCTGTCGTCCAAGGTCGATGGCAGCGCAAGTTTTGCAGGCGACATCCGGTTGCCCGACATGTTGTATGCGTCGATTCGCAGCGGCCCTATCGGCGATACCAGCCTTAAATCGCTGAACAGCAAGGCTGCTTCAAAAATCAAAGGTGTCGTCACTGTTGTAAAAACAGACAATTGGGTTGCGGCGGTTGCTACCAATTGGTGGGCGGCGAACAAGGCGCTGGATGCAATGGCACCGGTTTTCACCACGAAAGGCAAGTTGGCCGACAGCGGGCAGATTGCGCAGAGATTGTCGGACGCGATCGCAAAGGGACCAGGCTCCAGGTGGGTGCGCGTTGGCAACGTAGACGCCGCTATGGCAAAAGAGGCAGCCACTAGAGTTTTTAAAGCGGATTATAGCGTTGCAGCAGCAGTGCATGCGCCCATTGAAACCCGTTCGGCAACTGCGGATTATCGGGATGGCCGCCTGCAGTTATGGATCGCCAGTCAGGCCCCTCAAGCCGCGCGGGTGGCGGCTGCTAAAGCGATTGGTGTCGATGTCAATGATGTGGTTATCTATCCTGTCATGGCAGGGGGCAGCTTCGACCGCAATTTTGATAGTCAGATAGCCGCACAGATTGCGGTCATCGCCAAGGAAGTCGAGCGGCCGGTACAACTTGTCTGGTCACGGCCCGAAGACTTTATCCGTGACCATGTGCGAACCCCGGCCTTGGGCAGAATGTCCGCGGCAATCGACCGAGAGGGCAGGGTTGCCGCACTGGCGGTAAGGGTCGCTGCGGCGTCGACAATGCGCGAATTTGCAAACCGGATGGATGGCCAAAGCGCCAATGATGCGCAGTTGGCGGCGGGTGATGAATTCGACCTGCTCGCTATCGATGGCGCAACGCCGCCTTATGCAATTCCCAACCTCACCGTCGATCATTTTCCCGTTGCAATGCCGATGCCGACCGGACCATGGCGCAGCATGGCGCATAGCTATACCTGCTTTTTTGTCGAAGGGTTCATCGATGAACTGGCCCACAAGGCAGGGGTCGAGCCATTGTCTTACCGGATGCAGATGCTGGTTGGACAAACCCGGTTGGCGCGATGTCTTACCGGGGTTGCAGCAATGGCCGGATGGGATGGCGGCGTTGCGGGTAGTGGCAAAGGTATCGCCTGTCACAG
>JBGSPK010000220.1:0-7479 GCA_041738665.1 Sphingorhabdus sp. | reverse complement strand
TGCCGCAAGTGACGGAACTGCCGGCGGCATAATAACCGCTAACATTCGACATGCCGTCACTTCATGCTTTTAAGGGAGTGACGGCGTGGGGAAATATAGCAAGACGGCCATTGCACTGCACTGGATCATCGCGATTCTGATCGTTAGCAATGTGACATTAGCCAGCATGTCCGAAGATCTGCCGCGCGCTGCCAAGGCGGCCTATATGGATCCGCATAAGGCCATTGGCATTTCCATCTTGATATTGTCGCTTCTCCGATTGTTTTGGCGAATAGGACACAAACCACCGCCGATGCCCGACGCGATTACCGGATGGCAGGCGACCCTAGGCAAAGCAGTCCACGCGCTTTTCTATTTCCTGATTATCGCAGTGCCAGTCACCGGCTGGCTGATGGTCGCCGCTCGTCCTGGCGCTCCACCGGTGGATTTCTTTGGACTGTTCAGCATTGATCTACCTGTTGGCGATAGCAAGGCGTTGTCTGGTTTCGGTCATGAAGGCCATGAAATCCTGACTAAACCGCTGGTGATCCTTATTTTCCTGCACGTCATCGGCGCATTGAAGCATCAGTTTGCCGACCGCCTGCCCTTTATCCAGCGCATGTGGCCATAATATAAGGCTGCATTTCCGGTATTTCCCCGCGTTCACTATTCCTCTTACCGCGTTCGGCGGAAAATTTTGGGCGTGAGTCTTGATTTTGCAACAGCGAACGCCCATTCTGGTTGAAGGACGGAAATCTCCCCTCCCTTTTCCGTCCTGCCGGTGCCGTTATGCGGCACCACTCCCTGAACCTTGGCCACCCCGAATTTATTCGGGGTGGTTTTTTCTTGGTCGGGCTACTCGGCAGCTATCAGCGTCGATGAACCCAATGCTTCATGGGTCAACGCGTTGACAAGATCGGTTATCAAGGCGCCCGTTCGCGCCAATCCGGCCCCGGGTTCTCGCAAATCGGAACCAAGATAAAGCGAACGATCCACCTCCAGTTGGACGGCGTGAATATTTGCCCGCGGCTTTGCATGGCGGTTTAGGATATACTCGCCCGAATAAGGGTGATTGAGCGCAACTGGATAACCACTGCAACGAATGCGCTCCATCAACAGCTCGGCATATTGCGACGCGGCGCTTTTTCCAAACCTGTCGCCGATGACAAATTGTGGTGCAGGTGCGGCAGCGTGCTGCCGAAGCGGTGGCATGCTGTGTAAATCGAGCAGCACAGCTACCCCGAATTTCTGGAGCATTTGTTCCAATATCCGCGCGATTGTCGCATGATAAGGTCGGTGGAAAGTAGCTAAACGATCTTCAACGTCTTCAAGCTCGAACAGGCGCTTCCACAGATCGCCATCGCCTGAAAGCCGGCGCGGGATCAAGCCAAGTCCGCCACGTTGTTTTGCGCCCGGGGTGGGATAACATTCGCGCTGTGCGCCGCGCACCATCTCGACATCCAGATCATTCTCGTCACGATTAAGGTCGATCCAAGCGCGGGCCCGATGGGCTATAACGACCGGATATCCGAGCGCCACCGACTTACGCGCCAGCAAATCGGCGTAGCGGTCTTCAAGCCGTACTAACGCCGCTCTAGGCAAGCGAAGAGCATCGAACACCGAATCGGGATAATCACGCCCTGCGTGCGGAACCGACAGTAGCACCGGACGCGACAAGATATCGGTGCCAAACACTGAAAACCCGGTATCGCTTGCGTTTGTCATCGACTCCCTTTTCAATCGAGCCGATATTTGCCACGTTTTTTGCGAATTGGTGCAAAAAAATTAAATCTCTGCAATTATGGTGCGAGGCAACGGCGCAGTCAGGAATTCTGCGCAAAGAATATTGAGGACACATAATGACCCGCATACTGCTAGCCGAAGATGAACAGGCAATGCGCGAATATCTGGCACGCGCGCTGGAGCGTTCCGGCTATGAAGTTGTGGCGGTCGACCGGGGGACCGAAGCCGCACCGTTGCTGGAGGGTGAGCATTTCGACCTCTTGTTGACCGATATTGTCATGCCCGAAATGGACGGTATCGAACTCGCGCGCCATTGCAGCAAGGTTTCTCCTGCCACCGAAGTCATGTTCATTACGGGCTTTTCGGGTGTTGCGTTGCGCGCCGGCGAATCTATGCCAAGCGCTAAAATCCTATCCAAACCCTTCCATCTCAAAGACCTCGTTCTTGAAGTGGAGCGACTGTTCGCCAAGGAAAGTTTCGGCGAACTGAAATAGGCTTGAATGATACGGCAAGCCCAGCTAGAGGCTGCCGCAGCGTGGGCGTATAGCTCAGTGGTAGAGCACTGTGTTGACATCGCAGGGGTCGCAAGTTCAATCCTTGCTACGCCCACCATTTCCCCTTGATGTCAGCTCTTACTGGGCGCTTTTCCAAACCATCGCTTGTGCGCCCGGGTAAAGGCGCTGAGGTCGCTATAGCCCAACAACAAAGCAATCTCCCCAAGCGGCCGTTTGTCTTCCATGAAATACAACGCGCACAAATCCTGCCGAACAAGGTCAAGAAGTTCGCGAAAAGGAAGCCCCTCTTCCACCAGTTTCCGCCGCAGTGTCCGTTCGCTCATCCCGAACGACTTTGCCATGCGAACGAGTGTCGGCGGCGATTTGTCGACTTCGTTGGACAGATAGAAATAGCTGTAGGCCAAATGTACCTTGCCTTCGGCCATCCAGTTCGCAGGCTGCTGGTACCGCTCCGATGCGGCATCGAATAACGCTGCGTTGGCAAATGGCGATGGCCGGAACACCTGTCTCGCAGCAATTTCCATGCGCGTCTGCGGCATGGAAAATTCCACCGGGCAGCCAAAAGCGGCTTCATATTTGGCAACATCAAAACGCGGCCTGTGCCGGAAATGTACCGCACGCAATAGCGGCGGTTCGCCCAGTATCTGTCGTGACAGCCTGGCATAAGTCGCCACCGAAAACTCGATAAATGCGGCATAGGCGTCGGCATAATCGGGATGACACTCCCATGTCAGATAAGGCGGCTTGCCAGCGGGATCGAATGTGGTGCGAAACATGTTCTGGCGCAATAACTGGATACGGATATTGGCTTCAATTACCGACGCCAAATTGGCCTCCAGCCGCGTCGCGTAGCCCAGATCGGAGAAATTCTGCATCGACGCCTTTTCTCCAATCCGCAGATGCACCGACGGGTCATTAAAATGCTGCTCCAACATGTTGAAAAAGCGCAAGACGATCTGCGACGACAGTCGGCTGAGGGGATTACGCAGGCGCGCTTCGTCAATACCAACGGCACTCAGCATCGCGCGTCGATCTCCACCCTCGGCCACCGCAGCCCGGACAATACGGACCAGCAGGCTCGCCGACATCGTATCTGGCGCGACCGCCCTGCCATCGTCCAATAATGTGTTGATCCAGCCGTAAATCCTGTTGCTCCCCGTTGACGTAAGGGAAAGCTTGAACATGCCCTGCGGTTGAAGGCAAGCGCCATTTTCAGCGGGTTGCGGGGCGCATTTTTGCTCGCTAAGCCTTGGGCATGAACCTTGCCTCCATCCTTGCCCGGTTCGAACCGGGCGCTGCAACGCACGCTATCGCAATTCCGCCCAGTTGGCATCAGGGACGGACGTCCTATGGCGGGTTGAGCTCGGTGCTCGCGTATCAGGCCGCCAAGCTTGCGGGCGATGATCTGCCGCCGCTGCAATCCGCGCAGATTGCCTTTGTCGGTCCGCTCGCAGGAGATGTCGAGGTGACGGCAAAGGTCCTGCGCCGCGGCAAGAACACCGCGTTTGTTAAGTCTGAAATCGCTGGAGCAGATGGCGTCGGGCTGTCGTGCACATTCATTTTCATGAACCGGCGGCATAGCCATCTGGATTATGAAGGTTTGGAGCGTCCCGAATTTCCACCGATCCCCACCGCCGAAAACGCGCGCAGCGGTCCGCCAGAATTCTTCACTGGGCATATGCAATATCCCGACAAAAGGCTTGAACTCGGCCTTGCAACGAACCGTCTTGCCAGCTGGCATCGCTTTACCGAGCATGACGGACTGGATCACATCGCTGAGCTCATCTGCATTGGCGACGCGCTGCCACCCTCTGCGATGGGGCTGATGACCGAAAAAGGCATGGTCAGCTCCATGAACTGGCAAATCAACATGCTGACTGATGCGCCTGCGACAAAGGATGGCTGGTGGTATCTGACTAGCGAAACGCACCACGCAGGTAATGGCGCGAGCAGCCAGTATATGACCGCATGGAACAGCGACGGCGAGCCCATGCTGACGGGTATGCAGTCGGTCGCGATATTCGTTTAGCGCGCCATTAGTTCCTTCTCCGCATCGCCGATATAATCGCGCGTAATCGGCAATGCGCGGCGATTGCGGGTGAACTGGATCTGGTAATTGCCCATCCCGCCCGATTCAAACGCTGCGGTTGCCCCCGACAGGTAGAATGTCCACATCCGGTAGAATCGCGCGTCATATTGGGCGATGATGGCTTCGCGATTAGTTTGCACCCGCTTATACCATTCGCGCAGTGTCATCGCATAATGCAGCCGCAGCGTTTCAACATCGCTGGCGATTAATTTGACCTTTTCGCTGGCGGCCAGTGTTTCGGACAGCGCCGGAATATAGCCTCCAGGAAAAATATATTTGCGGGTGAAAGCATCGGTACTGCCGGGTTTACCAAAGCGGCCGATGGTATGCAGCAGCATGACGCCGTCGTCTTTCAGCAAATTGGCACATGCGCGGAAGAAAGTGTCGAACTGCGGTACACCGACATGCTCGAACATACCGACCGAGACGATGCGGTCGAAATAGCCCGGCGCGCGTTTTGCCAGCACGCGATAGTCTAGCAATTCGAATTTCACTTTGTCGGAAACCCCAGCGGCTTCTGCCCGTTCGCGTGCCAGCTTCAGTTGCTCGGTGCTCAGTGTGATACCCAGCACTTCAACCCCGGCGACCTTGTTCAGATACAAAGCCATCCCGCCCCAGCCGCAGCCGATGTCGAGCACCTTCTGTCCCGGCTGGAGTGACAGTTTCGCAGCGATGTGCGCTTTCTTCGCAAGTTGCGCCCGCTCCAACGTATCGTCTGCTTCGGACCAATAAGCACAGCTATATTGCATGTCATCATCGAGCCAAAGCCGGTAGAAATCGTTCGAAAGGTCGTAATGATGGGCAACGTTCGCTCTTGAATTGGCCAATGAGTTGAGCTGCTGAAACGGACGAGCGACTTGGCCGAATAATTTCTTCAGCGGTTTTCTGTCACCAATCTCGCCACCCTTTTCCCACGGGTTGTTGCGCCGAACCAGCTCGACAAGGCCCATGATGTCATCATCATCGACCGTGACACCGCCGTCCATATAGGCTTCACCCAGACCCAGCCGCGGATTGAGCAGAATGCGACGCTCCGCATTGGCCGATACAATCCGCAAGGTAACATCGGGCCATCCTGCCGCTGCTGTGCCGAAAACTTGCGCTTCGCCCTTTTGGTTGATGACCGTCAACGAGCCCTTATGGATACGGCCGCTTAAAATGCGTTCGAGTAATGCCAATGCAGTGCCTTCCGTAAAAGCGATGCCCTCTGCTTCGAACCTTTTTTCGATATTGTTACAAAAACAAAGCCTTGCCAAGCCTATCCAAGCGCAGCCTGCTTTTCCTCGGCGAGCCGGTCAAGTTCCGCTCTGCTCTTTTTCTCGCTCGAAGACTTAAGCTGGCCACATGCCGCCATGATATCGCGACCGCGGGGTGTCCGGATGGGCGCACTGATACCGGCTTCAAAAATGATGCTGGAAAACCGCTTGATGCGTTCAGTGTCCGAGCATTCATAAGGCGCGCCGGGCCAAGGGTTGAAGGGGATCAGATTGACCTTGGCCGGTAATTTATACTGCCGGATCAGGCTGACCAGTTCGCGTGCGTCTTCGTCGCTGTCGTTCTTGTCCTTCAGCATCACATATTCGAAGGTGATCCGCCGCGCGTTGCTGACGCCGGGATATTCGGCGCAGGCGCGCAGCAGCTCGTCGATACCATATTTGCGGTTGATCGGGACGATTTCGTCGCGGATTTCCTTGGTGACCGCGTGCAACGACACCGCGAGATTGACGTTAATCTCCTCGCCCGCGCGCGCCATCATCGGCACCACACCGCTGGTCGACAGCGTAATCCGCCGTCGCGACAGGCCGAGGCCGTCGCCGTGCATGACAATCTTCATCGCGTCGCGGACATTGTCGAAATTATAGAGCGGCTCGCCCATACCCATCAGTACGATGTTGGTGAGCATCCGGCCATCGGCGGTGTAATGCCCGACATCGTCGTCCTCTTCATCGTCGTCATTAGCGACCGCCATGTTACCTTTCGGCCACTCGCCGAGCGCATCGCGGGCCAGCATGACCTGCCCGACAATCTCGCCGGGTGTCAGGTTGCGCACTAGCCGCATCGTGCCCGTGTGGCAGAAACGGCAGTTGAGCGTGCAACCAACCTGCGATGAGATGCACAAGGTCCCGCGATCTGCATCGGGGATGAACACCATTTCATAATCCTGCGCGTCGTCGGTCCGCAGCAGCCATTTGCGCGTACCGTCGGTCGACACCTGCGCCTCGACCACTTCGGGCCGGCCAATGACGAACCGGTCGGCAAGCCATGGCCGCATCGTCTTTGAAATATCGGTCATCGCCTCAAACGAGGTTACGCCGCGATGGTAAATCCAGTGAAACACCTGCTTCGACCGCAGCTTCGCGGCCTTTTCGTCAAGCTGAGATTCTTCGAACAGCTGCCGGATTTGCAAATGGCTAAGACCCATCAGGTCGATACGCCCATCGGGACGTGGCGTGATGGCGCGTGGGGTTACTACGGGGTCGATATGGCCGGGAATCTGCATGATGGCTGCGCATATAGGGTGGACTGCGGCGAAATGCCAGCAAAGCCGCCGTTTAGATATGCGTAATGCTGACCTTCGTCCCCGGAGCCTGATCGGCAACGCTGACAACCGCATTCAATTGCGCTGCCAACGCCTCGACAATGCCGGTGCCAAGGCCCGGCTTCCGATCTTCTTCGTCTTTGGGCATGCCAACCCCGTCGTCAACCACGACCAGTGTCCATGCATTGCCGTCAGACCGGTAATCGACCTTGATCGACCCGTGCTGGTTTCGACCGGGAAACGCATGTTTGAGCGCGTTTATAACCAGCTCGGTCACCACAAGCCCGAGGCTGACGGACGTGTCCGGGTCGACGACGCTGTCATCACATTGCGTGGTAAGCTTTATTCGGTCCGGATCGCCGATCATCGACGCCCCGATACTAGCGCACAAATCGCCGAAATAGTTGCGCAGGCCGACATTTTCGATCGACGTCGAGGACAAATGCTTTTGCAACATCGCAATCGACATCACGCGATTATGGGCATCGCGCAAATGGTCGCGCGTCTCGCTCGACTGCACCTTGCGCGCGCTTTGTAGCAACACGCTGGCGATGATTTGCAAGCTGTTGGCGACGCGATGCTGAATTTCATGCAACAATAACTGCTTTTCGCGG
>JBGSPK010000200.1:0-2050 GCA_041738665.1 Sphingorhabdus sp. | reverse complement strand
GGTCTTCGCGTGACCCGCATCCAGCATTATCGCGACTTGTACGAACGTCAGCAGAAATACTGAATTCACAAACAGCGCGAGTTTGAAATCGCCCCCGCCTGACCAGCGGGGGTTTTTCTTTGTTCCCAGAAGTTTACATTCGAATATCGATTTGCGGCTGGCAATTCATACCGATGAAGTTATCATCTTGTTGCGTCCACACCGGAACCGGGCGACGAAGAGGAGGAATTATCATGGGTTGGATTATCGCAATAATTGTAGGCGGAATCGCCGGCTGGCTTGCCAGTAAAGTCATGAACCGCGACGCTTCGATGGGAATCATGTGGAATGTAATTGCTGGCTGTGTTGGCTCTGTTGTAGGTAACCTGATTGCCAATCAGTTCGGGATTGTTGGCAGCGTAAAGGAATTTTCGCTCACCGGCCTTGTAGTGGCGTTTGTCGGCGCGGTTATCGTGCTTGCCATATTGAACCTCGTTCAGCGGGGCCGCGTTCGCTAATCTCAACATCAGTACATAAAGTTAAAAGCCGCGCAGCTATTTTGCGCGGCTTTTTTTAATCCCGAAGTCGTTTGTCGAACAGATTTGCGACCAGTCTGTATTGTTGCCCCTGCCCTTTACTGTATCGTAGACAAAATAGTCGCGGTTGACCGAACCCAATTCTGCGTCTTGCAGAGGGTGACTTATTCGGATAATACAGCGCCACAACAATATGCGGGTCGTCAGCGGCGGCTCCCCATGGAAGAATTTGGACCCGGTTTATGAATTACGAAACAACGATGAGCGGCGCGTTGGACAACGGCATTCTTGAAGACGATCGTCAGCGCAAGCGGCGGCGGCGGCTGATTATAGCCGCTGTAATAGTTGCTATCGTTGCCATTGGCGCGGCCGCTTATTTCATGATGAGCAGCGGCGGCAAAACCGCAGCTGCCGCCGGTGAAGACAAGGCTGGCCAAGCACAAACTGTAACCGTTGTAGCACCGGGGCGCGATACAGTCGTTCGCGCGATCAACGCCACGGGTACCTTGGCTGCGCGACGTGAAATTCCTGTCGGCGTTGTCGGTGAAGGCGGACAGGTCAACAGAGTCTATGTCGATGCCGGTGACTGGGTTAAACAAGGTCAGGTTCTGATTAGCGTCGACCGGTCGGTGCAAGTGCAGCAGGCCGCCGCACTGGAGGCCCAGATCGGCGTCGCACGCGCAGATCTCCAACTGGCTCAAAGCGAGCTCGACCGTGCGGCACAGTTAGTCGACCGCGGCTTCATTTCGAAAGCCGATATGGATCGCAAGACAGCGACCCGGGATGCGGCACGTGCACGCGTCAATGTCGCCAATGCGCAGCTCGGCGAAACCCGCGCGCGAAATGCCCGCCTCGACATTCGCGCGCCGGTGTCCGGTTATGTATTGCAACGCAACGTTGAAACCGGCCAGACGGTTTCGGCTGGCAGCGGCATATTGTTCCGTTTGGCCCAAGATGGTCAGATGGAGCTTCAGGCAGCTTTGAGCGAAGATGATCTTGCCCTGATATCCGAGGGCGTTCCCGCCAGCGTTACACCGGTTGGTACCGACCGCCAGTTCAACGGCACGATTTGGCAGGTTTCGCCGATGATCAATGCAACTTCGCGTCAGGGAATGGCGCGAATTTCGCTGCCTTTCGACCGTGCATTACGCCCTGGCGGTTTTGCTTCGGTGGAAATCAAGGCAGGCGCGATGACCGCGCCGGTTCTTCCAGAATCAGCGGTGCAGACAAGCCGCGAAGGCAGTTTTGTTTATATCGTGGGTAAGGACAACAAGGTGAAACGCCGTCCGGTCAAAGTCGGAACGACGACCGCCAACGGGCTGACGATTGCTGAGGGTCTGGACGGCACAGAACGCGTGGTGCTTTACGCCGGCGGGTTCCTTAACCCCGACGAAGTCGTCAAGCCGAAGCTGCTCAAGAAGTAAACTGGATAACCAACGGGACCCCCGCCCATGAATTTTAGCAACATCTCCGCATGGTCGATCCGCAATCCGGTGGTTCCTATCGTTTTGTTCATAGCATTGACGCTGGCGGGC
>JBGSPK010000159.1:0-8937 GCA_041738665.1 Sphingorhabdus sp. | reverse complement strand
GACTGCGCATGGCAGCATCACGGTCGACATCAATATCTCGATTTTGCCAGGAGAGCCCGATTGGCGCATCGCCGTCATATCCCCCCGAAACGGCGGCCGCGAACATATCGGTGATCAAAAAGACGCAGGTCAGCAACAGGCGATGGGCGCACCTGCCATATTAGGCCATGAAATCAAGAATCCGCTGGCGGGTATCAAGGGTGCGGCGCAGTTGCTGGCGCGCCGGGTCGACGAAAAAAGCCAGCCGCTGACCGAGTTGATTGTAAACGAGGTCGACCGTATCGCCCGCCTGCTCGACCAGATGCAGAAACTGGGGCGTTCCGAACCCGCCGAACTTGCTCCAGCGAATGTGCATCTGCTGATTGAGCGCGCCATTCGTTCGCTCCGCGCTGCCAATCGTGCCATGCCCGAAATTTCGATAAATTATGACCCGTCACTGCCAGAGGTAATGATCGATGCGGACGGCATGGTTCAAATATTGATTAACCTCTTGCAGAACGCAGTAGACGCGCTTCAAGGCAGGCTGGACGGCATTATCGGAATTTCTACCCGCTTTGTAATGAGTGGGGCGCTGCGTGACACCGACGTTGATCGGCGTGCGATCAAGCTACCGGTTGAAATTGCAATATCCGACAACGGACCCGGCGTTCCATCGCATATCGAAGATGAGCTATTTTCCCCTTTTGTCACCACCAAAAGGGACGGCCAGGGTCTCGGTCTCGCGATCGTTCGCAAGCTGGTGCAGCAGATGAACAGTCGCATTTTGTTTGAACGCGATACTGCCAAGCAAATAACGGTTTTTCGCATCTTTTTGCCTGTCGCAGCGCGTAAGGTCGCAGAATGACCGGTGCAAAGGTCCTGATCGTCGAAGATGATGCATCTATCGGCTTGGTCGTCAGTGCGGCGCTTGCTGCTGAGAATATCGATACGCAAATATGCGATACCGTTGCAGCGCGTGATGCCGCGTTAGCAACGGGTCATTTTGATCTGATGCTGACCGATGTGGTTTTGAAAGACAGCGACGGCCTAGCGACGCTCAAGGAGGTAATGGCAAAAACGCCCGATATGCCCGTCATCATCATGTCGGCACAAAATACGCTGGAAACGGCGGTTCGGGCGAGCGAAATAAATGCATTTGAGTATTTTCCCAAGCCGTTCGACCTGAACGATCTAGTGCTGGCGGTAAAGCAGGGAATCGACAAGAGCAGAACAACGCCATCTGAATCTTTTCAGACGCTTACCGAGGCCAATCTACCGATGATTGGCCGCAGCGCCGCGATGCAGGATGTTTATCGCATGGTCGCCCGGTTGCTACGCAATGATCTCTCGGTGCTGATTTCCGGTGAAAGCGGTACAGGCAAAGAACTGGTTGCTGAGGCTATCCACGGCTTGGGGCATCGCAAAACAGGTCCTTTTGTGGCGGTAAACATGGCGGCTATCCCCGGTGAATTGATCGAGGCCGAACTTTTTGGGCACGAGAAAGGCTCGTTCACTGGTGCCGTGGGGCAGGCAATTGGCCGATTTGAACAGGCGCAGGGCGGTACGCTGTTTCTCGATGAAATAGGGGATATGCCGAAACACGCCCAAACGCGGCTTCTGCGCGCTTTGCAAAGCGGTGTAATCAGTCGGATCGGCGGCAAGGCGAGTATCCGTCTGGACGTTCGTATTGTTGCCGCCACCAACCAGAATCTGGAAGATCTGATCTCAAAGGGCAAGTTTCGCGAGGACCTGTTTTACCGGCTAAACGTCGTGCCGATTGACATGCCTCCTCTGCGAGATCGGACCGAAGACATCGGACTGCTTGCACAACATTTCCTGCAGCTTGCGGCCAAAGACGGCTTGCCATCGCGAAAAATAGACGACGGGGCAATCGGAATGCTGATGAGCTTGCCGTGGCGTGGGAACATCCGCGAACTTAAAAATTTGATCTACCGGCTTGCGTTGGTGTGCCGGGAGGATGTGATTACCGAAGCCACGGTTGCTCAGTATATCGAGCCTACACAAGAGGCCGGAATACCAACGCAGGGAGCGAGCTTCGAGGCAGCGGTGAGTCAGTTCTTGCGCGATAGCCGTTTGCGCGGGACGGCACGCGGAAAGCTATATTCGCGGGCGCTTGCTCAATTTGAAATTCCGCTGCTTCAGCATGTGATGCGACAGGTTAAGGGCAATCAGCTAAAAGCGGCGGCATTGCTGGGCATAAATCGAAACACCTTGCGTAAAAAGCTTACAGATTATGGCATTGGGCCTAGCGGTCATAGTCAGAGTGAGCACTGATTGGGGCAGTGTGATTTCATCGCTACAAATTTGTGCTTTAAATGTCACTCATACGATGCCACAGTGGCAATATGGCAACAATCGGCATAAACGATGACCAAAGCGCTCGGACGCTCACCCATCGCTTGTCATCCACCATTGGTAATTTGCTGGGAAACAGCCAGTCGATAAAGTTTCTGGAAGTTGCCAGCGCCATAATGTTGGTTGTGGCGGCAATCGTAACCGCACTGATACTGACGGACCAGGGGCCGCGGTCTGAACCATTGTCACCGGCGGCGTCCGCAACGATGCTGGTCTGCAATCTCTTGCCAGCAACGCTGCTGCTTGTTCTTTTCGGGCGCCGCGTAGCCCTGAAGCGCGCAGAGCGGAGCAATATCGGCAGCAAGCAATTATTGCATGTGCGGCTGGTCGCAATTTTCTCGGCTATCACTGCAATTCCTACGCTTCTGCTCGTGATATTTGCCTCGCTCCTCTTTCAGAGCGGTGTGCAGTTCTGGTTTTCGGGATCGGCGCGAGGAATGCTCGAGAATGCCGGTGAGCTCGCAAAGGGATATTATGAAGTCAACGCCCGCGATGTTGGAGACGAAACGCAAACAATGGCAGGAGACTTCAGAAATGCTCTTAGTCAAACTAATCCCGATGACCCTGCTTTTCTGAGTTATTATTTTGAACAGGTTGTTCGACGCCGATTAAGCGAGTCGGCCATTGTGTCGGTTGGGGCTGACGGGATCCAGCGAACCGAGGCAGTTGCGACTGATAATGACGACCGAAAACAGGATTGGATTGCACCCGACACGCTGAAAAAGTTAAGTGCTGGCGAAGGATTGGTTGTCACCAACCGCACGGATCGGATCGAGGTCGTGACGGTACTGTTCGATAGCCCTCGCAGCTATTTATATGCGAGCCGGGCGTTGACGGTTCCATCATTCGCATTGGGTGAAAAGGCCCAGTCTGTTCTTCAAGATTATGACAATATGGTCGAGCGCTCGCGCGCTTTGCAGATTCAGTTTAATGTCGCGTTATACGTCGTATCTCTGATGATAATCGGGATTACGCTGTGGGTTGCATTGCGTGTTGCTGACCGATTGGTTCGTCCGGTAAACAATCTGGTCGATGCTGCGCAGAAAATTGCAGACGGCGATTTGTCGGCACGGGTTATGGAAGACCAATATAGGGAAGATGAAGTCGGTTTTCTGTCACAGTCATTCAACCGAATGACCGAGAGATTGGAGCGTCAAACAGGTACCTTGATTGCCACCAACCATCAATTGGGTGAGCGCCGCATTTTTATTGAAACTGTACTGGAGTCTGTTTCCGCTGGCGTCATTTCAGTGGACGGCGCAGGTGTAATCCAGTTGGCGAACTCGACCGCCGAGAAAATGCTTAAAGATAAGCTGGACACGATTGTCGGCCACAGTTTTAAGTCGGTAGCACCTGCGTTGTCGGAGTTTGCTGAAAACCAGTCCCGTGGAGTGGTCCAGCTCGGCGACGGTCCCGAGCCTTTGACGGTTGCGGTAAAGGTGTCACCGCGTGACCAAGGAAGCGTGATCACCTTTGAGGACATCAGCCAGCAATTGGCAGATCAAAAGCGCGCAGCTTGGTCTGATGTTGCGCGGCGGATAGCTCATGAAATCAAAAATCCGCTAACTCCAATTCAACTGGCGGCCGAACGATTGCAGAGGCGCTTTGGAAAACAGATTGTGCAGGATGAATCAATCTTTGAACAGTTGACCAGCACCATCATCCGCCAGGTCGGGGATCTTCGAAATATCGTCGACGAATTTTCATCTTTCGCGCGAATGCCAAAGCCAGTGTTCCGGTCTGAAAATTTGCACGACATCGTTGGGCACGCCGTTTTCATGTTTGAAGTAGCACATCCGGATATCGCCTTTACATATAACCAGAATGCCGATTCCCCGATGCTGATTTCGGACCGACGACAGCTTGGGCAGGCGATCACCAACATTCTGAAAAACGCTGCTGAGTCCATTGAGGAGCGCAGAAAATCCGGACAGGTCGCCGGTGAAGTAATGATTTCCTTGGATCAGCAAGATGACGGGCTGACCGTTAGTATCGCAGATAACGGTATCGGCCTCCCAGAAGACAAAGACCGGATATTGGAACCTTATATTACGAATCGCGCCACAGGGTCGGGGCTCGGTCTGGCGATCGTAAAGAAGATTATCGAAGAGCATTTTGGTGAAATCACGCTTTCCGACAACGCAAATGGCGGTGCGGTTGTGACGCTAAGGTTTTCGCCCCAACTCGTTGCCGCCAAAGTTGGCAACAAGGCATCGCCGTCCAGATCCACCCGCATAGATGAGGTTTTGAGCTAATCATGGCACTAGACATACTGATCGTAGATGACGAGCAGGACATCCGGGATCTTGTTTCCGGCGTGCTGGAGGACGAAGGGTACGGCACTAGGACCGCCGCAACTGCTGACGATGCATTGTCGGCGCTCGACGAGCGTTTGCCGTCGCTCATCCTTCTTGACGTCTGGCTTCGTGGATCGTCGATGGATGGCATTGAACTGCTGAAAGCCATCAAGAGCCGCGATCCGCAGATTCCGGTCATTGTGTTTTCGGGTCATGGCAATATCGACACTGCGGTGGCGGCCATTGCCCAAGGCGCCGTAGATTTTATAGAAAAGCCGTTTGAGGCGGGGAAACTGCTTCATCTGGTATCAAAAGCCACGGAAACCGAGCGGTTGCGGGCAGAGAACGCCACATTGCGGGCGAAGGTTGGGCATTCTGAAGAATTGACGGGTTCTTCCGCCGCCATCAACACTGTGCGCGCCACGCTTAAAAAAGTTGCTGCAACCGGAAGCCGCATGCTCATTACAGGGCCAGCAGGAGTGGGCAAAGAGGTTGCTGCGCGGTTGCTTCATAGTTGGAGCCCAAGGGCCGATTCAGCTTTTATCTCTGTCAGCGCAGCGCGTCTATCGCCTGAGCGTTTCGATGAAGAGCTTTTCGGTATCGAGCAGGATGGCAAACTGGTGCAGGCTGGCATGCTCGAAAAGGCCCATGGTGGAACGCTTTTCCTTGATGAAGTGGCAGATATGCCTTGGACTACGCAGGGTAAAATCCTACGTGTTCTTACCGACCAAAGCTTTGTTCGGGTCGGCGGCGACCGCCAAATTCGGGTGGACGTCCGGTTTGTTTCTGCCACCGCGCGCGATCTTTCGATCGAGATAGCTGAGGGGCGTTTTCGTGAAGATCTGTTTTACCGATTGAATGTGGTGCCCGTCGAAATTCCGGCTTTGTCCGGTCGTAGAGAGGACATTCCCGATCTTGCAAATCATTACGCCGCCCGCTTTTCGTCGGAACACAGGATCACACCGCCCTATATCTCCGATGATGCAATGGCAGCGCTTCAAGCCTGCGAATGGCCAGGCAATGTCCGGCAACTGCGCAACATCATTGAGCGGACAATTATCTTGGCACCCTCCAACCGAATTCACACCATTGAAGCGGACATGCTGCCAGCCGAAATTACCAACAGCTATGTTGGTGCTGAACATAGCGTTACATCATTGATGGGCGCTCCACTCCGCGAAGCGCGCGAAGCATTCGAGCGGGAATATCTGCGTGTGCAGATTAAGCGATTTTCCGGTAATATTTCAAAGACTGCTACTTTTGTCGGGATGGAGCGGTCCGCCTTGCACCGGAAACTGAAGCTGCTCGGCATAACCGTCCGCAAAAACGGCATTGAAATCGGCGAGGATGATGAGTGAATCTCGCAATTGCGAAACAAATGTCATTGATGTAAATAAATTGCACCAAAACCGGCGTATGACTTATTTTGCGTAAGCCCGAGCCAGTTTTGCAAAAACATAAGATAATCGGATAATAACAATGACTGAAAAGAATAACGGTCTTCAAGACCTCTTTCTGAACTCCCTCAGAAAGTCAAAAACGCCCGTCACCATGTTTCTGGTCAAAGGCGTTAAACTACAAGGTGTTGTAACGTGGTTTGACAATTTCTCGGTGCTACTGCGCCGAGACGGAATGTCGCAGCTGGTATACAAGCACAGTATTTCGACAATCATGCCTTCGTCGTCGCCCGACCGGGCTTTATTTGATGAAATGATGTCCCGCACAAGCCACAGGGCAGGGATGTTGCAGGACGTTTTCCTGCACGCAATGTGCGACAAGGGCGAATCGGTCACAACTTTCCTGGTAAATGGCGTGATGTTGCAGGGGGCTATTGCGGCCTACGATCTGTTCTCGGTGTTGCTCGAACGCGACGGCACGACGCAGCTTGTTTACAAACATGCGATTTCAACCATTCAGCCCGCGCATCCGGTTAACCTCGCTGAATATAATCAGGGCGTTGACGAGGCTGATATTTGAGCGTTTTTGAACGGAGCGAAACCGACGAGTTCGCTCGCGGCGCGCGCGCATTGATCGTGTATCCCGAATTACCGGGCAGGGCATCTGTCGGCCCGGAAGCGCGCCTTGACGAGGCCGAGGGGCTAGCGCTTGCTATCGGATTGAATGTAGTACGCAAAAAACATTACCGCGTCCGCAATCCGCGCGCGGTTACCCTGTTGGGAGGAGGGCAGGTTGATGAGATCGGCGATATGGGTCGCGATCTTGAAATCGATCTTTTAATTGTCGATGCGTCACTAACCGCAATCCAGCAGCGCAATCTAGAAGAGAAGACTGGCCTTAAAACCATCGACCGGACGGGCTTGATTCTGGAAATTTTTGGCGAACGCGCGGCAACGGCCGAAGGGCGGTTGCAGGTTGAATTAGCACATCTGGACTATCAGGCGGGTAGGTTGGTGCGCAGCTGGACTCATTTGGAGCGCCAACGCGGCGGGTTCGGTTTCCTTGGCGGCCCTGGAGAAACACAGATTGAAGCCGACCGCAGGCAAATCCGCGACAGGATGGCGCGGTTGCGGCGCGAACTGGAAGAGGTAAAGCGCACCCGTTCGCTCCACCGCGCCCGCCGCAAGCGCGCGCCTTGGCCGGTTATTGCGTTGGTCGGCTACACGAATGCGGGTAAATCCACTCTGTTTAACAGGTTGACTAAAGCGACAGTGCTGGCGGAGGATATGCTGTTTGCAACACTTGATCCGACCATGCGTCAAATTTCGTTGCCGGGCGTAGAGAAGGCAATTTTGTCAGATACGGTGGGGTTTGTGTCCGACCTGCCGACCCAGCTAGTCGCGGCGTTTCAAGCGACGCTTGAAGAAGTTATATCCGCCGACATAATTGTTCATGTTCGGGATATTTCGCATTCCGAGACCGATGCGCAGCGCGATGATGTGCTTGCAATACTGAGTGATCTCGGGATTGGACCCGTGGAAGATGCTGAACATCAACCAGAGATGATCGAGCTTTGGAACAAGGTCGATCTGCTCGACCATGACCGGCGCGAGGAATTGTCGGGAATTGCCGGGCGGAATGACAATGTGCTGATGATTTCTGCTCAGACCGGGGAGGGGGTAGATGCGTTCAAAGCGCATCTTTCGGATCTGATTGCGAAGGGGAATGAAACGCGGCTTATCAATCTTAACACTGAAGATGGTGCAGCGCTTGCATGGTTGCATAGCCGGGGTAAGGTTCGCAAACAATGCGAGAAGGGCGATTATCTGGAAGTTGAAGTCGCGCTAAGTCGACAACTTTGGGGCCAGTTTGAAAAGCAGTTCAAATTTGATTTAGGAGTAATTTAGCGCTTTTCCTGTGCTTTTGCTTGTTGCCAATGCGCTTCTTTCTCATCGAGTGAGAGCGCCGTGAATGTATCGCCAGCACTTGCTTCCATCGCGCGGAAACGGCGTTCAAATTTAGCGTTTGCACTTTTAAGCGCAGTTTCTGCGTCGACATTGTGAAAACGCGCCAGATTGACGACAGCGAACAACAAGTCGCCAATCTCGTCAATTCGTTCTTCGTGCGATGAAGCGGCTTCAACTTCTTCGATTTCTTCAAATATTTTGTCACGCGCGCCAGTGACGTCGGGCCAGTCAAAGCCCGTACGCGCAGCACGCTTCTGGATTTTTTGCGCGCGCAACAAAGCCGGGAGCGCCAACGCCACACCAGCAAGCGCGCTGTCATCCGCTTTGCCGCTGCGTTCTTCAGCTTTGATGGCTTCCCAATTGGCGACGACAGTTTCTGCCTCATCGGCAGCGACGTTGCCAAAGACGTGCGGATGGCGGCGGACCATTTTATCGTAAATGCCGTCAATGACATCCTGCAGGTCAAAGCTTTGCTGCTCGGATGCCATTTGGCTGTGGAAGACAACCTGAAGCAGCAGATCGCCGAGTTCATCTTTCAGCGCATCCAAATCATTACGCTCGATCGCGTCGGCGACTTCATATGCTTCTTCGACTGTGTAAGGTGCGATGCTGACGAAATCCTGTTCGAGATCCCAAGGGCAGCCGCTCTCACGATCGCGCAATCGCTTCATGATATTGGAAAGAGGGGTAATATCGGGTGTTCTGGATTCAGGCATATTTAAGTTCGATAATATATATTATGTTAAGTAATATCTTATATTGAGGGTGAGAAAATCCCCTCGCGTAGGATTTTGGCGCTGTCACGGTTGCAGCGTCATGACATTGCCTTCGACCTTCCAGCTTTTCATGCTGTCGAGGAAGTTCATGCCCAGTACGTTGGTGTCGCCGAAATTTTCCGAGACAACAACTTTGTGGTCGGT
>JBGSPK010000145.1:0-6673 GCA_041738665.1 Sphingorhabdus sp. | reverse complement strand
GGAAAGCTCGGGCAAGACAACCTTGACTCTGCATGCCATTGCCGAAGCGCAAAAGGCGGGCGGCACGGCAGCGTTTATCGATGCGGAACATGCGCTCGATCCGGGCTATGCCAAGAAACTGGGCGTCGATATCGATAACCTCATTGTTTCGCAGCCCGACACCGGTGAGCAGGCGCTGGAAATTGCCGATACGCTGGTGCGTTCCAATGCGGTTGACATTGTCGTTATCGACTCGGTGGCGGCCCTTGTGCCGCGCGCCGAAATCGAAGGCGAAATGGGCGATAGCCATGTCGGTCTGCAGGCGCGGTTGATGTCACAGGCGCTGCGCAAAATTACCGGATCGATCAGCCGCTCGAACTGCATGGTGATCTTTATCAACCAGATCCGCATGAAAATCGGCGTGATGTATGGCTCGCCTGAAACAACCACTGGCGGTAACGCCCTCAAATTTTACGCTTCTGTCCGTCTGGATATCCGTCGCACCGGCCAGATCAAGCAGGGTGAGGACATTGTCGGCAACACCACGCGGGTGAAGGTGGTCAAGAACAAGGTAGCTCCACCGTTCAAGCAGGTCGAATTCGACATCATGTATGGTGAAGGCATTTCCAAGACCGGCGAATTGCTTGATCTGGGTGTGAAGGCAGGCATTGTCGAAAAATCGGGTAGCTGGTTCAGCTATGACTCGATCCGTATCGGTCAGGGCCGTGAGAATTCGAAAAATTATCTCACCGAAAACCCGGAAGTCGCAGCCCGTCTCGAAGCCGCCATTCGCGGCAAGACCGAAGAGGTCGCCGAGGTGATGATGACCGGCCCCGACGCGGACGATGATATCGCCGAATAAGTTTCCTCTTCCCCTAGAGGATTGAGCGCGGCCTTGCCTGAGACCGCTGCTTTCGACCCGCCCTGGTCCACCCCGGGGCGGGTCATTTATTTGACGGCATTAAGGCGAGACCTCTTGATAAGCTAGAACAAGCTTCCTGTGAACTTTCGCCATTTTCCGGATGGCGATTGCTTGACATCGCGGTTCCAAGAAGCCCATCTGACGAACCAATACTCAAGCCAAAATAGCGCTTTGGCAGCATTAAACCGGGAGAGAGCAGATGAGCATCATTGTCCACCACCTCAACAATTCACGTTCACAGCGGATTCTCTGGCTGCTCGAAGAACTTGGCGCTCCATATGAAATCCGCCATCACCAGCGCGACGCTGTCACCAATCTGGCCCCGCCAGAGTTGCTTGCACTTCATCCACTGGGTAAGTCGCCGGTCATCGAGGATGACGGCAAAATCATCTATGAGTCCGGCGCAATAGTTGAATATGTCTGCGAACGGCATAATGGCGCACATCTTGTTCCGGCGCGCGGTTCGGATGACCATATCCATTATCTGGAATATCTCCATTTTGCCGAAGGGTCGGCAATGACGCCGATCCTCCTGAATCTGTATACCGCGCGCTTGGGCGAAGCTGCGGCCCCGCTTCAACCGCGCATCAAACAGCAACTCGACAGCCACTTCCAATATATGGAAGACAGCTTGCTACCTTCGGGCTGGTTTGTGGGCGAGGGTTTGACCGGCGCTGACATCATGTTGAGTTTCCCGGCCGAAGCTGCCGTCAAGATGGGTATGGCTGCGGATAAGCCTAAGCTTACCGCTTATGTCGAAACTATCCACGCCCGTCCTGCCTATCAGGCCGCATTGGCAAAAGGCGGGCCTTATGCCTATGCGTAAAGCCAAGTAAAGCTTTGGTAGAAAACGCTTTACGCATAAATCGACTGCGTTATTTATTGCCTCATCACAATCATGTGGTGAGGGGGAACTTTAATGAATAAGATTAGCCGGGTCGCTATTGCGGCAATACTTCCGCTCGCAATGAGTGGCTGTGCCACTGTCATCAACGGCACCAGCCAGGATTATGAAATGACATCCAAGCCGGAGGGTGCGAAAGTCACTTTGTCCAACGGCCAAAGCTGCACCGCGCCTTGCAAGATCAGCCTGAAGCGTCGCAATGATTTGACAGCAACAGTCGAACTCGACGGGTACAAGACCGAGAAGGTCTATATCCAGAGCCGCACCGGTGGAGCAGGGGTTGGCAACATCCTGCTTGGTGGCGTGATTGGCGCGGGCGTTGATGCCTCAAACGGTTCGATGAACAGCCTGTATCCTCGGCCTTTGAACGTCAAGCTTGCTGCCGAAGGATCTAGTGAAGAGGCCGCAATCCTCGACAAAAAGGACGAGGTAATTGCAACCGTTGCGGCTCATAACGCTAAAGTGATGGCAGACGTCGAGAAGGGATTGGCGGAGCAGCAGGCGAAGGCTGACAAGAAAGCAGCCAAGAAGAACTGAGACGATAAACACAGCGTCATAATATTCCCCGAAACGCTCAAACTGCGTTTCGGGGATTTTAGGGGCAATACGAAGGTCATATCCGGCTTGCAGGCTAGGCTGACGTCGCCTAAGTCGCTGGCATTATGACTTCGACAAATGACATCCGCCGCGGCTTCCTCGATTATTTTGGCAATGCCAATCATGATGTGGTGCAGTCTGCACCTCTGGTTCCATATAATGACCCGACGCTGATGTTCGTCAATGCGGGGATGGTGCCGTTCAAAAACGTTTTCACGGGTCTTGAAACCCGCGAAACACCACGCGCGGCGTCCAGCCAGAAATGCGTTCGCGCAGGCGGCAAGCATAATGATCTCGACAATGTCGGCTACACCGCGCGGCACCATACTTTCTTTGAAATGCTCGGTAATTTCTCGTTCGGCGATTACTTCAAGGAACAGGCGATTACGCATGCGTGGACGCTGCTGACCAAAGTCTGGGGGCTTGATCCGAACAGGCTTACAGCAACCGTTTATCACACTGACGACGAAGCCTTTGATCTGTGGCGAAAGATTGCGGGTCTGCCCGAACAGCGCATTATCCGCATCGCCACCAGCGATAATTTCTGGTCGATGGGCGACACCGGCCCCTGCGGACCATGCAGCGAAATATTCTACGATCATGGCGACCATATTTTCGGTGGTCCTCCTGGCAGTCCTGATGAAGACGGTGACCGGTTTGTTGAAATCTGGAACCTCGTTTTCATGCAATTCGAGCGGCAGGAAGATGGCACCGATGTGCCGTTACCCAAGCCGTCGATCGACACCGGCATGGGTCTGGAGCGTATCGCAGCCGTCATGCAGGGTGTGACCGACAATTATGATACCGATACGTTCAAAGCGCTGATCACCGCTTCTCAGGAGCTGACCGGCACGAGGGCCGAAGGCGAACAGAAGGCGAGCCACCGCGTCATCGCCGACCATCTGCGCTCGACCAGTTTTCTGCTCGCCGATGGCGTCATGCCCTCCAATGAAGGCCGCGGATATGTGCTGCGCCGCATCATGCGCCGTGCAATGCGACATGCGCATATCTTGGGGGCCAAAGAGCCATTGATGCATCGTCTGGTCGGCAGTCTTGCGGCTGAAATGGGCGCCGCCTATCCCGAGTTGCTGCGCGCGCAGCCGTTGATCGAAGCGACACTTCAGCAGGAGGAAACGCAGTTCCGTCGTACGCTCGACAAGGGCATCAAGCTGCTCGACGACGCGACGCGGGGAATGAAGTCTGGTGACATCCTGCCGGGCGAGACCGCGTTCAAACTGTATGACACTTATGGCTTTCCGTATGACCTGACCGAAGACGCGCTGCGAGCGCAGGGCTTTGGTATCGATCAAACCGGTTTCGAAGCTGCTATGGAAGGCCAGAAGGCGATGGCCCGCGCAGCGTGGAAAGGTTCGGGTGCCAAGGCATCTGACGACGTCTGGTTCGATATCGCTGAGCGCGTTGGCTCGACCGAATTCACTGGCTATACCGCCAGCGAGGGCGAAGGACAGGTCGTGGCGCTCGTCAATGATGGCGTTGAGGTGCAATCTGCAGTTGCCAACGACACGGTTACCGTCATCACCAACCAGACGCCGTTTTACGGCGAAAGCGGCGGGCAAATGGGCGATGCCGGAACGATTTCCAGCGCAAATATGCGCGGCGAAGTAACGGACACTGCCAAACCGCTCGGCCGTCTGCACGAGCATCAGGTTACGATTGCAGACGGTGAAATCAAATTGGGTGACGTTGTTACCTTGAAAATCGATGCGGCCAGACGCGATGCGTTGCGTGCGAACCATAGCGCGACCCATTTGCTACATGCGGCGCTGCGTAATCATCTGGGTGGCCATGTTACCCAGAAAGGCAGCATGGTTGCGGCGGATCGCTTGCGTTTCGACTTCTCACACAATCAGGCGCTGACCGCTGCGGAAATCGCGTTGGTAGAAGCCGAAGTAAACGCGCAGATACGTGGAAACCATGCCGTGACTACCCGCTTGATGACGCCGGACGATGCGGTTGCTGCCGGCGCGCTTGCACTATTCGGCGAAAAATATGGGGACGAAGTTCGCGTTCTGAGCATGGGGGATGTTGGTGGCACCAACTATTCCGTCGAACTGTGCGGCGGAACGCATGTCAATGCACTCGGCGATATCGCGTTGCTGACGATTGTTTCCGAAGGCGCAGTAGCCAGCGGAATCCGCCGTATTGAGGCGCTGACCGGAGAAGCAGCTCGCCTGTGGCTTACCGGACGAGAATCACAGTTGAAGGATGTAGCCTCGATATTGAAGACTGCTCCTGATGAAGTAGCGGCACGGGTTGAGACATTGATGGCCGAGCGCAAGCGCCTCGAAAAAGAACTGTCTGACGCCAAAAATGCATTGGCATTGTCAGGTGGCAGCGGACCCAAGGCCGAAGCCGAGATGATCAACGGTATCAATTTCATGGGCCAGGTTATTTCCGGAATTGAGCCCAAGGCACTTCGCGGTCTTGCTGACGACCAGATGAAAGCAATCGGTGGCGGTGTAGTCGCGATTATCGCCGCGAATGAAACCAGCAACACCGTTGTGGTCGCCGTTTCGCCAGAGCATCATGCAAAAGCCACTGCGCCGGACCTGGTGCGTGCAGCAACAGCTGCGATGGGCGGCCAAGGCGGTGGCGGCAGGTCGGAAATGGCGCAAGGTGGCGGACCTGCTGGCGCCGATCAGGCCCAAGCTGCGTTAGACGCGATAAAGGCTGCGCTTGTAAGCTAGGTAGTCAGCTTCAGCTTGGGTGCCTGATCCAAGCCGCCAGCTTCCTTAATCTGGCGGCGGAATTCGTCGCGCTTTTCGTGAATGGATGCAATGACTGGGCCCATCGCTACCCCAAGGTCAACCAGAACGGCTTCTGAAAGCTGCAACGAACTCTCCAGTGTTTCCGGCACTGCGTCGCTCGCGCCAGCCTGATAAAGCCGCGCTGCGTGGTCCGCATCGCGCGCGCGCGCAACAATCGTGATTTCGGGTAACCAGGCGCGCACGCGTTTGACGATATTCTCGGCAAGTACAGGTTGGTCCATCGTCAGAATCAGAGCTTTTGCATGGCCCAGGCTCAGTCTATCTAGGGTCTCGGGGCGCGAGATGTCGCCGAAGATCACCTTATAGCCTTCGCGACGCGCTGACGTGACCGCATCGACGTTGGATTCGACTGCCACATAAGGCTGTCCGTGGGCGATAAGCATGTCGGCCACAAGTTTGCCGACACGGCCAAAACCGATCACGACAGTACGCGGTTCTTTTGTAGGATCCTGTTCAAGCACTTCATCGTCGCTTTCGCGCAATTCCAGGCGGCGCGCCATGTCATGCCCAATACGAGCCAATATCGGCGTTATTGTAAGGCCGATTGCCGTCGCCACTTGCCAGAAATTAATGGTCGCCGCATCGATAATCTGCGCCGCACCCGCCGCGCCAAGCACGATAAGAGTGGTTTCAGACGGGCTGCCCATCAACACGCCGGTTTCAGTTGCGGTCCCCGTTCTAGCGCCGTTCAATTTGAGGAGTCCGGCGGTAACGACAGCTTTGATAATGACCACGCCAGCCACAGCCCCGACCAAAGCGGGCCAGGTTTTCGCTACAAATCCTAAATCGATCTGCATGCCGATGCTAATCAAAAACACGCCGAGTGCGAGACCCTTAAACGGAGCGGTCATGACTTCGACTTCGCTATGATAATCTGTTTCGGCGATAAGTAGTCCTGCAATCATCGCGCCAACGATTGGCGACAGCCCGACGGCCCCCGTTGCCAGGCTGGCGACGATGACAACCAGCAAACTGACCGAAACAAACAGTTCGGGACTTTTGGTGCGGGCTGCTTGGCCGAACAGTCGCGGCAAGAAAAACCGACCCAGAACGAGCATTCCGACGATAACCAAGGCCCCTTGCCAGAGCGTAGTGATAAGGCCTTCCCATGAATCTGCGTCGGCCTGTGGTGCTAATGCGCCCAAGACGAAAATGATGGGTACAATGGCCAGGTCTTCGAACAACAACATCGCAAGTGCAGATTTACCGACCGCGGAATGTGTTCCGGATATTGGTATCACGAGGGCGGTCGACGACAGCGCAAGCGCGATACCGATCCCTACCGCAGCGGTTAAACAATAACCGAACAGCAACAAACCGGCGGCAATAATGAGTCCGGCTCCAAATAGCTGGGCTGCGCCCACGCCGAAAACCAGCCGTCGCATTTTCCACAATCGCCGGAAAGATAATTCCAGTCCGATCGAAAACAGCAACAAGATGATGCCATATTCACCTATCGGACGGATGGCCTCAGGATTGGTT
>JBGSPK010000135.1:0-1863 GCA_041738665.1 Sphingorhabdus sp. | reverse complement strand
CTGTTCAACTGGTGGGAACCAGCGACCTTCATCCTGATTGCTGCCTCCCTCGCCTTTCTAATCATCTGGGGCCGGCGGGCGTTGGTAACGCCCGCCTGATTTTCATGGCTCGTGCTTGGAATCGCGCACGGGTTTCATCATCCCCGGCGAGACAAAGCCCATTCCTTGCGGCTGCAACGCTGCAGTCTTCAATTTGGTTTCCATCGCGCCATATTCTTCTTCCATTTCCACTGTCACGGTCGCACGTGAGGCATTCAGCGCTTGGGTGAAATGGACCATATTAACCTCGCTCACATCATTCCCGCCTTCGCGCAGCGCGAATAGCCCAGCACGGCGGACAAGGTCCTCGAGATCGGCGCCGGTGTAACGTTCGGTCCGCTCGGCAATTTCGTCGAGGTCGACATCCTTGCCTATCGGCATTTTAGCGGTGTGAATTCCCAATATCCGGCGGCGGCCGCCCTTGTCTGGTACGGTAACATAAACGAGTTCGTCGAACCGCCCCGGTCTCAATAGCGCCGGATCAAGCAACGTTGGCCGGTTAGTTGCGCCGATCACCACTACTGATTGCAGTTCTTCGAGACCGTCCATTTCGGCGAGCAGCGTATTGACCACGCGTTCGGTGACCTGCGGCTCGCCGCGACCGCCCCCGCGTATCGGTGCCAGGCTGTCGATCTCGTCAAAGAAAATCACACAAGGCGCTACCTGCCGCGCGCGGGCGAAAAGGCGAGCGATTTGCTGTTCGCTTTCGCCATACCATTTGGACAGCAGGTCCGACGATTTGGTAGCGATAAAATTCGCCTCGGCCTCACGTGCGACAGCCTTGGCCAGCAACGTCTTACCCGTGCCGGGCGGGCCATAAAGCAAAAAGCCCTTGGCCGGACGAATACCCAGCCGCCGGAAAGCATCGGGGTTGCGCAACGGCAATTCTACACCTTCTTTAAGCCGCATCTGCGCCTCATCCAAACCGCCGACATCCTCCCAACGGACATCGGGAGCTTGCACCATGACTTCGCGCATTGCGGACGGCTGCACGCGTTTAAGCGCCTCAAAGAAGTCGTCGCGGGTGACTTTCAGATTTTCGAGAATTTCAGGCGGAATGGTGCCACTCGCCAGATCAAGCTTGGGCATGATTCGGCGAACCGCTTCAATCGCTGCTTCGCGTGTGAGCGACGAGAGATCCGCCCCGACAAAACCGTATGTGGTCCGCGCCAGTTCTTTCAAATCGACGCGCGGACCCAGTGGCATCCCGCGCGTGTGGATCGCGAGTATCTCACGACGACCGCTTTCGTCGGGTACACCAACAATGATTTCGCGATCAAAACGGCCCGGACGCCGCAACGCCTCGTCAATCGCTTCGGGCCGGTTGGTTGCAGCAATCACCACCAGATTTGTACGTGGTTCCAGACCATCCATCAGCGTCAGCAACTGGGCAACCAGCCGCTTCTCCGCCTCGCCATGGACTTGATCGCGTTTAGGCGCGATGGAGTCGATTTCATCGATAAACAGAATCGACGGGGCTGCCTTGGTCGCCGCCTCAAAGATTTCGCGTAGTTTCTTCTCCGATTCGCCGTAGGCCGAGCCCATGATTTCGGGACCGTTGATCAGGAAAAACTCGGCTTCGCTTTCATTGGCTACCGCGCGTGCCAGCCGCGTCTTGCCGGTCCCTGGCGGCCCATGCAGCAGCACGCCACGTGGCGGATCGACGCCGAGACGCGTGAACAGCTCCGGATAACGCAGCGGCAATTCAACCATTTCGCGCAATTGCTTTATGGTGTCGCCCATGCCGCCCAAATCGTCGTAGGTGACATCGGCACGGCGGCCTTCCTTCGCCTCGGCAAATTCCGCGCGCAATTCAACCTCGGT
>JBGSPK010000106.1:0-9237 GCA_041738665.1 Sphingorhabdus sp. | reverse complement strand
GGCGCGCCTGCCGCAGGAACGAGTTCTGAAAGCCCGGTCGATCCAGTAAGGCTTTCGAAGATACCGACCGGCACAAACATCGTTGCAACCGCAGCGACGGTGGCGCCGCCCATGGCCATTGCAAGGGCTTTCAACTGGTTGTTTGGCACGCTTTTCCGCATTTTTACTTCCTGCATTCCGACTGCCGCCATCAGGCAGCTTTGGACAATTTTCCTTGCCCTAACAGCAAATGGTAAACAGGTTCGTAACGATATATGTTCTTATGCCAGCTGCGTTCTTCCTCGACAAATTGTCGTGCGCGGATGCGCATGGCATCCCAATCAGAGCGGTTGGCAAGCAGTCCATCAAGCGATCTGGCAATATCGGCCGGGTCGTCTGCGGCAAACAATGTGCCGGTATCGCCGTCGCGGATCAATTCCTTGTGCCCGCCCACGTCCGAAGCCGCGACCAGCCGCCCCTGCGCCATTGCTTCCAGCGGCTTCAGCGGCGTCACCAGATCGGTCAACCTCATGCGTTTACGCGGGTAAGCGAGGATATCGACGAGGCCGTAATAGCGCTCAACTTCTTCATGCGGCACGCGCCCGACAAAGTGGATGCGGTCCGCCGCAGGCGAAGCCTGTGACTGGGCTCGCAGCGCTTGCTCCATCGGCCCGCCGCCGACCATCAGCAAATGCGCGTCATTCCGCATCAGCGGCATCGCGGCGATTAGATCGTTGAGGCCTTCATAGTCATAGAAGCTGCCGATATAGCCAATAACGTCCCTGCCCTTCACGCCAAGCTGCGCAGCCAGTGCTGTGTCTGCACGCTGCGGCGATCCAAAAAGTTCTAGGTCGACGCCGTTAGGCGAAACGACAATCTTGGATGCCAGAACACCGCGCCCAATCAGGTCGCGCTTTAGTCCCTCGCAGATTACCGCAACTGCATCGGCATAGCGCACCACATGGTTTTCAAGCGCGCGAGTCAGGCGGTATTTGGCCGAGCCTTCGGTGCCTGTTCCATTGCCGACTGCCGCATCCTCCCAAAAGGCCCGTATTTCGTAAACCAAGGGTATGCCCAGCCGCTGCGCTGCCCGTAAAGCTGCAAGGCCGTTCAGCGCGGGCGAATGGGCATGGAGCAAATCGAAAGGCCATCTGGCATGGAGCGCCAGTATCGCGTCGGCCAATGCAGAAACCTCGCGCCATTCCCGTAAAGGACTTGGCCCGGACGCTTCAGTCATCGTGCGATGAAAAGTCAGGCCTTCAACGCACTCGCTGATGGCGCCCACGGTCTGACCATGCTGGTACTGCCGGACACCGGTAATGCCCGCAACGTCCCACCCAGCCGCCTGCTGCGCTTTCAATATTGCGCGCGTGCGAAATGTATAGCCGCTATGCAGCGGCAGGCTGTGATCAAGGACATGCAGGATGCGCGACATGGGCCAAATCACTGCCATAAAAGGATTAACGTGACGTCAACCCGGCGCTCCTATAGAAACTGGAACGCAAGAGGGCTTGGGCTAATCCAGTGATCGACAATTTCTCGATATTATTGAGCCACGCCCTTTTGGCGTTTGCGCTGTGGCACCTGATGAATCGGCCTGACCTCGACATCGAGGAGCCACCGGTTCCCGATACCGAGCCCGAAGGTTTTGGCCGCCAGCAACGTCCGCAAACGGGCAAAAAAGCAACGCCCGATGCGTGACCTGATTTTCGTCGGCTACATCGCGCTCATCATGCTGATGGCGTTCAAGCGGCCGTTTCTGTTCACTTTGGTCTATGCGTATGTCGATATCGTATCGCCGCAGCGGCTCAGCTATTTCCTGCTGAACTCGATCCCGCTGTCGCTGATACTTTTCGTTCTCGCATTTCTGGGTTTCATGGTCGGTGACGACAAAAAGGACGTCCGGATTTCGCCGCGCTGGGTGCTCCTGATCGTGCTGCTGGGCTATTGCGGTTATACCACGACGGTTGCGGTCGAGCAGGTTGCGGCGTTTGAAAAATGGGGATGGGTCTGGAAGGCGCTGGTATTTGCCGCTTTCCTACCGCTGACGCTGCGGACGAAACTGCGCCTGGAAGCGCTGGTGCTGACGATGGTGCTCTGTGCATCAGCGCTGATTGTCACCGGCGGTATCAAGACGGCGGCTGGCGGCGGCGGATATGGCTCTCTGGTCATCCTGATCGACGACAATAGCGGGCTGTTCGAAGGCAGCATCATTTCCTGCGTCGCAATCACCATCATCCCGCTCATCCTGTGGCTCGCCAAGCACGGCACAGTGTTCAGGCCCGACTGGAAAGTCAGGGTATATGCCGCTGCGCTCATCTTTGCCTGCCTTCTCATTCCGGTGGGCACACAAGCGCGTACCGGCGTGGTCTGCATTGCGGTGCTCGGCATATTGCTGCTGCGATATGCGCGCTATCGCATGCTGTATCTCGGTGGCGTTGCACTCATCGGTCTGGCCGCAATACCGTTCTTGCCGTCGAGCTTTACCGAGCGCACCGATACCATCAAAAATTACAAAGCTGATGAATCCGCCTCAACGCGCCTGGCCGTGTGGGCTTGGACCTGGGAATATGTAAAAGTGCATCCGATGGGCGGCGGCTTTGAAATCTACCGCCAGAACCGCATCCGCTATGACATGGCGCAAAAGGACGATTCTGACCAGCCTCGGGAAGCAGACGCCCCTGCCGTCCGTGAGATTGTCGACCAAGGCCGCGCGTTCCATTCCAGCTACTTCGAAATGCTGGGCGAGCAAGGCTTTCCCGGCCTCCTCATCTGGCTGATTATTCAGTTGGGGGGTGTGTGGCGGATGGAGGTAATTCAGCGCATGTACCGCAAGCGGAATCGGCCCGACGAGACATGGGTCGCACCGCTGGCCACTGCCTTGCAGAATAGCCAGATTATCTATCTTGTTGGCTCGCTGTTCGTAGGCATCGCTTTCCAAGCCTATTTTTTTATGCTCACGGCCCTGCAAATCGGGTTCGATACATATCTCGCGCGGCGCAGGCAGGAGGCAGCGTGGCGCCCAATCAAAACCCGTCGGATGGCTTCGGCCGAGCTTTCCGCCTGATTTGCCGGGGCGTTTGCCGGAACCGTCTTTCCCCTGCCGGGTTGTATGCGCAAAGCATCGCCACTAGAACAATGACATGACAGCCAAGCCAGCTCCGATAACACCGCGCATCAACCCAGAAGATATCGGCCCTCGTATCCAAAGCTATTGGGACACGACCGTCGCATGGGTGCAAGGCAATTTATTCGAACTGGGCATCGCGGTCGCCGCCGCCGTCATCGTCTTTCTGCTGCTCAGCTGGCTTAAGCGTGTTGCTGCCAAAATAGCCCGCGAAAGCGAGCATCGCGCTGAACTCAAATCGATTATCGCCCGGACATTGGCGCGCACCAGTAAATTCTTTCGCCTCATGGTTGCGGTCGAGCTGGTAAACCGGATCGCGAGTGCGCCGACCGCATTTGCCCGCGCTATTGATGTACTATTCACTATCGCAGTCGTTATTCAGGTGGCGATCTGGCTCCGTGAAATCATCCTTGGACTGATTGAGCGACGTGCAGGCAATGGCGTGCAGGAGCATGAAACGCTGCAAAGTGCGATGGTTCTTATCCGGCTGCTGGTAAGCTTCGCCCTATTCGCAGTAGCCGCGATTGTCGTTCTCGATAATCTGGGAGTGAATGTCACCGGCCTGGTAGCCGGCCTTGGTGTCGGCGGCATCGCCATAGGGCTTGCGGCGCAAGGGATATTTTCTGACCTGTTTGCTGCGATGTCGATCATCTTCGACAAGCCCTTCCGGCGCGGCGATACCGTGACCTACGACACCACCACGGCGCGGGTGGAGCGGATCGGCATGAAAAGCACGCGCCTGCGCGCACTGACTGGTGAAGAAAAGATAATCTCGAACAGCAAATTGCTCGAAAAGGAAATCACCAACAACACGCTGACAGTCTATCGAAGGGTAAACTTTCCCCTCGCCTTGGTCTACCAAACGCCACCCGCCACAGCGGCCAGAGTGCCCGAGATACTTCAGGAAATAGTCGAGGCCAACGGCTCCCAATTTATCCGGGCAGGGTTTACCACTTTCGGCCCGAGCTCACTCGATTTCCAGTTGGTGTTCGACGTAAACAGTGACGATGTCGAAGAGATGTTCAAGGCACGCCATGCCATCGGCATCGCCATTGTCGAGCGTTTCGCAAAGGACGGCATCGAGTTTGCTTATCCAACCCAGACGACTTTCACCTCAGCACCTGATGGTACGCTGGTGATGCCGTATGCGCCGCCTGCTTCGCCGCCAAAACCGCGTGCCAAAAGCTGATTCGTCGCAGCGGCATTGGTACCAGTCCAGTATGCCGTAACGGCAAACCGGCAAGGCTTGTAATGCGCACTTAATCGGGCCACCATGTGGCAAAACAGACTGCGAGAGGAACGTTTATGAGCACCATCACCCCGGCCGAACTGGCGACCAAGGTCGGCGAGAATATCGGTACATCGGAATGGATTTTGGTCGATCAGGACATGATCAACAAGTTCGCCGATGCGACCGGCGATCATCAGTTTATCCATGTAAACGAACAGATGGCGAAAATGACGCCTTTTGGCGGCACAATCGCGCACGGCTTTCTGACGCTGTCACTGTTCCCGGTGATGAGCGCGAAGTCCGATAGCCCGCGCATTGAAGGCGTTAAAATGGGCGTCAATTATGGGGGCAACAAAACTCGGTTTCTGGCTCCGGTCCGCTCCGGCAAGCGCGTACGAGGCCATTTCAAACTTCTTGAACTTGCCGAAAAGCGCCCCGGCCAATGGCAGCAAACGCTTGAATTTACCGTCGAGATTGAAGGCGAGGAAAAGCCCGCGCTTCAGGCGGAATGGATCAGTCAGTTTTTCGTATAATCAACATTTCAAGGAACCACTCCCATGCGTGACGCAGTTATCGTATCCACCGCCCGCACCCCGCTGACCAAGGCGGGGCGCGGTGCATTTAACAACACGACCGGCGCGACGCTTGGAGCATGGTCGATCAAGGCCGCGGTCGAGCGTGCGGGGTTGGCGGGCGCCGAAGTCGACGATGTCGTGATGGGAACCGCAGCGCAGCAGGGCTCTACTGGCGGAAACGTAGCACGCCTTGCCGCGCTGCGTGCCGGGCTGCCCGTTACCGTTCCCGCGATGACCATTGACCGGCAATGCTCCTCCGGGCTCATGACCATCGCCACCGCCGCCAAGCAGATCATCGTTGATCACATGGACATCTGTGTCGCCGGTGGGGTTGAAAGCATTTCCAAAGTCGTCGACAGCGGCAAGATGTTTGTCGAGCCCGACCGTCAACTGCTCGAAATGCACCCGCATATCTATATGCCGATGATCGGCACCGCAGAGGTTGTCGCCAAACGCTATAATATCGGCCGCGAAGCACAGGACGAATATTCGCTCGAGTCGCAACGGCGCACCGCTGCCGCTCAGGCTGCAGGCAAGTTCGACGACGAAATAATCGCCTGCGACGCGACGATGGCAATGGTCGACAAGGAAACCAAGGAAGTCTCTTACAGCCAGGTCACCGCCGATAAGGACGATTGCAACCGGCCCGACACGACGCTCGAAGGCCTTGCCTCACTCAAGCCCGTGATGGGCGAAGGCCATACGATCACCGCAGGCAATGCCAGTCAGCTCAGCGACGGGTCATCATCGTGTGTGCTAATGGAAGCCAAGGTCGCCGAGAAGAGAGGCCTGAACCCGCTCGGTCGCTATGTCGGCATGGCCGTTGCCGGCACCGAGCCAGATGAAATGGGCATCGGCCCCGTCTTCGCTATTCCCAAGCTGCTGGAACGCTTCAACCTTAAAATGGACGATATCGGCCTCTGGGAACTCAACGAGGCGTTCGCGGTGCAGGTGCTCTATTGCCGCGACAAGCTCGGCATCCCAGGCGAATTGCTTAACGTCAACGGTGGTTCGATCTCCATCGGCCACCCCTTCGGCATGACCGGAGCGCGCTGTACCGGTCACGCGTTGATCGAAGGCAAGCGCCGGGGCGCCAAATATGCCGTCGTCACGATGTGTATCGGTGGCGGCCAAGGCGCGGCTGGATTGTTCGAGATTTTCTAATCGTCCCAAGAGGAAAAAATCATGGCTGCTATTGGCGTAATCGCGACATTGACTGTTGCTGAAGGCAAGAATGCCGAATTTGAAGCCGTGTTCGCCGAATTGTCGGCGGCGGTGAACGCTAACGAGCCGGGCAATGAATTTTATTCGCTGACCCGGTCGAAAGCCAACCCGCAAGTGTACAAAGTGCTTGAACGCTATGTCGATCAAGCCGCCTTGGATGCGCATGGCAAAACGGATTATTTTGTTGCAGCTGGGCCGAAACTGGCACCCTGTCTCGCGGCTGCGCCGGAAATCGAAGTTCTGGATGCATTCTAAGGTTCCGGGTTTGCTTTGAGCCCAGATAATTCGGAACACCATCGCGTCTAGCTCGTTTCCTTTGCATCCCAAAGGAGACGAAAATGACGAATGACACCGAAATCAAGGAAAAATTCTGGAAGGCGCTGAAGTCTGACCGGACGATGTTCTTGGGGCTCGCCAATGGCGAGGATGGTCATGCGCGCCCGATGACTGCGCAACTTGGCGATGAAGGGCTGCACGGCAACCTCTATAGCGGCCCGATCTGGTTTTTCACTTCGACCGATAGCCAGCTTTATCAGGATATCGGCTCTGGCGCGCGGGCAATGGCGCACTTTACGTCAAAGGGTCATGATGTGTGGGCGACCGTCCACGGCAATCTGTCGCAGTCGCACGACCGTGCGGTAGTTGAGCGCTTGTGGAACCGCTTTGTCGCTGCGTGGTACGAGGGCGGCAAAGACGACCCAAAACTGGCGCTGATCCGGCTGGATCCGGAAAGCGCCGAAATCTGGATCGACGCCTCCAGCATGGTCGCTGGTATCAAGATGCTTCTCGGGATCGATCCGAAAGAGGATTATAAGGACAAGGTCGCCGAAGTGACGCTATAACATATTTGCGGGCGGGATGATTGTCCCGTCCGCAAAACTAAACCCTTCGTCGCGATCCTCGGCCAGCAGGGCTGGGCCGTCTAGATCCGCCCAATCGGCACTTTGCGCGACCAGAAACGCCGGTGCGATGCCGAGGCTGGTGGACAACATGCAGCCGACCATGATCGTCATGCCAGCGTCCTTTGCTGCGTCGGCAATTTTCAACGCTTCCGTTAGACCACCCGCCTTGTCCAACTTGATATTGACGCCATCATAATATGTCGCGAGCCGCGCAACATCGGCGGCTTCATGGCAGCTTTCATCGGCTAAAATGGGTAATGTTGACTTCAGCCCGGCCAGCATCGCGTCCTGTCCCGCCGCAACCGGTTGCTCAATCATTTCCACACCAAGTCCGGCCAGCGCGCTGGCTTCGGCGGCAATATTCAAATTGCCCCAGCTTTCATTGGCATCGACAATCAGGCGGGCGTCGGGGGCACCTGCCCGCACGGCGGCAACACGGTCACGATCACCCTCGCCGGTCAGCTTCAACTTAAGTAACGCATATCCCTTTGCTACCGCCCTCGCCGCATCAGTCTCCATTGCCGAGGCTTCGCCCAGCGAAATGGTGAATGCAGTCTGCAATGGTTTGGGAGCCGACTTTAATCCGACCAGTTTCCAGAGCGGCGTTGCGGATGCCTTGGCTTGAAGGTCCCAAAGCGCACAATCGACCGCGTTTCGCGCCGCGCCCGGCTGCATCAGCATTTGCGCCAACGCGCGTGCATCGACGATACCCAGTGGCTGTAGACGGTCCATAATCCGCTCAACCTGCCCAAGACAGCTTTCAGCGGTTTCGCCTTGATAATAGATCGCGGTGCCTTCGCCATAGCCGATATGCACCCCGTCGCTAACGGCGACCACCAGAACATCGACGAAGGTCTTTGCGCCGCGCGCGATGATGAACTGCCCGGCCACTGGCCAGCGTTCGACTGTTGCGGTTATGCGTAACGCCATGGCCCCCTACCAATTGCTTGGCAGGCAGTGTGGCCAACTATCGAAGCGATTACAAGGACTAGGCCGATCCCGGCCTACCCGTTGTGCGTAACAATCCAGTTCTCGACCACAGGCGCAATCTTCTCGCGCCATTTGCTGCCGTTGAAAATGCCATAATGGCCAACTTCGGGGGCCATATGATATTTCTTCATCTTGTCTGGCAGACCGGTTGCGACTTTCAGCGCCGCCTTGGTCTGGCCCAGACCGCTGATATCGTCGCGCTCACCTTCGATTGCGAGGATAGCGATGTCCTTGATCGCGCCGGGGTCAACCAATTTACCGCGATAATTGAACTCGCCCTTCGGCAGCAGGTGGCGCTGAAATACGGTATCTACCGTCTGCAGATAGAATTCGGCAGTCATATCGCATACCGCGCGATATTCGTCGTAAAATTCCTTGTGGCGATCCGCGCCTTCGCCGTCACCCTCGACCAGATCGGAGAACATTGACCAGTGGCTGATCATGTGATTGCCAAGATTCATCGACATGAAACCAGAAAGCTGAAGAAAGCCCGGATATACGCGGCGGCCTGAACCCTTATAATAGGGCGGTACCGTCGCGATCACATTCTGGACGAACCAGTCATGCGGACGCTTTGTGGCGTGGTTGTTCACCGCTGTCGGCGCTTCGCGCGTATCGATTGGACCGCCCATCATGGTAAGCGTGCGCGGACGCAAAGGATGATCATTTGCGCTCATAATCGCCGCAGCAGCATAGGCCGGAACCGATGGTTGGCACACGGCGAGCATATGGGCGCCGCGACCGCCTGAATCCGGACCGATGAATTCCAACCATTCGATGAGATAATCGATATAGCTTTCCAGATCGAAACCACCGCCGGTCAGCGGCACGTCACGTGCGTCTTTCCAGTCGGTGATATATACATCATGCGTCGGCAACATGCGCTCGACTGTGCCGCGCAACAGCGTCGCAAAATGCCCCGACATCGGCGCACAGATCAGCAGCTTTGGCTTGTCGGTGCTGCCTTCATAGGTAAAATGTTTAAGCTGGCCAAAAGGCTTACGCGCTTCATTGATTTCCGTAACGGGCAAATGCTTGCCGTCGATGTCGACAAAATCGAGGCCAAACGCAGGTTTGCCGCGCGGCAGAACCGAATGGGCGAACACATCAAGCGCGGATGCAGCCACCGGAGCAAGGCCGCCATAATTGAACGGACCATTGGTGAAGTTATTAAGCCAATCAGCCTGCTTCTGCGCAATCCAGCCCGCG
>JBGSPK010000101.1:0-2430 GCA_041738665.1 Sphingorhabdus sp. | reverse complement strand
TTATCGTCGCTCAGCATCTGCGACAGCAGCGTTATACTCCGTTCATCGGCCCATGGCTGCCGCGGTGCGAGCGGGCGTCCCATTGCCTTGATCACAGCTTCTGCTGCGGCCGCAGTGGAATAGGGATTTTGTCCCGTCACCAACCTGCCATCGGTCACGACATGGTTCAACATCATCGGTGCCTCGCTGAATTTCGCGCCCGATCCGCGCAATCCGCTTTCCAGAAGTACAGGAAATGAAGGCGCCCAGCCTTTGCCGAACAAGGCTTCTTCCTCGTTTGAAAAGCCGGTTACGGAACGCCCTTCCAACAGCGAAGCGCCGTCTTTGAGCGGTACGTTCATCAGTACGGCAGGTCCATGACATACGGCCCCGATGACGCCACCTGCTTGATATGTTTCGGCGAGTATCGTTTTCAGATTGGCGTTGACCGGCAAATCGAACATCGCGCCTTTGCCGCCAATAATGAAGATCGCTGCATATTTCTCATTTCCTATGCTCGTGATCGCGCGGCTGTTGTTCAGCTTCGCAACTGCCTTGGGGTCAGCGAGGAAGCTGCTATTATAGGGTTTGGCAGGATTATATTTGTCGGCCACGACGCTCCCGCCGGACGGACTTGCAATGTCCACCTGCAGGCCATTGTCCGCAAAAACAGCATAAGCCTGAGTCAGCTCGTCCATTTCAAAACCGGGGCGCGTCTTGCCATCATCCAGCCCATGACTGCTGACGACGAGCAGCACGCGGTCATTGGCACCGGCCTCAGCATTTGCAGGTGCAACGATAAGCAAACCAAACGCGCATGACAGCATCATTGTTATCCCGAACTTCATCTTCTACCCTTTCAAATGTCTTATGATGCGGGTGGATGTTGCACGGGGCGTGTCATAAGAATGTGAAATTCCTTTTGACGTTTTTTTGACAATAAAGACGCCAGATTGCGGCGGTGACATTCAGGGAAATGCCTTTTGAGCAACGGGTTTGACATATTGCTGGTGGAGGACAATGCGGATCTGGCCGGCAACATAATCGACTATCTCGAAGAGCTTGGGCATAGGCTGCATTACGCTGCGGATGGAGAGTCCGGATTACGGCAAGCTCTGGTCCATCCCGTTGACATCATACTTCTTGATCTTGCCTTGCCCAACCGTGATGGATTGAGCGTCTGTGCCGAGATACGCCGTCGCTCAGACCGCCGCGTGCCTATACTGATGTTAACCGCGCGCGACACTCTTGATGACAAGCTGGCTGGCTTTGCGAGCGGCGCCGACGACTATCTGGTTAAGCCTTTTTCGCTGGCGGAGCTTGCCGCGCGGGTCGAAGCACTCGCCCGGCGACCGCATTTGGGGCAACCACATCGTTTTTCGGTTGGCCCCCTGATCATAGACCGGCAGGCTCGCGTGGCGACGAGAGACGGTCAGCAGCTTCGTTTGACGCCGCTTCTATGGGAATTGCTCTTGCTGCTGGCTGAGGCGTGGCCGTATCCGGTTAGCCGCGACGAGGCAACCTTGCGGCTATGGGGCGATGAGCCGCCTTCTTCTGATTCCCTCCGCGCGCATTTGCACCTGCTTCGCCAAGTGGTGGACAAGCCATTTGACCTTCCCATCATCGAAACAATGCACAGCGTTGGATTTCGTTTGAAGGTCGAACAATGAAGCCCAGGCGGCATGGCCTGCGGGCGCGGATCGTTCTCACCATCATTGGCAGCGTGATTGCGACCAGCCTGGTCTTCGGTCTTGCCGCCTTTACCATTGCCTACACTATGGAAGATCGCTTGTTCCAGCGCGCGCTGTCGGATGAGGTCGCCCACCAGATATCCACTTGGCAGAGCATCGGCGCGCTAGCGACCCCAAAGAACCCTGACGTTCGAATTTACAGGGGCAATGAAGCGCTTCCGCCGGATATCCAGAAGGAAGCGGCACAGAACCGTCGGCATACCGAATTTTACGGTCGCGAAGGCCGCCATTATCATATTCGGCGCTTCAACCTGAATGATGGTGGGGCAGGCGTCAGGCTCGTATCCGCGGTCGCAGTAATTGAAGTCAGCCAAGACCTGCTCGTTCGTCCTTATCGGAATTCTATCATCACGCTACTGATCGGGATGAGCGTGCTCATCGCGATTTTTATGGCGGCGTTTGGCTGGTGGCTCGTCAATCGGGCGATGAAGCCACTTAGCGACCTCGCAACAGAGGTTGCGAACGCGGAATGTACCGTTCCGACTGTTGATCCAAGAAACTATCCAGCCAATGAAATCGGGACGCTGGCGGAAGCGTTGGAGAAAGCCTTTGCACGGATTCGCGGATTTGTTGACAGGGAGCAGGCCTTCACCCGCGACGCAAGCCACGAACTGCGAACGCCGATCGCGGTCATTTCTGGCGCGGCAGAGGTCATCGCGCTCACCCGCGATCTTCCTTCACATTTTGCCGAACCCTTTCG
>JBGSPK010000090.1:0-2448 GCA_041738665.1 Sphingorhabdus sp. | reverse complement strand
TCGATTGTCCCGTCCGCCTCATCCACGGCCAGCGCGACCCTGACGTGCCTTGGGAAATTTCGCTTAAGCTGGCACAGTATCTCCGTTCATCAGACGTGCAGACGATATTGATAAAGGATGGCGACCACCGGCTATCGCGTGATCAGGATGTTGCTTTGCTGATCAATGTTGTTGCGAAGCTTGTCACCTGATTTCGCTCTAGGAGCACCCATGCTTTCTGCTTTATTGATTCTGCTTCAAGCGGCAACACCCGCATCCGCCCAACCGCTGCCAACTTTGAATGAAGTCCAGTTCACCGAATGCCTTGATCTCGCACGACAGGATGCGCCATCTGCGGTAACCGAGGCCAGCCTGTGGACGCAGCAAAATGGTGGTTATCTGGCGCTCGCCTGCCACGGTTTCGCACTCGCCACCGATTTCAAATTCGATCTCGCCGCGCCTATATTGACCGAAGCCGCCAAGGGAGCCGAGGAAAAACGTGACCCGCGAGCTTCCCGTTTTTGGGCCCAAGCGGGAAATGCCGCCCTTGCCAATGATCAGCCCAGCGAGGGGCTTTTTGCTCTCGACCGGGCGCTAGCGGTCGCGAATGCCAACACTGAAAAAGCCGATATCGAAGTCGACCGCGCCCGTGCGCTGGTGGCGTTGGACCGGTCCGATGAAGCGATGACAGCGCTCGCCAACGCCCGCAATTTAGGCCCTGAAAATGGTACTGCATGGCTGCTATCGGCAACGCTGGCGCGGCGCGTGAACAAATTGCCCGAAGCCCTAACCTATATCCAGACCGCCGCAGCGTTGCTCCCCCGCGAGCCCGCAGTTGCGTTGGAGGCGGGCAATATCGCGATTGCCGCTGGCGACGAGGCCGCCGCACGTAAACAGTGGGAACAGGTCATTACCATTGCCCCGTCCAGCCGCCAGGCGAATACCGCACAGGCGCAACTGGCGGCGCTGGGTCCATCTCCAACACCGCCCAGTGAGCCTCAGTCTAGATAATATTCAACCGTGGTAACCACGCGCACCTTTTTGTACGGCGAGTCGGAAACACCCCAGCCGCCACTGCTGTCGCCGTCACGCGCGGTGACTTCGAAATAGCCCTGCGTCGCCGATTTGATGCTGCCCACACCAGTGCCGCTGTCCTTGGCGAACTGCTCGGCCGATTTACGCGCATCCTTGGTGGCCTGTGCAATCATCGCAGGTTTGATGTCGTTCAATTTGGTGAAGGTATAGGCCATGCCTGAGCCTTCTTCCAATTCGACACCGCTTTTGACGAGATCGAATTGACGCTTTACCGCCGCTTCGGCTTTCTTGATGTCGGTGGTGCGCAGGCTTAGGCGTTGCTTGACAGTGTAAACCGGAATGCCATTCTCATTATATTGTGAGACGTTGGCTCCCGTGGGTTGCAGAGCGTCGGCATCGAAGCCGAGGCTGTTGAAAAATCCCCGAATGGCCTTGGTGTCGCCATCTACTTTGGCCTGGGCACTTTGCAGATCGCCACGCTTGGACGAATAAGCAATCGTCCAGGTGGCCAAGTCAGCCGTCACATCGCGCTCGGCCAGTCCGCGCACGGTAACCGCGCGGTCTGATTGCTTCATGCGGACCAGCCCGTCGCCCATCAGATAGCCGCCGACCACAAGCCCGGTCGCTAACAACGCCGAACCCGCTAACCATGCCTTGCCCTGATTGGCAGTAAACCGTGTCAGCCAACCGTTGTTCTGCGTGTCATTTTCCATCTTGCCCATCCCTTGAAATTTGCGCGCTGGAGCGCCCTTGTCTTGCCGTCTCGTCCGGCCCATATCTGGAGCGAACCTTAATTCCCCTCTGACGTTGGCACGATGAACCGTGTCTGAATAGCGATGAATGGAGCGACAAGACCGATGAAATACCTCCACACGATGATCCGGGTCAGCGATCCTGATGCGACCATCCAATTTTTTGAGCTGATCGGCCTGAAGGAATTGCGCCGTTTCGATAATGAGGCAGGCAGGTTTACCCTGATCTTCCTTGCCGCCCCCGGCGATGAAGATGCCCAGGTCGAGCTGACGCATAACTGGGACGAGAGCGGCTATAGCGAAGGTCGCAATTTCGGGCATCTGGCGTACCGGGTGGAGAATATATACGAGACCTGCCAGCGGTTGATGGATGCCGGTGTCACGATCAATCGCCCCCCGCGCGACGGCCATATGGCGTTTGTCCGCTCGCCAGATAATATATCGGTCGAGTTGCTTCAGGACGGTCACCTCGAGCCCGCTGAACCTTGGGCATCAATGCCCAACACAGGTCATTGGTAATGAGCATCGAGGTCGTCCGCATTCCAGTCTTGTCGGACAATTATGTTTGGCTGGTGCATGAACGCAAAAGCGGCGAGACGATGGTTGTTGACCCTGCGGTGGCGCCACCGGTGCTGGCAAAAGCCGAAGAGCTTGGCTGGAAAATCACCCAGATCTGGAACAC
>JBGSPK010000068.1:0-5663 GCA_041738665.1 Sphingorhabdus sp. | reverse complement strand
AAAGGCGAAGAAATCTGGCTTATCAATGCCAACATTCCTGAATTCAGCCACGGCAACCGAAATAACCATGAACCCAAGCGTCCCCGTAAATTGCTCCTTAATGCGCGCGAGATAAATAAGATGCACGGCGCCGTGATGCGTCAGGGTATGACACTTGTCCCGCTGTCGATTTATTTCAACGGGCGTGGCAGGGCTAAAGTGGAGCTGGCATTGGCCAAGGGCAAGAAGGCGCCAGACAAACGCGCAACCGAAAAAGAACGCGATTGGAAACGCGATCAAGGACGAATTATGCGGGAACGTGGATGAAGCCGCCAAAAAACAAACTCGGCGCATGGATCCATCGCCAGGCCCCGACGCGCGATAGTTTCGAGCGCAGCCGTTTCCTGCGCCCCTTTGCGCAGCGGGTTTTCCATCCGGCTCTATGGCGCTTCACCCGCAGATCGGTTCCCCGCGGTGTGGCCCTAGGGTTGCTGGTCGGTATTTTCCTTCTCATACCGGGCGTGCAGATTGCAGGCGTTGCATTGCTTGCGCTGCCGTTCAGGGCCAACATCCCGATTGGCGCGGCAATGACATTCCTGAGCATGCCGGCGACAACGCCATTCATCCTCGCAGGGTCAGTATATATCGGCAATTCCGTATTGCATCTTGGCGCCGGTTCGGGTCGGTTTCTTGAACTTATCGAGACGGGTGCGCCGCTGTCCGCTTGGACCGACTGGGTGTTTTCCGAAGCGCCGACCGCAATAATTGAGGGTGTTGCAGGGCTCGCCATCATTTCGGTGGTCGCGGCGGCGGTAGGCTATGTGCTTGCGGCATGGTTCTGGCGCTGGTGGATCAGTTCGAAATGGCGACGCCGGTCGAAAGCAATTGCGGCTGGTGGATAAAAACTTTGCCGTAACCAGCTAAGTGGTTCTAGCATGGTTGCCTGTTTAGATCGGGGAGTCCATAATGAAACTTGCAACCAAACTGGCCTTTGCGGCCTCTGTGTCGTGTCTGACGCTGGCATCGCCGGCATTTGCGCAGAATGCTCCGGCGGCGGATGAAGCGGCAACGAAAGACGGCCCGCAACTCGGGACTTACGGTTTCGATACCACCGGCATGGACTCGAGCGTTTCTCCTGCCGACGACTTTTACCTGTTTGCAAACGGCAAATGGGCCGAACGGACCCAGATCCCGGCAGACAAATCCAATTATGGCATGTTCACAGCGCTAGATGACCTCTCGAAGGACCGCGTGAAGCAGGTTCTTGAGGCCGAAAAAGAGCGTAAGGGCAGCAAGGCGGGCGATGTATATGCGAGCTATCTTGATACAGCAGCCGTCGAGAAAAAGGGACTGAAGCCGATCCAGCCCTGGTTGAAGCAAGTGCGGGGCATCAAGAGCAAGGCAGCGTTTGAAAAGCTGCTTCCTACTGCCGCACGCAATGGAGTCGGCGCGCTCTTCGGTGGCTTTGTCGGGCAGGACGACAAAAATCCCGATGCTTATATTTTCCAGGTTTATCAGGGTGGAACGGGACTTCCAGACCGCGACATGTATCTGATCGAAAATGACAAATTTGAAGCTATAAGAAAAGCTTACAAAGAATATCTCGGAAAGATGCTGACGCTGGCGGGAGAGAAAAACCCCGCAGCGCGTGCTGACGCGATTTTTGCAATGGAAAAGAAAATTGCCGGAGTGCAGTGGACCCGCGAAGATTCGGGCGATGCGACCAAAACCTACAACAAGATGACGCTCGCGCAGCTGGATGCCATTTCGCCCGGGCTTAAAATGTCGAGTATCTTGACCCAAGCGAGCCCGAAGATAACCGACGTCGTCGTGGCCCAGCCAAGCGCAATTACCGGCATATCGAAAATTTACGCCGAAACCGATCTGGGCGTTTTGAAAGACCAGATGATCGTCAACAGCCTTGCTGGCTTCTCGAACGTGCTGCCTGATTCGGTGTCTGACACGACTTTCGCATTTTATGGCACCGTATTGCAGGGCACGCCGCAGCGTGAGCCGCGCTGGAAACGGGGCGTCTCTTTGACCGAGGGTACTGTGGGTGACGAGGTTGGCAAATCCTATGCCGCCAAATATTTTCCGGCAGAAACCAAGGCAGCAATGGACGTGCTGGTGAAGAATGTCCTCGGCGCAATGGGCCGTCGGATCGATGGGCTGACGTGGATGCAGCCTGAAACCAAGTTAAAGGCACGGGCAAAGCTTGCCAACTTTACGACAAAGATCGGCTATCCTGACCGTTGGAAGGACTATTCCAAGCTGAAGATCGTGCGGGGTGACCTGTTCGGCAACGATATGCGCGCTAATCAATGGGGCTTCGATGACAATATGTCGAAACTGGGCGGTCCGATTCGCCGCTGGGAATGGGGCATGTTGCCACAGACGATCAACGCCTACGCCAATTTCGGCATGAACGAGATCGTGTTCCCGGCCGCTATTCTGCAACCGCCATTCTTCGACCCGAAAGCTGATCCGGCAATCAATTATGGCGGCATCGGTGCCGTCATCGGCCACGAGGTAAGCCACCATTTCGACGACCAGGGCGCGAAATATGACCAGACCGGCAAATTGTCCGACTGGTGGACCGAAAGTGACGTCAAGGCGTTTGAAGCCGCAGGCAAGCAGCTAATCGCCCAATATGATGCTTACAAGATTTTCCCCGATGCAAATGTGAAGGGTGAATTTACGCTCGGCGAAAATATCGGCGATCTCGCAGGCCTCACCATTGCCTATGATGCGTATAAGGCGTCTCTGGGTGGAAAGGAAGCGCCAGTTATCGATGGCATGACCGGCGACCAGCGCTTCTTCCTCGGCTGGGCGCAGGTCTGGCGGCGGAATTATCGCGAGGCAAATTTGCGCCAGCGGCTTATTACCGACCCGCACAGCCCATCGGCGCAGCGCGTCTGGGTCGTACGCAATCTTGACAAATGGTACGATGCGTTCCAGCCGAAAAAGGACGGAAAATTGTACCTCAAGCCCGAGGATCGCGTCCGCATCTGGTAAGGAGCCGCTTTGACCACGCAATCCCCGCCATCGCAATTGCAGATATTTGGCGGGGACGGGGAAGAAGCTGCCTTGTCTAACCGTAAACACGCGGCGCTGCTTGCGGTTGCCACGTTGGTTTCGCTCGGCATCTTATGGTTCGCGACCAAGGATATCGTGCTGGTCGGAAGTTGCGCTGGGGCGATGGTTGCGGCTTGGGCGCTGGTGGATTATGTCCGCCGGACACGACCTGCAGAAGAGGCGGCGCAGGTGTTGCCGCCGGACTGGTCGATAACCCATGCTGCGGCACAGCTAAGTAATGCGGCCATAGCGATTAGCGACCGGGCTGGCCGGCTGGTATGCGCGAACGACCATTTTACCAGGGCTTTTGCCGGGTTGAAGGCTCCACCCGATTTGGGCGTGGATGAATCAAGCAGGGAATTGCTCGTGGCCGCGGGGCGTGCCGCGTGGCGCGATGGCACGGCGCAGATCGATGCCATCACCAAGGACGATCGCCAGTTCAGTGTGAAAGTCGCGCGAGCAGGCACTGCGGACGAATATTTGCTGTGGCGCCTTGCGCCTATCGAACAGCTCGATATCGAAAGTCGGGCGATTGAGCTTGTCACTGGACGGATTGGCCGTGCAATGTCGAACAGCGGCGTGATGGCAGTGTCAATGGGCCCCGAAGGCCGCATCCGAGCCGCAAATGCTGCATTTGCCTTACGCGCCACCGGTAGAGATGATGAACCGATAGCAGGTCGCGAATTTGCCGCCTACATGCGGATGGACGAAAAAGGCGGCATCTTTTTTGAGCGTGAAGGTCGTCGCGGACTTCCCATTCGTTTGCTGCACGTGCCGCTGGGCGAAGATAAGGCAGAAGGCGCGTCGCTGTTACTTGCCGTGGATGAGGAAGGGGCGAAGGTCGAGCGAGGGCTGGCGCTTGCCCATGTCGAACAATTGCTTTCGACCCTTCCGCTGGGGCTCGCTCTGGTTGATCGCGATGGTCGGTTTCTTTTTGCCAATGACGCATTCGTCCGGGTTATCGATGTTTCGCAAGATGAACTGCCGCCATATCCGGGTGATTTGGTTATTGCCGAGGACAAGGCTGCTGTGCTCGAAAGTATCCGGCGTTATGGCAGCGGGCAGATGCTGTCCGGCGATATCGCAATCCGGTTGAAAGAACAGCCCGATGAAGTGATTGCGCTGTCAATTGCCGGGGTCCGCGGCTTGGGTGAGGCAGCGGTGTTGCTCGGTCTCAAGGATAATAGCGAGGAAACCAAGCTCAAGCGACAGGTGGCGCAGGCGACGAAGATGCAGGCGATTGGCCAGCTTGCGGGCGGTGTCGCGCATGACTTCAATAATATCCTGACCGCAATCATCGGCTATTGTGATTTGATGATGTTGCGCCACCAACCTGGTGACAGCGATTATGACGACATCCAGCAGATTAAGAACAACAGCAACCGGGCGGCCAGCCTGACAAGGCAATTGCTGGCCTTTTCGCGGCAACAAACATTGCGGCCACAGGTATTGCAGCTGCCCGATGTGGTGGCAGAGGTATCGAGCCTGCTTAAGCGCTTGCTTGGTGAAACTGTAAGACTGGAGGTGCATCATGGTCGCGCCATGGGTACAATTCGCGCCGATCCCGGGCAGCTGGAACAGGTTATTATTAATCTTGGTGTGAATGCACGCGATGCAATGCCCAAAGGCGGAGTCGTGCACATCAGCACGAAAGCAATCAGCCAGAGCGAAGTGCGTGCAATGGGCAGTGATATTCTGCCTATCGGAGACTATGTGCTGCTTTCGGTCGAGGACAGCGGGGTAGGAATCTCGAAGGAAAATCTCGGCAAGATATTCGAACCATTTTTCACCACTAAAGAAGTTGGCAAAGGAACCGGCCTCGGGCTTTCAACGGTTTATGGGATAGTAAAACAGTCTGGCGGCTTCATTTTTGCCGAATCTGAGCCGGGGCAGGGAACACGCTTCGATATCTATCTGCCGGTCCACGTCGGTGATGCATCTGCGGCAGAACCTGCCAAGCGCGAATTTTACAAGCCCAAGGATTTGTGGGGAAGCGGACGGATATTGATTGTCGAGGATGAGGACATGGTTCGTGCCGTTGCCGAACGCGCGCTGGTTCGGCAGGGATATGTGGTCGAGACGGCAAGCGACGGCGAAGAGGCACTGGAAATGTTTGCTGATGGCAAACGCTATGATCTGGTGGTGTCAGACGTGGTTATGCCAAATATGGACGGACCAACGATGGCGCGTCAGTTGCGGGGGCAATTTGGTGATATCAGGCTGTTGTTCATGTCGGGCTATGCCGAGGAGCAACTGCGCGAAACCATCAGCCTCGACAATGTATCCTTCCTGCCAAAGCCATTTTCGGTCCAGCAAATTGCCGAAGCGGTGCATGACGCGCTTGCCCGTGAACAGTAATTTCATTATACGTTGAAAAATAACGAAAATAATAATTTGTTCCACCCTTGTTCTTTTGGAACAGTTGCAGTACATGTCTTTTTGTTCCGATTATGTTCCGGGGTAGGCATGAAGCTAAGGAGTGGAAAAATGGCAGCAAGTCTCAAGATAATCGATGGGGATCAGGCAAAGAATATGAATAATTCAGACCGTGAAAAGGCGCTTGATGCAGCGCTGGCGCAGATTGACCGTGCATTCGGTAAAGGCTCGGC
>JBGSPK010000056.1:0-9566 GCA_041738665.1 Sphingorhabdus sp. | reverse complement strand
GAGGAAAAGATGCGCGAAATTATCCGCGCCGACAAGCCGCTCCGCCGTGAAGTGATGGTGCGCGATGCGCTGATCGAAACATGGCAAAAAGCGGGTGAAAGCTTCAAAGCCGAATGGGCGAAAGAGCTTCCAGAGGGAGAGGAGCTTTCGGTTTACTGGTCGGGCGATGACTGGATGGACATGTGCCGCGGGCCGCATCTGGCCTCGACCGGAAAGCTCGATCCTGCCGCATTCAAGCTAACGCGCGTTGCGGGAGCCTATTGGCGTGGAGACCAGAATAATGCGCAGCTTTCGCGCATCTATGGCACGGGCTGGCTGAACAAGAAGCAGCTTGATGCACATCTTGTCCGGCTCGAAGAAGCCGCCAAACGCGACCATCGCCGTCTTGGCCAGGACATGGACCTGTTCCACCTACAGCAGGAAGCGCATGGCAGCGTCTTCTGGCATCCCAATGGCTATCTGATCTGGCGCGAGCTTGAGGCCTATATGCGCCGCGCAATTGACGGCGCAGGCTATAAGGAAGTCAAAACCCCGCAGGTGATGGACGCGCGCCAGTGGGAGCAATCGGGCCATTGGGGCAAATATCGCGAAAATATGTTCGTGATTCCCGACGAGGTGCCGAATGTCGATGACGATGGCCCGGTGATTTCGGGCGATGCCGACTGGATGGCGTTGAAGCCGATGAACTGCCCGGCGCATGTCCTGATTTTCCGGCAGGGAATCAAATCCTATCGCGACCTGCCGTTACGCATCTATGAAAATGGCTGCTGCCATCGCAATGAACCGCATGGAGCGTTGCATGGCCTGATGCGGGTCCGCCAGTTTACCCAGGACGATGCGCATATTTTCTGCCGCGAAGATCAGATTGTCGAAGAGGTGCAGGATTTCTGTGCGCTCGCCGACCGGATCTACAAGGAATTTGGCTTCACATATTCGATCAAGCTCGCGCTCCGTCCCGAGCAGCGGTTCGGATCGGACGCTGATTGGGATAAGGCCGAGAATGAGTTGCGCGATGCGGTGGTTCGTGCCGGGTTGGCGACAGCGGAATATGGCTGGGAAGAGCTACCCGGCGAAGGCGCGTTCTACGCGCCCAAGCTCGAATGGCATCTGACCGACGCGATTGGCCGTACATGGCAGGTCGGTACGATCCAGTCCGACCGCGTGTTGCCGGAACGGCTTGACGCATCTTATGTCGGCGAAGATGGCGCCCGCCACCGCCCCGTGATGTTGCACCGCGCAATTTTCGGGTCTTACGAGCGCTTCATCGGCATATTGATCGAACATTATGCCGGACGCTTCCCCGTCTGGCTTGCGCCGGTGCAAGCGGTCGTCGCGACGATTGTGTCGGATGCTGATGCCTATGGTACCCAAGTGACCGAGCGGCTGAAGGCTGCGGGCATCCGTGTGGAGAGCGATTTCCGCAACGAGAAAATCAACTACAAGGTCCGCGAACACAGCGTTGCGAAGGTGCCGCATTTGCTCGTCGTCGGTATGCGTGAGGCCGAGGAAGGCAAGGTCGCGATCCGGTCGCTGGGTTCGGATGGACAGCGGATCATGACGCTGGACGAAGCTATTGCGATGCTAGCTGCTGAAGCAACACCACCGGACCTGCGGGTTTGAACGAAACAGTAGCGCGACCGAAGAAGCGTTTGCTGCGTTGGCTCGCGCTTTTTTTGCTGCTGGGTGTTGTGTTGCTCGCGAAAGGCTATTGGAACGCAACCCGTGATCCTATGATCCGCACGGCCAGTTTGGCAGTTGAAGACTGGGTGCCAAACCAACCGCCGATTAAAATCCTGCTGTTGTCGGACATACATATTGCTGGGCCAGACATGCCACCTGAACGGATGGAGCGGCTTGTCCGGCGTTTCAACGCGCTTAGGCCCGATCTTGTCTTAGTCGCGGGCGATCTGGTCAGCGAGAAGTGGCTGGCGACGCACATTTACACGGCCAGAGAAATAGTCGCACCGCTTGGCAGGCTGACGGCACCGCTGGGCGTGATTGTTACGCCGGGAAACCACGATCATTGGTTCGAGCCTGCTGCCCTGCGCGCTGAACTTGAAGCGCTGGGCCTGACAGTCCTCCAAAACAGCGCTGTCTTGCGCGGACCGCTGGTCATTGGCGGCGTCGATGACGACTTTACCGGGCATGATGACATTCCGGCGACTTATGCAGCAATGGCGCAGCTGCCCACCGTCCCCCGCATCGTGTTAACCCACAGCCCGGATATAGTGCCCGAATTACCCAACGCCGTCGCCGCAGTGTTCGCGGGACATACACATTGCGGACAAATCGTCCTGCCGTTGGTAGGGGCGTTAAGCTATGTGTCGCGTTTCGGCGACCGCTTTGCCTGTGGCCAAATCAACGACAATGGCCAGGCTCTTTTTGTGGGTGCAGGACTTGGGACGAGCATTTTGCCATTGCGATACGGTGCCGCGCCCGATGCTTGGTTGGTGACCATTGGTCCCAAAGCATGATTGCATCGGCGCTAAATCCGGCCGCTGCCATCTCCGGGTTCGATCCGCTGGTGATGGCGGGCGCCGCCGCAATGACATTTGGCGCGGCCTATATTCGCGGGCTGACCGGATTTGGCATGGCGATCATATTGGTGCCCTTGCTTGGGCTGATCGTAACGCCCGGCGAGGCGGTGGTGCTCGGCATATTCTTGCAAGTGCTGATCGGGCCGGTTGGGCTGAAGATTATCTATGCCGATGCGAACCGTAAGAGCGCACTCACCATTGCTGCGTTCGCGGTGGCAGCGACGCCGCTTGGTATATGGTTGTTAAAGCAAACCACGCCCGACGTCGCGCGTTTGCTGATTGCGGGCATCGCGATTGGCGCATTTTTGCTGGTGTTATTGCCGCAGAAGCCCGGTTTTACCCCTGGCCCCAAAGAAACCGCCGCAACCGGCATCGCCTCGGGCATTCTCACCGGCTTTGCCGCGATGCCCGGCCCGCCGGTCGTGCCTTATTATCTGCGCCAACAAATCGAGCCTGCCACGGCGCGCGCGTCGATGATGCTGGTTTTCTTTGCTACTGCAATTGCAGGAACGATATCATCGTTCGCGCTGGGGCTTGGAAGCTGGCGGCTGGCATGGCTGTCAATCTTACTTTTCCCGCCGACGCTGTTCGGCAACTGGCTGGGCGCGAAATCATTTGGCAAAGTACCTGCGCCACTGTGGCGGACATTTGTGGCGGTGGTGCTGGGGCTCGCGGGCCTTTCGGCAGTCATACGGCTGCTGAACTGAAAAGTTTAGCTCCGTTAACCAAACGCCTTAGGCCGGTGTTTTCCACCGCAGGGTATCCAGTCCCACATGAGGGGCATCATCCTATCCTTGTTACTTGTCGCCGCGCCAGCCGCCGCGTTGAACGAAGGTCTGCAATGCGTGCCTTATGCCCGCGCACTATCGGGCGTAACCATCTTTGGCGATGCACATACTTGGTGGGGTCAGGCCGAGGGCAAATATGCGCGCGGCAATGAGCCAAAGGTCGGCGCAGTTCTGGCGTTTCAGCCGCACGGCAAAATGCGCCTCGGCCATGTAGCGGCGGTGCGTAAAATCATCGACGACCGGACGATCATGATCAGCCATGCCAACTGGTCGACCATCGGCGGCGTGCGTGGCCATATAGAGGAAGACGTCCGCGCGGTCGATGTGTCCGAGGACAACGACTGGAGCCAAGTGCGCGTCTGGTACACGCCGATCGAAGCGATGGGCGGCACCGCATGGCCCGCGCATGGCTTTATCTACCCCAAGCAGCAGCGCGGCGAAACCGAGGCGCGCAAGGCAGTAGCGCTGTTGCTCAAGGACCGTGTGACGCCGAACGTCCCGACGGCTGCGCCGGTGAGGATGGCAGTGGTGGACAAGCCTGTGGGCAAAGCCGGTTTCGGCCTTTCAGGCGATTTGCTCAAGGACATCGACCGCAAGGCGGTGAAGGAAACAAGGCTTGCGACGAATCAGCCGAAGCGCAATCCGATCGATGCAATCATGGCGAAGCTCGATGGCGAACTAAACGCAAAAGGCCCAAAAAAACGCTCTTAGCTTCACAAACTTCGTGGGGTACGCGAAATTTATGTGAAGTTAAGCGGTGGCTTTGGTCTCGTGAAATTTGGACGGGGAATTCACGCTGAGAAAGAGCCAGCGGCTAGAGTCTCAAATCAAATCCTACATTGCAAGCGTTTGGGGTGCTAATTCCGGGCTTTCCCAAGCGAAGCGCCTCAAAATTAGTCTTTACGCCGCCAACGGTAGGATGCGTTCCAGCTCGCCGTTCAGTGCGCGTTTGGCCGCCAATGTATCATGCCGCGTTTGGATGCGGAGGAAATAGCCCTCGCTTAACCCGAACAGGCGAGTCAGGCGCAGGTCGAGATCGGCGTCGACCGGTATGGTACCGGCAATCATGCCAGAAATTCGCGCGGGATCCACATGCACCGATTCGGCCACCTTGGCTTCTGTGAGGCCAAGCGGTTCGATAAATTCGGACAGCAGGATATCCCCGGCATGGACAAGCTCCAGCCAGTCGGGATTAGTGGTAGTCGACGATTTCGACATCGTAGGCGTCTCCATTATTCCAGACGAAGCATATACGATATTTCTTGTTAATGGAAATTGCATGTTGACGTATGCGGTCTTCCTTCAGGTCGTGAAGGCCATTGCTGGGCGGAAATTTAAGGTCATCGAGCGACATTGCCGCGTCTAGCATAAGGAGCTTCACCAAAGCGCGCTGTTGCACATCCGGCGGCAATTTGGGGCTGCGCAAACCGTTCCAGATACGCTCTGTCTTGGTCGGAGTTTTGGCGAAAGAGCGGATCAAGGAAGCTGATCCAAGCGGTACCAATTCAAATCACTTGGTCGCTTCGCTTCCCAAAAGCGCCAGCCGTTCACCGTTGTTTCCGTGATCGCTCCCGCTGCCGCTGAAGGACTGCTAAATGTCTGACCCGCATGGTTATCAATCGCGCCGTTTTTTACAATCGCGTGGTACTCAGACCCCTTATAGACAGCGCGCAATTCAGTTCCTTCGGGCAGAAAAAGCCCTCTGGAGTGTAAACCTTGGGCACGCATGGTTTGCCCTATTGCGACCGTACTTGACGCTCCAGCGGCTGTACCCGCTGCTTCGATAATCTTGCTTTCCCGTGGCGGAAGAGAAAGTAGCTCCCGAAGCACATCATTATAAGTGTGCTCCTCGGCACGCCGCATCGAGGTGAGGGTCTTATAAACGTCAAAATCGATGTCAATGTGCATAGCAATCTCCGTGAGGAAAGTGCATATAGCACTTTAGACACTAAAGCAACTATAGTATAAAAAATATGTCGAGTGTTTAAATTGCTGCTTATTCCGGATAGGTGTTACGCAGTGTGTCCATCCGAGTGCGACCGTGAGCAATATCTCCGTTACCCTTAATGACCACCACTTCGTGGCCATTGGTTAGCGGTAAGATCCTCTGCGCGAGCCAATCTGTTACGCTCGTAGTACCAGCAGCAGCACGCTCATACTCAAAGTCGCCGATTTCAGTGCGCCATGGCGCCCGTACAACGATTCTAACTTGTTCCCGCTCAAGAACAGCCTGCTCAAATGACCATACATTCATATTTTCCTCCTATTATTGAACTATTTCCTCGCTATATAGGAGTTATATGTCAATTGCAATAACAGGTCATCGCCCGAACTTCTTCTGCGTCCGGCCATACCGCATCTTCCGCGTCCCCGGCATTCCCTCAGTCGCCTTGCCCCTGGGCGCCGCCACATGTTGCTCGTGCGGTAAGCCCAACTCGGTGGCCTCCAACGACCTGATTTCGTCGCGCAGCCTTCCGGCTTCTTCGAACTCAAGATCGGCGGCGGCGGCGCGCATTTTCTTTTCGAGTTCCTCAATATAGCCGCGCAGATTGTGGCCGACCAGATTGTTCGCGCCCTCGGCATCGATATCGACCAGCACGCCATCGCGTGACGCGGTATCGGCGACGATATTGTGGATGTCGCGCTTGATTGTCGCCGGCGTGATATTGTGCAGGACATTATATTCGCGCTGCTTTTCACGCCTGCGGTCGGTTTCGCGGATTGCGCGTTCCATGCTGCCGGTCATGCGGTCGGCGTATAGGATGACGCGGCCGTCGACGTTGCGTGCGGCGCGGCCGATGGTCTGGATGAGGCTGGTTTCGCTGCGTAAGAAACCTTCCTTGTCAGCATCCAATATCGCCACCAGCCCGCATTCGGGAATGTCCAGCCCTTCGCGCAGCAGGTTGATGCCGACGAGCACATCGTAAACCCCGCGCCGCAGATCGCGGATCAGCTCGATGCGTTCCAGCGTTTCCACGTCCGAATGCATGTAGCGTACCTTCAGGCCCGCCTCGTGCATGAACTCGGTCAGATCCTCCGACATGCGTTTAGTGAGTGTCGTCACCAACGTTCGGTATCCCGCCTCCGCAGTTTTGCGGCATTCGTTAATGCAGTCCTGCACCTGATCCTCGACCGGCTTGATCTCGACCGGCGGGTCGATGAGGCCGGTGGGGCGGATAACCTGCTCGGCAAAGACGCCGCCCGATTGCTCCATCTCCCACCCGCCGGGCGTCGCCGACACGCACACCGTTTGCGGGCGCATGATGTCCCATTCGTTGAACCGCAGCGGCCGGTTGTCGATGCACGAGGGCAGACGGAACCCATATTCGGCGAGCGTGAGTTTGCGACGGTGATCGCCCTTCGCCATCGCACCGATCTGCGGTACCGTCTGGTGGCTTTCGTCAACGAACAGCAAGGCATTGTCGGGCAGATACTCAAACAGCGTCGGTGGCGGCTCGCCCGGCAGGCGGCCGGTCAGGAAACGCGAATAATTCTCGATGCCAGCGCAGCTGCCGGTCGCCGCGATCATCTCCAGATCGAACTGCGTGCGCTGTTCCAGCCGCTGCGCCTCCAGCAATTTGCCTTCGCCGACCAGCTCCTTCAATCGCTCGGCAAGCTCGAACTTGATCGCCTCGCTCGCCTGCTTCATCGTCGGGCCGGGCGTGACGTAGTGAGAGTTGGCATAGACGCGCACCGTGTTCAACCTTGCGCCCGTCGTCCCGGTCAGCGGATCGAATTCAGCAATCTCCTCGATCTCGTCGCCAAAGAACGACACGCGCCACGCCATGTCTTCATAATGCGAGGGGAAGATTTCGAGATTGTCGCCACGCACGCGGAAATTGCCGCGCGTGAACGCGGTGTCGTTGCGCTTGTATTGGAGCGCGACCAGCTTGCGGATCAACTCGCGCTGGTCAACGCTCTCCCCTTTTTTTAGGTCGAAGATCATCGCCGAGTAGGTTTCGACCGACCCGATACCGTAAATGCACGATACCGAGGCGACGATGATCACGTCATCGCGTTCGAGCAACGACCGCGTTGCCGAATGCCGCATCCGGTCGATTGCCTCGTTTACCGAAGACTCCTTCTCGATATAGGTGTCGCTGCGCGGCACATAGGCCTCGGGCTGATAATAATCGTAATAGGAAACGAAATATTCGACGGCGTTTTCGGGGAAGAAGCTTTTGAACTCGCCATAAAGTTGCGCCGCGAGGATCTTGTTGGGCGCTAGGATAAGCGCGGGGCGTTGCAATTCCTCAATGACTTTTGCCATCGTAAAGGTCTTGCCCGATCCGGTAACGCCGAGCAGCACCTGATTCTTCTCGCCCGTCAGTGCGGTGGTGGTCAGCTCGTGAATCGCGGTCGGCTGGTCACCTGCGGGCGAATAATCGGAGACGATCTTGAACGGCCTTCCGCCTTCCGCCTTGGATGGACGCGCGGGCTTGTGCGGGGTGAAGCTGCCAACCGTGTCAGGTTCTTCCAGTCCGCGCCTGATGATGAGTTCGGCCATGTTCGCTATATGTGCTTTTTCTGCCTAACGGGCAAGGGGTGGTTCTAAGGTGCCTCTATAACCCGCTTCGTCAGCGAATGTGCCGGACCGAAACCGATTAAACCCGCGCCGATGAAAGGCAAAGCGACAACCCAGAGCCGCACGCCGGTAACGCCCATCGGGCTGGCGATGCTGATAGCGGCGGTTGCGGCAAGGCCGGTGCAGACGAGTATCAGACCTGCGATTAGTCGCCAGTGCGGGACCGGCGCATCGCGCTTGGGGCTGCTCTTTGCCCGTTCGAAACGCGCAAACAGGATGATGAGCGGGGACAACGCGGCGATATAAAGCGCAAACCATAAGGGGCGCATCAGCCACCATTCGCCGCTGCCGGGCGCGGCGTGAAGACCGATGCCACCTAGCGACCATGCGGCGACCATGACGAATACAAAAGCGGTCAGGTGCCACAGATAGATGGTCATGATCATGCCATTGACCAGCACCACGGCGGTCCAGATTTTGATGTTGTCCAGCATCCGCCGTGCCGGGGTTTCGAGCGCGAGCGCAAAGCCGGTCTGCGCGATACCGAGCGCCAGCAGCGCCAATGTCGGCGGCATCGAATTGCTTAAGGAAGACCCCGGCACGCCAATCATCGCAATCGGATAGGGGCCGAAATAGACCAGCATTTCAAGCGCGATCGCACCTCCTACTGCCCAGACCCATGGATTGCGGATCCGCCCCTGCTGCCACGCATAGCCCAGCTGATGGATCCCTAGCCACACAAACAGGAAGTTGAGGAAGTTGATATAGGGTACGCCGAACTTCAGGCTGGCCACATCGACCAGCATTGCGCCAGCAACAAGACCCCAGAAGGAGCCAAGCCCGAAACGCTGCCACAATTTCCATGTCCACGGTACCACCGCAGACACGATCAGATAGACCGCCAAAAACCAGACGGGAACCAGCGCCAGTTGCGCCGCCATCGATACAATGTTGCGTTCGACACCCATCGCCGTGCCAAAGGCTGCAAACAGCGTCCAGATCAGGAATAATGGCATGACCGGGTTGATCAGCCGTTGCACGCGTCCGCTGAACCAGTCGGCATAATGGGCATTTTTCCTTTGGGTCGCCGCCCATGACACGCCGTTGGAAAACCCTCCCACGAGGAAGAATAGTGGCATTACCTGAAACCCCCAGGTCAGCCATTGCGTCCACGGGATGATACCGAGCAAATGCCCGCCCTCCACAGCGCCATCCTTCATATACGGCGCGGCGACCAGCCAGTGGCCGATGACCACGGCCAGTATCGACAGCGCGCGCAGGAAATCGACGTAGCGGTTGCGCTCGGGCGGGGCCTGCATCGCCATATTGCGGGCGCGGGACCATAGTGTCGGATGTTCGATGCTCTTGCTATCCATATCGCCCCACCAGATAGGCCCCTAGAGGCGACTTGGTAGCGGAGCATCTGACGTAAACCAAATGTCTTTTGCGTTTCCTCCGGCTGGGCTACAGAAGGCGGAATCAATAAGCCTCTGGAGGGACAAGATGCGTAAATTTATGATAATGGGCGTGGCCGCGCTCGCGATTTCGGCGTGCTCGAACAAGGGCGCCGATGCCGATGGTGATGGCAAGATCACCGATGCCGAGGCGAAAGCGGAAATGTCGGCTGGCGGCGCGATGGCGATGAAGCCTGGTCTTTGGGAAGTGAAGATCGGCTTTGACAAGATCGATGCACCCGGCGTCCCGGCCAATGTCCAG
>JBGSPK010000053.1:0-5582 GCA_041738665.1 Sphingorhabdus sp. | reverse complement strand
GATCAGGGCAGACGAGCATGCACAGTCCTAATGCAGGCGAACTGCTCAGACCGGTGGCAGGCTTTGCTGTTCGGCAAGAAGGTCGCGTCGCTCAAGCAACAGTCCATCCCACTCGCGCACTAACTTACGTCTACGCTCTTCGGTAAGGGTTTTGTCTTCATCGAGTATCTGCTGGATATTGGCCACACGAGACCTGATCGTTTCCAGTCGTTCGCGAATTGCTTTTCCACGCTGCTGAACTTTGTAAATCCGCAGCCCATCGTCATATGCAGCGCCAAATGCAGGATCGGCACAAACGCCGTTATAGCCGCGCCCGCGCAATCCCCAGCGATACCCGTTGTCGGCGACGCAAAATGCGTTGGTCCCCGCGTCAAAACCCTCGGTATATCCGGCCACGTCGATCTCGCGGCCTTCCTTGCCACAGATCTTACTGACGCTTTGCAACCGGTTCATCCGATCGGCATTGTCCATCGCAGCCGCATATCCGATATCATAGGCGCTGTCGTTGATACAGCTTTCACGAGAGATCGGCGCACATCCCGCCACTGCGCCGAACGAAATTATAAGCACTACAAGCTTTAGGAAATTCATGGCGTCTTGGCTTTCAATCGGAAACGAACATTTAACGGTGGCCACATCTCTGCAGCGCGAGCTGCTTGCGTCAGTGACAATCAACATTCTGGAAGTTGATCCTCCGGCCGTGGTGGCAAAAGAATGTATGTCCCAGACTGCCGCTGATATTTGTGGGTGAAGCCGCGTCCGCCTCTGTATTCCACTTCGAATGAAGTATTTTTCATGATATTAACAATTTGTCCGTCGAAAGATTGAGCGCCCTTTGGACTTGGGGCTCCACCTCCATTGCTAAAAGCAGAGCGGAAGGACACAAGTTGGCTCGGTGCTTCCGGCCTAATTTCTGTAAGCGTTGTCGATGCGCAATATGTACCCTGCCAAACGCCGCCGGCAGTGGAGATAATGACAGGGAAATTCGTGATGTTGCCGGTTATCTTCCACGTTGGGGGATTACCCATGATGCTGCCGCTTGCAGCCGTCGGAAATTGTTTGATCAACGAAAACTTGTCGCGCTCCGGTTTAAGGTAAAAAATACCGATTGTGCCTGTCGTGACGGGTAACGCTTCGGTTTCTGCACCCGGCGCTACCAGAACCGCTAAATCATCGAGCCAAACAACGTCTCCACCTTCATACAGATAGCTGTTAGTTTCTTCACCTTCGATCTTGATTAAGGCAGGGCCACGACCGAAAACCGCTTCATAGGCAAGGCTCAGCTGCCGAGGCTCAGGCATTGATTTCATCGCACCAGCATTATTCTCGTGGCCGTTTCCAGAGTTATGCTTGTCGCTGGGCTTTTGGGCGGCAGACGCGACCGTATCGCTTGGGTCGGCCGCCATACTATCTGTTCTGTTATTCGACGATACGCGGTCACATCCCGAAACTGATGCTACCAGGCAACACCACATGGCGACGGTGTACATTTTCATCGACCCGAAAGGCTCCTGCCATGAAACATATTGGCATGTCCCGTTGCGGCAACTCTAGCGCGGCGAGCGGCGTGGCACAAAGCTGCGAAATGTACCGGTTCATCGCGAGTGTATCGGCGGCACCGACATCGCGTAAAACTTGGCTGAACCAGCGGGACATCGCTGCATCTAAAAGGACCGATATTGAAAACTATCCGTCATTTTGAGAAAATCAGATGAGTTTCGCATCTTTTGCTCGCTGCTTTCTGATTTCGGCGGCATTTACGTGTATTGCAATTGACCTTGCTCAGGCTGAAAATGGTTGTCCTGCTGGCTACGAACCTTGGAAGATACCAATCGAATCGCCGAGCGACTGCATGGCCATTCCAGATTACAATGCTCCTGACATGCCGGAGGTACCGCAACAACACCGCGTTTCACCGCCACAATGGATTGAGTTTGCGGCGGCAGTGGCTTGGGCTGATAGCGATCGGGGCAACGAGTATACCGGTGTCGAAAAATATTTCGATGAACAATCTGCGCGCGAGGCAGCCCTGAAAAAATGTCGGGCAAAAGGCTGGCGGAATTGTAAGGTTGCCACGTCGACCATTAACGGCGTTATCGTGGTTGCGCGCGACAACACCCAAGCCCTTCGCACCAGGATCGATGCGACCGAAGAGGCGGCGAGAGTAGCAACGCTGGCCAAGTGCAAGATCGATGCCGTTTCGTGCCAGATCCTCGCCGTATATGACGCCAGACCGGAATATTTCTGATGGCGTGGTGCGGTATGCGCATGCCCTTTGCAGCAACATCCCTTGCGGTAGCGTTGGCGCTGCTGACGTGGCACACTGCGCCGCTATCAGCTGCCACCAAACGCGTCGTTGATGATCGGGGACAGAACTATTTTCCTCCGGAAGTGTCGGCATTGACGCCGGAGTGCGAATATAGTTGGAGGCCACAGGCGCTCAAAAGTGTCCCGCAGTTATCGGACGACGAACAGGATACCATCGCCGAAAACTTTCGAGTCGCAAAAGAACCATCGCTCATCGGTAAAGCGCGAACCGGCAAATATCCCGAAGCTGTGCGATTTGTCTGGTGGCACGCCTCTTGGACTACTGTCTCTATCCGGATCGAAATGGGTCCGAAAAGGTCGCGCATTATAGCGAAGAGGGCATCGGTATTTTACAATGATTATCAGCAAAGAATGGCTCGAACCCTGACCAATACCGAAGTTGAACAATTCAGGGCGCTGCTGGCCGAAACACAGCTATTTGACAGTCGACCGGATGATTGTGAGTTGGTGCTTGATGGTACCAACTGGTTTTTGGAAACTGCCGGCTCCGGCAGCTACGACTTTGTAGAGCGGAACAGCCCCAGCCGGGACAAACCGGCGTTTATCGTGGGCAAATTTCTGGTCGGCCTAACGGGGTGGAAAAACAGTCCGCTGAATTATGAAATAGAAAATGCACGGCCGAATGATGCGGAAATTTAATATACGCATGGCTCTTGCTGCGTTCATCCTGCTCAATGCCGTTAGTGGCATTCCAATTAGCCTGTCCGCCGAAGCGCGGAGCGGTGCCAAATCAGGGAGATGTTCGAATTATGACCCCCACCCCAAATGCACCGAAGCCTATCGGAATGCGACACGCAAAAGATTTGGCCTGCCAACGCTAGAGAAAATCCGCCAGCGCAAAGGATATGCTGGCCCTAAAGGCGAGTTGATCGTCACAACGGTCGTGTTCAAAACGGGTGGTGGAGTTGCGCTTGTTTTGCAACGCGACCGCAAAGGAACGCCAACGGTCGAAATTCGGCAAATGGTCAGGAAAGACCGACCGTCGGGGCCAAAGTCCATCAAAGTAAAAATCTCAGAATCTGCTTGGGATGTGATTGTCGCCGACGGAACGAAGCTTGATCTTGTATATGCTACAGATGAGGTATTCGTGTGTGGTGCAATATTCACGGTCGAGCTGATGGATGGAAGGGATAACATTCGTGCGCCGGTTGGCGACAGCTGCGGGAATGAACCAAGAGGATTGTTTTTTGAGGCGCTTGCCGAAGCCACACTGGCCCAGCTTCCGCATTGCGCGGCATTATATCCTGACGGATATGACGCGACACTTGATCGGCTGATTGCCTGCTTTGTGCTAAGTGGCGAGCAAATGGCGGCAGCTGAACTTTTCAATGAACTGGAGGTGGATGATTTTTTTTGGAGCTCAATGGGCAGAGCTGACCCATCGAAAATCTGGCTATTCTTCGAAGATGACATCACATTTTCGTGGCCAGAAATTCCGCTGATCCAAGATGCCGAAACTGCAGCAGAATTCTGGGCAAGCGACTGGCTCTATTCTGTTGACCTGCAATATGACACTTTTCATGCGGAAACACCCGACCGGGTACGGGTGGGGGGCTCTGTCATATTCGAGCAGTCCGAAGGTGTGGGCAGAATGAACGGCAGGACGGGCCCGTTTACTGCCATTTGGCAGCGGGGAGCGGACGGCAAATTTCGGATGCACCGATTTGAATATTCGGGGACATAAGCTAACGGTATATTTGGCGGCAGAGTGTCCGAAGGGTCGCGGCTGGTGTTTAGTCAGCAAGCGTCAAGGTACCATGTTTGCTACCGGTTCGAACGTGCTGAGTGTGTAGCCTTGGGAATCATTAATGATCATGGTTTTTCCGCGACATTCATAGCTGTTTTGACTCCAGTTATGGTTGATTTCATACTGCGTACGTTCGTTGTTTAACCGGCCATTGTGATACCACAGCGTTGCTTTGTAGCGCGCGCTGTTGCGACCGGTTATCTCGACGCCGTTACTGAGAGCCTGGATCGTAACCTCCCGAAACCCGGCGTCGCCATCAAAGGTTCGCGACTTCAACTCCTTGCGATGCTCGGAAGCGCGACTTTCTAGCTCACCAAGACAGGCCTTGAAGCTTGGCATGTTCTGACGATATTCGGGTGCAGTCATATAACCGCTGGCAACGGCGGCATTTGTGGAAAATACCATAAGAATTATCATACCCGCCAAATAGCGGCACGCAGACCGGCGGACATTATGCTTACTATCAGGATACATATCGTCATCGTACAATGTGATCTGCATCTTAATCCGTCCAATTGCTACAGCGCTGCATCAGCTTAGTGTGCAAGGCCAAGCAGGTCATTGCATGACATGTACCAGTACGCCTAAAGCTAGTGCTTCAGCGCGCGCCTCGATCCTGCAGAAATGCATGTGCCTCTTGTTCTGCAATGACCTCCGCATATTTTGCCTGCAAATCAAACAGATTGGCCTCGTGCGGTGCACTGTGTCGATCACCGCAAGCCTCGCGCACCACGAACGGCGCAAATCCATGTTGAAGCGCGTCCAATGCAGTCGCCCGAACGCAGCCTGACGTCGACATGCCCGTGATGAGCAAAGTGTCTATATTTTGCGCCACAAGGCTTGAGGTCAACGGCGTGCCGAAAAAAGCAGATGCATATTGTTTGGATATGATTTGCTCGCCATCTTTGGGTGCGAGTGCAGGTGGGAACCCACCCAATGGCGATCCGTTGACAAATACGCTGAGCGCCGGGATTTTTTTATAGAATAGCCCGCCATCGGCACCATCGGCTTGATAGACAACGTTCGTGAATATCACTGGTATCCCGGCGGCCCGTGCGGCGCCTAGCAGGCGTTCGGTACTGGCAAGGGCGTCCTCTGCGCCTGCATAAAGCGGCGACGCCTTATCCAGATAGGCCATAACAAAATCGACGATCAAAAGTGCAGGATTTTTCCCAAATTCTAGCTGGCCATCAAAAGCGCCCGAATAGTTTGCTGAAAGCTCTTCCTCGTCAGTCGGCATCAAATCGCCCCGGCGGCTTGCAGTTCAGCGAGCTCGTCATCCGACATCTCAAGCAATCCACCGTAAATTTCGGAATTATGCTGCCCTACGATTGAGGGCGCTGGCGAACGCACGCCGCTGGGCGTTGCTGAAAATTTTGGAAAGGCACCTTGCATCTTTAACTTGCCGAAACGTTCGGTTTCAACTTCAACAATTGCCTCGCGCGCCTTGAAATGCGGGTCGGCGAGCATTTCCGGCGCACGATACACGCGGCCTGCCGGGATAGAA
>JBGSPK010000046.1:0-7061 GCA_041738665.1 Sphingorhabdus sp. | reverse complement strand
GTGTGCGCACCATACCGGGTTTATGTTGTATGCGGCATGGCCCCGCCATCTTCGGGCGCTACAACCGTGCTGCAAATCCTGGGTACGTTGCAGCGCTTTGACCTGACTGCCATGGGCAAGGACAATCCGAAAAGCTGGTATCTGGTCGGGCAGGCGATGCAATTGGCCTATGCCGACCGGGAAAAATATCTGGGCGACAGCGATTTTGTCGACGTTCCGGTCGCAGGGCTGTTGAATCCCGAATATATCAAGCAACGTTCGGCGCTGATTGACGAAGCCAAGGCGCGCACTGACTATCCGGCGGGCAATCCCCCCGGTGCGGGTCCTCGTACCGCCGCGATATCCAGCGAGGTCGCAGGCACCACGCATTTCACGGCCGTTGATTCCAAGGGCAGTATCGCAAACATGACGTCAACCATCGAAGGCCCGTTCGGTAGCCAGCTGGTCGCTGGCGGGTTTTTCCTCAATAACGAATTGACTGACTTTACCTTTGCACCCGAAAAAGACGGTGCGCCAGTCGCTAACCGGGTTGTCGCGGGTAAGCGGCCCCTGTCATCAATGTCACCGACTATCGTCTTCGACCGCAATGGCAAGGCTGTGCTGGCGCTGGGATCGGCGGGGGGCAAGCGGATTATCATGCACGTCACCAAGACGCTGATAGGCGTTATCGATTTCGGCCTGCCTCTGGATGCCGCAATTGCGATGCCCAATATCTATTTCGGTGGCGGCGGTCTGGAGGTTGAGCAAAATACCCCCTTGGCCAACATGGCCGACGAGCTCGGCAGATATGGACAGAAGGTGCGTGCCGTCGATCTCGGATCGAAAGTCAATGGCGCACAGCTGACTGTAACTGGATGGACCGGCGCGTCTGACCCGCGCAGCGAAGGCACGTCGGCAACCATCGACGCCAAAGGCAAAGTTACCGTTACGAAGCCACGAGCATCGGAAGAGGCACCGAGCGAAGACGTGGGTTGATGCGGATGGTAGATTGCACCGCGCCGCGCAGCGCGCTAGCGTAAAAGCAGAAATAAAGTCCGGGTAACGGACCGGTTAGATATTCCGAGGAGAGCATTGTGGCTGCCGAGCAATTCGACGATTTTGACAGCTTCCCAAATCTGGTCACGATGTTTTTCGCCCGTGCCCGCCATCGTGGCGATGCGCCGTTTTTATGGGCAAAAATTGGTGGCGAATGGCAATCGATAAGCTGGGCGGAGGCGGCGCGGCGCGTTGCCGGATTTGCCAAATCACTGCGACAACTCGGCCTGGAAAAAGGCGACCGCGTGATGCTGGTGTCCGAAAACCGACCCGAATGGTGCATCGCCGATCTGGGCGTTATGGCCGCAGGTTGCGTAACGGTGCCGACGTACATCACCAATACCGAACGCGATCATCAGCATATACTGGATAACAGCGCCGCGCGCGCCGTAGTCGTGTCTTCCGCCAAGCTGGCAAAGTTGCTGCTCCCTGCGGCGATCAAATCCTCGCAGGCAGAATTCATCATTGCGATGGAGCCGTTGCCACACACGCAGCAAGGCCAGTTATCAGTCCATAACTGGGCCGACATGGTGCAAGGAACCGATGCCGATGTTCGCGCCACCGAAGCCGCCATGGCGACAGTTACGCGCGATGACCTCGCCTGCATCATTTACACCAGCGGCACCGGGGGTGCCCCGCGCGGCGTGATGCAGCAACATGGGGCAATCTTGCACAACGCCGACGGCGCCGCTGCCGTCCTGCGTGAGGATTTCGGTTTGGAAGAGGAGGAAGTGTTCCTGTCTTTCCTGCCGCTGTCGCATGCCTATGAACATAGCGGCGGCCAGTTCCTGCCGATTGGCGTCGGCGCGCAAATTTATTATGCCGAAGGCCTTGAGAAACTCGCGTCCAATATCGAGGAAACCCGCCCGACCATTATGGTCGTCGTCCCGCGCCTTTTCGAGGTGTTGCGGCAACGGATGATCAAGGCTGTAGAGAAGCAGGGCAAAGTTCCCAACTATCTGCTCGACCAGGCGCTGACGATTGGCGAGCGCGATTATTCGGGTCATAAGCGGCTGCGCGATGCGCCAATGCGTTTTCTCCTTTCGCGTACTATCAAGCCGAAAATTCAAGCGCGTTTTGGCGGACGCATGAAGGCGATGGTTTCTGGTGGCGCACCGCTGAACCCTGACATCGGCGTGTTTTTCCAGTCGCTCGGAATTACCCTTCTGCAAGGCTATGGCCAGACTGAATCAGGGCCGGTGATCAGCTGCAACAGGCCCAAGGTTGGCCTGAAAATGGATACGGTCGGGCCGCCGCTCAAAAACACCGAGGTCAAGATTGCGGAAGATGGCGAAATCCTTGTGCGCGGGCCGTTGGTGATGAAGGGCTATTGGCGCAACAAGGCTGAAACCGACCGCGTTATCCGGGATGGTTGGCTTCATACTGGCGACATTGGCTATATCGATGACAAGGGCCGCATTGCTATCACCGACCGCAAGAAAGATCTCATCGTCAACGATAAGGGTGACAATATCGCGCCCCAAAAAGTCGAAGGGATGCTCACGCTTCAGCCCGAGATTTTGCAGGCAATGGTCAGCGGTGACAAACGGCCTTACGTCGTCGGTCTCATCGTTCCCAACCCTGAGTGGACGGTCGACTGGTGTCGCGCCCAGGACATAAAGTGCGATTTCGTCGCGTTAAACGATAATCCACAATTTCGCTCTGCGGTTCGTGCGGCAATCGACCGGGTAAATGCCGATCTGTCGGTGACCGAAAAGGTTCGCCAGTTTGAATTTGCTGACGAACCTTTTTCAATCGAGAATGGTGAGATGACGCCGAGCATGAAAATCCGGCGGCATATCATCCGCGAACGTTATGCCGCGCGGGTGAACGGGCTTTACAAGGACTAGCTTGTAGGCTGGCTATCCAGCCATTCACTGACCCCAGCGCGGATACGCGGTTCGGCCTTTATTCTGGTCTGGATTGCTGCAATCGCCTGATCGACTGGCTTGCGCGATTCAGGTTTCAGATGCGCCTTCGCATAGCCTTCAAGCTTTCCGACCATATCTGGATCGCTTGAGCCGTTGCCCAAACCGGGAATAAATTCCGACTTGGACGAGACATCAACCAACGCTTCAACGGCCTCACGGTTTGCAAGTGCAAAGTCGATGGCCATATCGGGATGGTCGCCGGCAACCCCGCCAATGATGGCGCTGCTAAGCGTCGGTCCGGGCTCTTTGGTTAGCGCAAGCTCAAGCGCCTGTTTCGCAAGCGCCTCGTCACGTGCACCGCCCAGTAAGCGGTACATGGTCGACTTAACCAACTGGCTTTCTGCGCTCTGCCCTAGTTTGCGTATTTTGTCCCATGCGGCCTGGTCGGCATTTTGCGCGATGACACCCAGCCAGGTTGTCCGTAACGGCCCGTCAAGCGCGGCTGGATTGCGGTCCAGCTGCTTGAAAAGACGATTTGCTTCGGCGACGACCGCCTTGTCGCCCATATATCCAAGCGTGCTAATCAGCGCACTCCGCAGATTTGCGTCAAGCATGCTGTCCGACGGCTTTTCCTTCATCCCGAGTTTTGCCAGCGCGGGACCGAACCGTTCGCTTGCCAGCCGCGCGATATGGGCCTGCTGCACAGCATCCTTGTCATAAAGACCATAAAGATAGCCAAAAGTGCTGACATTATCCTCGATAATCCGTGGGCTTGCATCGGCAGGCACAGCATCCACCAGATTAAGCGCGGTACGGATGGGCTGATATTCACCATAGGCCAGGCTCTGGCTGTCATTCAGCAGGCCAAGCTGATCAATGGCGGCTAGCTTGGTGAAATCCTTCTGCAGAGCCACCATCATGTCCGGCTGGTACAGAACACGATAATATCCGCTCTGACCAGCATTGACGATTAGGGTACCACAACCGGCCAGCTGCATCGATCCCGTACCGCCCGAAACGATAGCGCTAGTCGGGCTCTTGCCGACGATTTGAGCAATTACCGGGACATTCCAGCGTTGCGGCTTTGCCGTGGTCTGCGCCTTGCGGTCGCGCGAAAATTCGCTTTGGCTGAGCGAGAGCCGAGTCATTCCGTTCACGCATTTCGCCGAATTCACCCGGATCAATGGTACGCCGGGCTGTTTGGTGAAGTCATGCGCGATGCGTAACAGGCCTTTGGCACCAGCGGCCTCAACCGCCGTCCACAAATCATCGGTACGGGTGTTCGCATAAGCGTGCTTCTTCATGTATGTGCGCAGACCATCGCGCCACACATTTTCGCCAGCAAAGGCCTCCAGCATCGTGATGACCGCTTCACCCTTTTGGTAGGTGATCGTGTCAAACGCCTGGCTGGTCTGCTCGACCGTCGTTATCTTCTGAATGACTGGGTGCGTGGTGACGTAAGAATCGAGCCCCATCGCACCTTCGCGGCCATTCACCCGATCAAGTGCGCTCTGCCAGTCCGGGTTGAAATGCGCGGTTGCCTTGCTTTCCATCCAGCTTGCAAAACCCTCATTCAGCCAGAGATCGTCCCACCACGCCATCGTCACCAGATTGCCGAACCATTGGTGTGCGATTTCATGTGCATCGGTGCTGAAAATGCCCTGGCGTGTGCGTGCGCTGGTGATTTTGGGGTCGTTCAACAAAACGCGTTCGAAGGTGAAGATTGCCCCCCAATTTTCCATTGCGCTGAAAAACTGGCTCTGCCCTGGCCCCGCGACATTATCGAGTTTGGGGAGCGGGTAAGGCGTATCGAAATAGTCATTATAATAAGCGACCAGCTTCGCTGACGCATCAAGCGCATATTGGCCCTTGGCGCCATTACCCTTGCCAACGACCACGCCGACTTCGGTCGGGCCGACTTGCTTGGTAATGCGGTCGAATTCGCCCAGCCCGAAAAACAGCAGATAGGTCGACATTTTGGGTGACGTGGCAAAGCGGACCTCCGCCTTGCCGTTCCCCACATCGCGACGTGCGGCGACGGGCATATTGCTTACCGCCATCTGGTCAGCAGGAACCGTGGCGGTCAGATCGAATGTCGCCTTGTAGTTAGGCTCGTCCCAGCTTGGCACGAACCGGCGCGCATCGGGGGCCTCAAACTGCGTAAACAGCGCTCGTTTTTCGGCACCCTTCGGATCTTTATAGTCGAGTGCGAACAGGCCGTTGGCCTGTTGCAAAATCTTGCCCGTATAGTCGATATTGAGCGTGTAGCGCCCGGCAGCGAGCTTCTGGCCGAAGGCAATAGTCGCGGTCTGGGCAGCGGCATTGACCGAAGCAGTGGCCGGCATTGCAGCCATCCGACCTTTGGTGACGGTAACGCGCTTAAAGTCGATATCGGCGGCGTTAAGAGTGATGCTGTTGCTCGGCGTCTTAAGTTCAAATTCGATCAGCACATTGCCATCGAAACGCAGTTTTTCAGCATCGGGCGTTACACTAATCATGTAATGCAATGGCGCGGCATTGCGCGGAAGCTGCGACGGTACCAGCAAGGCGTTTGCCTTTGCAGGCGCAGCGGCGCTCTGGCTGATGGGTGCAAGCGCCAACAAAGCGGCCGATGCCGCAAGCGCCGTGCGTATTTTCATGTTGATGCTCCCCGAAATTTGGCGGGCGTCATTTTTTCTGCGCCCAGATTAGAAATTCTACATTGCCTTGTGGCCCGGTAATTGGGCTGGTGGTCAGTCCGCCGACAGTCCAGTTTTTTTCGACCAACCACATTTCCACTTCGTCGCAAACTCTGCTGTGGACCAAAGGGTCCCGCACGACGCCTCCTTTTCCGACTTCATCGCGGCCAGCCTCAAACTGTGGCTTGATCAGCGCGATCAATTGCGCGCCGTTTTTGGCGAAGCTCAACGGTCGCTCAAGTACCTTGGCGAGGCCGATAAAGCTCGCGTCACAGACGATGATGTCAACTAGTTCAGGGATATGCACATCGGTTAAGATGCGTGCACTGGTTTGCTCATGCACGATAACGCGCTCGTCCTGTCGTAACTTCCAAGCGAGCTGGTTGGTCCCGCTATCTACCGCATAAACTATCTTCGCACCGTTAGTCAGCAGGACATCGGTAAAGCCGCCAGTGGATGACCCCACATCAATTGAGACCATGCCTGTCACAGCGATGCTGAATTCCTGCAAGGCATGGGCAAGCTTTATCCCGCCGCGCGATACCCATGGATGGTCACTGCCTTTGACGCTGACCTCTGCATCGTCCGCGAGCTGCTGGCCGGGCTTTTGCGCTTTTGCGTCCCCGATAAAAACATGGCCCGCCATCACTAGCGCCTGGGCGCGCGTCTTGCTCTCGGCGAGGCCGCGGTCGACAATCAGTTGGTCCAGTCGAATTTTTTTGGTCGCCATGTCGCAACGCGCTAGCGGAGCATCGCCGATTTGGCCATAAGGTAACGCTATGCAAAACCGCCACCTGACCTTGTCTGCTCTGCTTGCGCTTGCCGCGTGCGCCGCGCCCCCGCCACCATCGGCGCCGCAGCCTGCTCCTGCCCCAAAACCGGTGGTTGCACAGCCTGTGCAATCCCCACCGGCAACGGCCGAGTGGATCGACTGGCCGCTCGCTGCAGGTGACTGGGTTTATCGGCGCGACGAGCGTGGATCAATTGGGCTGTTCGGAGCGTCAGGTCAGAATGCGATGTTAACGCTTCGCTGTGACACGCAACGGCGGCGCATTTACCTTGGCCGAGCAGGTGCAAGCACTGGCGGCAGAATGATTGTGCGGACCAGTTCGTCAATGAAGGAATTTGCCGCAAGCCCAACCGGCGCAAACCCTGCATATCTAGCGTCGGAAATCATGCCCAATGATCCTATTCTGGACGCAATGGCATTCAGCCGTGGACGGATTGCAATCCAGGTCACTGGCGAACCGTCAATAGCCATCCCGTCATGGGCCGAAATAACACGAATTGTGGAAGATTGCCGCGTCTGAGATAGTCCGACGCAGAACCCCAATAATTGCCGGAAAAAAAATATATTACAAGACTTGTTTCCAAACTTTGTTTGATTCACTTTCCGAGTCGCGGAGGGCAGTTCAAATGTTTGATGCAAGCAATTTCCATTTATCGAAAGGAGGTGATCCGATGTCTCATGGTTCAG
>JBGSPK010000022.1:0-9665 GCA_041738665.1 Sphingorhabdus sp. | reverse complement strand
TGCGCCGATTTTTGTCCACAGGCCTGTCCCCGATTCTATTTTTGCGGAGCCTTGCACAAGGCCCTGTGCTAAAGGATAGGGCGTCATGGCCGAACCAATCAGACTTGCCGCTGCGAACGAAGCAGAACCCCAACGCCTGCCGCGCAACATCGAGGCAGAGGCCGCGTTTCTGGGCGCGATCCTGATCGACAACCGGATTATCGAGGATGTCTCGATCAAGTTGCAACCAGACCATTTTTTCGAGCCGCTGCATGGCAGGGTCTACGAACAAATCCTCCGCCTGCTTGACCGCAATATGCTGGTCACACCGGTCACGTTGAAGCCATTTTTCGAGGCCGACGAATCGATGCGCGAGCTTGGCGGGCCGGGCTATCTGGTCAAGCTGACCGCCGATGGCGCGGGCCTGATTGGCGCGCGCGACTTTGCCCAGCAGATTTACGATCTGGCGTTGCTCCGCGAATTGGTAACGGTTGGCCGGACGCTCGTCGATAATGCGCTCGACACAAGCGAGAGCGTTGATCCTAAAGGGCAGATCGAGGCGGCGGAAAGCGCGCTGTACAAGGTTGCCGAGGGCGAAGGCGAAACCGGCTCTATGAAGAGCTTCCTGATGGCCTCGACCGAGGCGATCAAGAATGTCGAAAAAGCGCTCAATTCGGGTGGCAGCCTGTCCGGTGTCACGACAGGACTCAGTGGCATCAATGCAAAATGTGGCGGACTGCATAATTCTGACCTTGTGATCCTCGCTGGACGGCCGGGTATGGGCAAGACCTCGCTAGCAACGAATATTGCGTTCAATGCCGCAAGGCGTTGGATTCAAGAACGCGAAGATGGCATCGAAGAATCCAAGGGCGCGGGCGCAAAAGTGGCTTTTTTCAGCCTCGAAATGTCGGCGGACCAGCTCGCGACGCGCATCTTGGCCGAGCAATCGGGGATCAGCTCCGAATTGTTACGCATGGGCAAAATCAGCCGCGACGACTTCCGCGAACTGTCGCGCGCGAGCCGCGAGTTGCAGGAACTCCCGCTTTATATCGATGACACCCCGGCGCTGACGATTGCGGCGCTAAGGACCCGAGCTCGCAGGTTGCAACGTCGGCATGGCATTGGGCTAATCGTCGTTGACTATTTACAGCTGCTGCAGGGGTCGAGCCGCGCCAACGACAACCGCGTCAACGAAATTTCCGAAATCAGCCGGGGTTTGAAGACACTAGCGAAGGAATTGAGCATCCCTGTCGTCGCACTTTCGCAGCTCAGCCGTGCGGTCGAACAGCGCGAGGACAAGCGCCCGATGCTGTCAGATTTGCGCGAATCCGGCTCGATTGAACAGGACGCCGACATGGTGTGGTTCGTCTACCGCGAAGACTATTACGAGTTGATGAAAAAACCCGATGAGGGCACGCCCGCATTTGACGCATGGAACGAAAAAATGGAGCGAATCCATGGCATCGCGGAACTTATCGTTTCCAAACAACGGCACGGCTCGACGGGGCGGGTGCGGATGAAGTTCGAGGCGAAGATCACCAAGTTTAGCGATCTGGCCGACGATCAATATGCTGATACGGGCTATGACTAGGGTTCGAGACGCGCGCTCAATATATAATTAAGCGCCATATTCCCGCTTAAATGTAAACCCTTGAGCGGGGAAAATGCAATTCCCTGCATCTCGACCACTTGCAACCCTGCGCCCGCCAGAAGCGTCTTCAACTCCTCCGGTGTCAGAAACTGTTCCCAATTATGCGTGCCGCGCGGGACTTGACCAAGCCGTTCCGCCGCCTCAACCAGAAACAGCCGCGAGGCTGGCGTGCGGTTGGGTGTAGACAATAAGAGCAGCCCATCAGGCTTCAGATGCCGTGCCAATTCAGCAATGAATGCGGCCGGGTCGTTGACATGCTCGATGACCTCCATCGAGCACACAATGTCAAATTGGCCCAAGCCTTGTTCGGCAATTTCGCCTGAGCGATATTCGATTTCCACACCAGACAAGGCCGCATGCGCCCTCGCTGCCTCAATATTCTCCGGTGCAGCATCAACGCCTGTCACTGCCGCGCCCATCCGTGCCAATGGCTCGCACAGCAAGCCAGCGCCGCAGCCGACGTCCAGCGCGGTCTTCCCCGATAGCGGATAGCGCGATTTGTCATCACCAGCAAAATGCGCATCAAAGGCCGCCCGGATGAAGCCAAGCCGAACCGGGTTGAGCTTATGCAGCATCGCGCTCGAACCCTTGGGGTCCCACCAGTCCGCCGCCAGCGCACCGAAATGCGCTGCTTCTGCGGCGTTTATTGTCGTGCTCAAGCTTGCGTTTGTCATATCCTGTCCCTATCAGGGCGCCCGATTGTAATATAGCCATAATGTAAGGTTTTCATGGCCCGCATAGTAATGAAATTTGGCGGCACGTCTATGGCCGGGACCGAACGCATCCGCCGCGTTGCGCAGTTGGTGAAGCGTCAGGCCGAGCGCGGCGATGAAGTCGCGGTTGTGGTCAGCGCGATGGCTGGCGACACTGACCGGCTGGTGAATTTCTGCCGCGAGGCGAATGCGCTGTATGACCCGGCCGAATATGATGTGGTGGTCGCGGCAGGTGAGCAGATTACTTCGGGCTTGCTGGCGATTACGCTTCAGGCACTTGGATGCAATGCGCGCAGTTGGCTCGGCTGGCAAATGCCGATCCATACCGATGGCGCGCATGCCAAGGCGCGGATTGGCGCAATCGACACTGACGAATTGCTGGCTTCGATGAAGGCAGGCAACATCGCGGTCATTCCGGGTTTCCAGGGCCTCACCGACGACAACCGTATCACTACATTGGGCCGAGGCGGATCGGATACGTCGGCGGTCGCGGTCGCCGCAGCCGTCAAGGCCGACCGCTGCGATATCTACACCGACGTTGACGGCGTCTACACCACCGACCCGCGCATCGTGGCGCGCGCGCGTAAATTGAAGGCTGTCACTTACGAAGAAATGCTCGAGCTGGCCTCGGTCGGTTCGAAAGTATTGCAAACCCGGTCGGTCGGTCTGGCCATGAAAGAGGGCGTGCGCGTTCAGGTGCTGTCGTCCTTCATCGACGAAAACGCCCCCGACGCCGACAGCATCCCCGGCACGATGATCGTGACCGACGAAGAATTGGAGAAGTATCAAGTGGAACGCCAGCTTATAACCGGCATCGCCGCCGACAAGAATGAGGCGAAGATCACCCTGACCCGCGTGCCCGACCGGCCCGGTGCGGTGGCCAATATCTTCGCGCCGCTGGCCGATGCCAATATCAACGTCGACATGATCATCCAGAATGTGGGCCGCGACAAGGGCGAGACCGACGTGACCTTCACCTGTCCGCAGGCCGACCTTGCGCGCTGTACCGACATATTGGAAAACCAGCGCGATGCGATTGGCTATAATCGGCTGATTTCAGACACGAAGATCACCAAGATTTCGGTCGTCGGCGTCGGCATGAAAAGCCATGCAGGCGTCGCTTCGACGATGTTCAGCTCATTGGCCGACCGCAAGATCAACATTCAGGCGATTTCGACTTCCGAGATCAAGGTGTCGGTGTTGATTGACGAGGATGAGACCGAGCTTGCGGTACGTGTGTTGCATACGGCTTATGGGTTGGATGCGGAGTAAACGGCTTTCATTGCCCGCCGGTCGCTTCTAAGAGAAAGCGCATGACAAAACTCGCCCACCTCATGCAACGCGGCACCGAATTTCTGGGCTGCGAAACCGCTATCATGTGCGGAGCAATGTCTTGGGTTTCTGAGCGGAACCTGGTGTCTGCAATTTCCAACGCGGGTGGGTTCGGGGTGATTGCGTGCGGGGCGATGACGCCGGAGTTGCTCGATGCGGAGATTGCAGCGACCAAGGCTCTGACGTCCAAGCCGTTCGGCGTGAACCTGATTACTATGCACCCGCAGATCATGGATCTGATCGCGGTGTGCGCGCGGTATAATGTTAGCCATGTCGTACTCGCGGGCGGGTTGCCGCCAAAGGGGAGTATCGAGGCGATCAAGGAATTTGGCGCGAAAGTCATCTGCTTTGCGCCTGCGCTGACGCTCGCCAAGAAATTCGCGCGCTCGGGCGTCGATGCGCTGGTGATCGAGGGCAGCGAGGCGGGCGGGCACATCGGGCCGGTGGCAACGAGCGTGCTGGCACAGGAAATCTTGCCTGAGCTTGGCGAGCAACTACCCATTTTTGTCGCGGGCGGCATCGCGCGTGGCGGATTGATGGCAAGCTATCTCGAAATGGGTGCGTCCGGTGTGCAGCTTGGCACACGCTTTGTTTGCGCGCATGAAAGCATCGCACATCCCAATTTCAAGGCCGCATTCCTGCGCGCCAATGCCCGCGATGCTGTTGCGAGTGTGCAGATAGACCCGCGGCTGCCGGTCATCCCCGTACGCGCGCTGAAGAACAAAGGTACGGAGCTATTCACCGCCAAACAGGTTGAGGTCGCGGCAATGCTCGACCGTGGCGAGATCGACATGGAAGCGGCGCAGCTCGAAATCGAGAAATATTGGGCAGGCGCCCTTCGCCGCGCAGTTATTGACGGCGATGTCGAATATGGGTCGGTGATGGCCGGTCAGTCGGTCGGCATGGTGCATGTCGAGCGGCCTGTGGTGGATATCATCGCCAAGCTGGTTGATGAAGCGAATGCCGCTCTGGCGCGTTAAACCGTCTTGTATATACAACACGGTGTGCGCATATCTCGTGCATGACAGATGAAGCCGCACCGGAACTTACCCAGCTGAATCCAGCCTATGTGACAACAACGCGGATTGCGTCGGCGCTTGGACTTTTGCCGTTTGTCATCGGCGCCGGCGTGCTCGAATTTGCACAGGTCATGCCAGCGGGCACCTTCCTCGTCCCGGTAGTTATCTTTTATGCGTTTATGGCCTTCGTCGTCCCGGCGCGCAAATACCGACATTGGGGCTATGCGATGGGGACTGACCGGCTGCGTGTCGTGCGCGGCTATATGTTCTATCGCGATACCGTGGTGCCGTTTGGCCGCATCCAGCATATCGACGTCGATCAGGGGCCGATTGATAGGCGTTATGGTCTGGCGACTTTGACCGTGCATACGGCGGGAAATCACAACAGCACCGTCGCTTTGCCCGGATTGCTCCATGCCGACGCGCTTGCGATGCGCGAGGCGATTCGTGGTGCGATAAGGCAGGATGCAATTTGAGCGACAAGGCTACTACCGAAATGGATGCCATCGCTCCGGAAGGAGAGCGGCTGAATATTGCCGGTCTGTTCGTCGGTTTTGTCTCGGGTCTGCCGCAACTCGCTTTCCCGGTTCTTGCCGCTATTTTCGGCGTCAGAGAGGCGAAAAATCCTGTCCTTATCCCGATTGTTATCCTGGCGGTGCTGTTCTTCAGCCTGTTTTTCCGCTGGCTGGCGTGGATGCGGTTTCGATATCATATCGGCGAGCATGACATCAGAGTCGAAAAGGGCATATTGAGCCGCACCGCGCGTTCTATCCCCTACGAACGCATCCAGGACGTCAGCATCGAGCAGAAGCCGCTGGCCCGGATGATGGGACTGGGCGAGGTTAAATTCGAAACCGGCGGTGGCGAAGGGGATGACGCAAAGCTGAGCTTTGTCAGCATGGCCGAGGCGGAGCGGCTGCGCGAAGTGGTAAAGGCGCGCAAAAGCGGTGCAGCTATTGCGATCGGCATTGAAGAAGCCGTCGAACACAGTGATGCGCCACCAGTTTTTGCGATGGATGGCAAGCGTGTACTTATCTTTGGCCTATATTCCTTTTCGCTCGTCATATTTGCGGTGCTGGGCGGTGTGGCGCAGCAGTTTGATTTCCTGCTGCCATTCGAGATTTGGGACTTCAAACACTGGATCGGTGTCGCCGAAGATCGCGGCGTTTCGGTTGATAACCTCAACGGCATTGGCTGGACCGCGCGGATCATATTGGCGCTGATTGCGCTTGGCAGCCTTGTTTTTATCGGCCTGGCGACCGGCGTGGTCCGTACCGTGCTGCGCGAACATGGCTTCCGGCTCGAGCGCACGGCAAAGGGCTTCCGCCGCCGTCGCGGATTGCTGACGCTTACTGATGTCGTCATGCCCGCGCACCGCGTGCAGGCGGCCGTGATCCAGACGGGTCCGATCCGCAAACGACGCGGATGGCATAGTTTGAAATTTGTCAGCCTCGCGCAGGATAGCAAGGAAGAGAGCAACTTCGTGGCGGCGCCTTTTGCGACCTTGGGTGAAATATGGCCGATTGCCGAGGCGGCAGGCGTTGAAGTGCCCGACGCGAAAGTCGTTTTCCGCAAGGGTGAGGGTCGCTGGTGGACGCCCTATATGCTTTTCGCCGCGCTGATCCTGTCTGGGCCCGTGATCGGGCTGGCGGTCTTTACCGACACCACGATTGTGCAGACGGCAAACATTTTCTGGCTGCTTGTGCCTTTGGCATTTCTGCTGTGGTTCAACCGGCGCAACTACCGCGATGCCCTTGACGGCGGGCAGGTCTATGTACGCGAAGGCTGGTGGCGGCAAAGGCTGACTATTGCGCCGCAAGTGAAGGTACAGACGGTCGAGATTGCCCAAGGACCGATTTCCCGGCGGCAAGGGCTGGCATCACTGAACTTTGGTATCGCGGGCGGAACGCTCGAAATGATTGCTTTGCCGTTGGCGACGGCACACGCGATCCGGGACGCCGTGATGGAGAAGGTAGCCGCAGTCGATTATTCAGCGATCAATCGATCGCATTAACCACTTGAGTTTCGATCACGCTGCCGTCGTCTTTGCGTAGCGTCATCGTCACCCTCTTCGCCGTCCAGTCGATGTCGATCTGCCCGAAATTGGCTATTCCCCAAAGGCCGCCAGTGCGGGTAGTATCGGGTTCCTTGTCACCGCCATCGCCTTTGCCATTCGGCGAATTGAGCGAGCTTGATGTGAATTCCCAGTATGGCTTTGATAAATTTGCGACGGCCTTTTTGTAAAATCCGCCGGAATGCCGATCACCGGAAAGGAAGATGGCGTTGCTGACGCGCTTGTCGGCCAACAAGGCATATAGCCGCTGGCGTTCTTTCGGGAAATTGGTCCAGCCTTCAAAATTATGGCCGTCGGTGATTACCTGCGTTGAGGAAATGATGAAACGCAGGTCGGCTGGCTTGGCCAGTTCCTGTTCAAGCCACGCCCATTGCGCATCACCCAATATGGTCGCTTTTGCATCCATATTGGGAATATACCAACCGCGCGGCGGCTCCGGCTCACGATAGGGCATGGCAGCAAGATCAGAACGGAAGAAACGGGCATCGAGGATGATGAATTGCACCCGTTTGCCTTGCGGGCCTATCATGCGGCTTTCATAGACGCCGGGGCGGGATTTCACTTCATCCGAGGCGTTCCAATATGTCTCATACACCTTCTCCGACCAATCCTTGAACGCGAAGGTCCCGCCGCCATCATTCGCGCCATAATCATGGTCGTCCCATGTGGTCATCATCGGAACGGTGCGGCGAAATCGGTCGAATTCGGCGCGGCTGTTGAGTTTTTTATAAGCGGCCACCAGCGTTGGCATGTCTGCGCCGCCGGTTGGACGGGTATAGCCATAGACATTGTCACCGATCAGAAAGAACGCCTGTGGCTTTTGCGCAGCGATCACGTTCCAGAATTTCATGTCGCGATTTTCGTTTTGGCACGACCCGAACGCAAAGCGGGTTATGATGCTATCGGAGGATAAAGCCGGATTGGCCGGCGCCTTGGGCAGTTTTGGTTCGAGGGCGGCATAATAAGGCCGCAGGGCATCCTGCGCACTTTGCGGAGCGGCAGGCGTTGACACGTTAGTTGTCGCACAACCTGCAAGGAGTAAGGCGGCAAAGGGGAGGAGGCGTTTCATGCGCTAACTCTCCCCCGCAGTACGAGTCGCGTCAAGCTGTTGCTGGCAATGCCTTCTCGCCGGAGAAATGCGCGATAACAAAGCGCAGCGCCATCAGGCCGGTGAACCACATGGCGTCGTTGAGTGCGATGCCCGAAATTATTTCGGCAGAGAAATTCTCCGCACCGCCGCCCACGCTGGCGTACGCGCGCAGCAGAACCTGGTGAACAACAAATGCTGATGCCAACGCGGCGACAGCGTGCAGTGCCGAAGCTCCGTGCAATTTGTCGGCCACAAGCCGCGCCACCACAGTGGCCGCCAATGTAGCCGCCAAAATCGCGATCCCATGGCCAACCGCTTGCGCATCCCATGGGAACGACATCAGGAAAAATCCGGTTGCCTGATTGACTGCCCAAGCCGCCGTCACCAGCATAAGGCCCCGGCGCGGTGTCATGGTCAACGCGGCCAGCGCTGCGAAGCTCGCGAATGGAAATACGCAGGCGAGCAGCAGGCTACCGACCACGGTGCTGGCCCCAAGCGAAAGCGGCCAAGCCATCTGTGCGCCGATTGATTTCGATGATGTCATGTTCGTCATCCTTCCATTTCTATCTGTCTTTAATCGTAAACGCAATTTCAGAAACGCGCCCGGACGCCGACATGCGCATTGCGCCCATATGTGTTGTAGCGGTTCACGACGGTGTAATCGGTGTCGAACACATTATCGACGCGGCCATAAAGTTCGACTGCCTCGGTCACCGGCAACGCAGCGCGGATATTGGCGAGCGCATAGCTATCAAGCCGCACGGTGTTGGCGGCATTGTCGAAACTGTCGCCGCTCAGCAGCAGCGTTCCGCCAAGCTTTAATTTCCACGGCGTCTGCCAATCGACTGTAAAGCTTCCCGAATGCTGCGGCCGCAATTCAAGCCGGTTGCCGAAATTCGCACCAGCCGAACGGTTGATTGCATTGGTAAGTGTATAATTCGCCTGAATACTCAGCCGCTCGGTCGGCTGAAGCGCGAAGCCCAGTTCAACGCCTTCGGTCTTGACCCGCCCGATATTCTCCGACTGGAAAGTGACGAAGGAAAAGGTGATCTGGTCGTTGCTGCGGCGGTTGAAATAGGTCGCAAATACAAGCGCCTTGCCGTCGAGGAACCTCTGCTCGATGCCCAGATCGAAATTGCGTGCGGTTTCTGGGCGGAGGTCGGGGTTGCCAAACGGCGGCTGCCCTTCGCTTAACGTCGGTGCGCGGAAACCTTCCGCATAGGTTGCCCGCAATACGGTGTCGCCAGAATTGGGCGTATAGGCCGCGTTGCCGCCAAAGGTCGTCTGCCCGCCATAGTCACTATAATCGTCATGTCGCACCCCGCCGGTTAGCGTCAGTCCAGTAAACGGTCGCGAGATAAGCTGGCCAAAGCCGCTGGTCACCTCGTTACGTGCAACATCGGCGGGCGCGCCTTCGAACGAGGTGCTGGCATAGGTCCGCTCATGCTCCGCGCCAAAGACGATGGTCGCGGCGTCGGCGATATCGAATGCGCCATGATATTCGAAGCGGTCAATCGTCCCTTCGACATCGAAATTGTTGAACGAAAACACCACCGGATCTTTGCCGATACGCCTGATATCGGTGCGGGCGTAGGAAACCCGGTTTTGGAAACGGCCATCTGCCAGATCGAATTGCGCGCCGACATAGCCGACAAATTGCGTGTTCTTGGAAACCGGAACAGCGTTTGCGCCAAGCCCGAACGGCGAGTCATATTCGATGGTTCCGCGGTTATAATAGCCGCGAAAATCGAGCGCGATATTGTCGGCCAGATTGACCTTCAACCGGCCATTGGCAGAAGCATTTTCA
>JBGSPK010000421.1:0-10865 GCA_041738665.1 Sphingorhabdus sp. | reverse complement strand
TGCCAATGTCGGGGGACTCGACTACCGTAATTTTGTGCTGCGGCCATGCCTTGGCAATCAAACAAGCGGCCATCCAGCCAGCCGTGCCGCCGCCTAAAACGACAAAATGAAGCTGCTGGTCGGCCATTAGCGGGGTTGTAGTATCCAACCGAAGATGTCGTCCATCCGCGCCGCCCAGGCATTTTCCTCATGTGGTGTCCCGGAGTAGACCTTGCTTGAGAAGTCGCTGCCCTTTTTCCAGCCATTCGCAAGCAATGCCGCGTCCAAATTCTCCTGATACGGCTGGTAAAAGGCATCGAGCGTTTCGGTGCCGTGATCGAACCATATCCGCCGGCCTTTGGGTTCGCCCAATTCCTGTTTCACATAGGTGCGCCACGCCGCAAATATGTCGTCGCGTTCCTCAGGCGTCCAGTTCGGATTGCCCAAAGGCAGATGTGTGGAGACGGCACCTGCAGTGCCGAAAACCTTCGGATATTTAGTGATCGCGTAGAGCGAGATCAGCCCACCCATGCTTGAACCTGCAATGGCGGTATGTTTCCTGTCGCGGCGCGTCCGATATTCGCGGTCGATTTTCGGCTTCAGCTCGTCAACGATGAATTTCAGATATTGGTCAGAGATGATCGGCTTGCCATTACCTTGCGATTCCAGCTTTTTGGCGATTGCCGGGGAGAGCAAATCGGCCATTACACGCGGGAAATATTGCCGACCCCGGTCTTCGCCGGGCTGGTCAATTCCGACGACGATGAAAGGTTTGACCTTATTTGCCGCGATGAGCCGCAACGCCGATTTGTCTGCCGCCCAGACTTTGTTGAAATTCGAGCGCTTGGGATCGAAAAGATTCTGGCCGTCATGCATATAGACGACGCCATAACGTTGCCTGCCCGTATCATAGCCGGGCGGCAGCCAGATAACGACCTTGGTTGGTGCGATATATTTTGACTGCAGCGCCCCAAGCTCGACAAATCGTCCTTGATCCTGCGCCGCTGCCTTGAACGGCAACAGCGCGAGGAGCGCACCTGATGCCGAAGCGGCAATCAGCGAGCGCCTACCGATCATTTGCTTTCAACCAGCCGGATAGCAAAACCACCACCAGGCGCGATGCGCAAGTTCAGGCTGTCGGTGCTGGTCAGCGTCTTGTTTTCGATGACGATCGAATGACGCTTCTCGGTGCGATAGTCAGCATCGGCGCCGTCGCGGTAGATTTCCGCTTTGTAGCTTTTTCCGGGCGTCAGGAAATCGAGATTGAACGAGACGTCACGCGCTTCTTCATCGCCGACTGCACCGACATACCAGTTGTTGCCGCCGCGTTCCTTGCGCGCGATGGTCACGAAATCGCCAATCTCGCCGTTCAGCACGCGGGTGTCCTCCCAATCGGTAGGAACATCGCGGATGAACTTCATTTCCTTGGGATACTTTGCGTAATTTTCGGGCGTGTCGGCCACCATCTGCACCGGCGAATAGATGACGACATATAATGCCAACTGCTTGGCGATGGTTGACAAAATGTCGCTGTCCTCGCTTCCTTTGAGGCTCAATACGCCCGGCGTGAAATCCATTGGTCCTTCGAGCATCCGCGTGAACACCACATTGGCTTCATGCTCGGGCGGATTTTTGGCCCCAACCCACGCATTATATTCCATGCCCCGCATCCCTTCACGCGCCACCCAGTTCGGATAGGTGCGATGTAGCCCCGTTCCCTTGACCGGCTCATGACTGTCGATGCCGATTTTATATTCGGCAGCCTTTTCGACGACGCGCAACTGGTGGTTCACCATCCACTGGCCCTGATGCCATTCGCGGTATTTCTTGCCGTCCGGGTCGTCGCGTTCCATTTGTCCAGCGTCGGTGACATAGCCGGTCTTCACCGCCATATAATCGCGGTCTGCGGCGAATTTGAATGCCTTGTCGAACTGCTTTTCATAATGGCTGGCGGCACCACCGGTTTCGTGATGGCCGATCAGGCGAACGCCTTTTTTCTTGCCGTACGCGACCAGCATATCGGCGTCGAAATCCTCGGTCGGCTGGGCAAAGTCCATGTCATAGCCATTGCCGAACCAGTCGCCGTCCCAGCCGACATTCCATCCTTCGACAAGTAGATGCGGGATTTTGTTTTCGGATGCGAAATCGATATAGCGCTTCACATTCGCGTTGGTCGCACCATGCTTCGGCCCGCGCGCCCATGACCATTCGCCTTTGATCATGTTCCACCAAACGCCCGCGAATTTGCCGGGTTTGATGTAGCTGACATCGCCCAATTTATTGGGTTCGTTGAGGTTTAGCATCAGGTGGCTGTGATACACGCCCGCCGCATGGTCGGCGATGATCAGCGTGCGCCATGGGGTACTCCATGCACCCTTTTTCTGGACCTTGGGTTCGCCAGCGCCAGGATGCAGCGCTGCGCGCAGCGTGGTGCCCTCGGTGCGCGCGACCGCCATGCCTGAGTAATCGACCAAGGCTGCCTCGTGCAGCGCGACATGTGTGCCGTCAGTCATCTTGATTGTCACCGGCGTGTCAGCATTGGCAACGGCCGATAGCGGCGTCTTGTTGTAGAGATATTCCTCGCGGTTCCATAGGAATGCGGGCTTCCACCATGCTGTACCGTCGCTTGCGAACGCAAATTCGGTCAGCTCGTCGGCGATGTTCGTGTTCGCCAAGTTCGGCTGTTCTGGGAATTCATAGCGGAAGCCCACGCCGTCCTCATATAGCCGGAAGGTGACGGTGAAAACGCGGGCGAGCGCAGTGCTTTCTTTCAGATGAACCTTGAGTTCGCGGTAGCGGTTGCGGATATTCTGCCATTCGCCCCATGGCTGAGTCCAAGTCTCATCGAAATCGCGCACTTCCTGGCCAGTAACGGTCAGGCGGCGGTCGATTTTTACCGCATCGGTGAATAGGAAGCCAAGCTTCGACGGCGCCAGTATCGGCTTGCTCTTGCGCGTAATCGAATAAGCGGCGCGGCCATCGCCGTCTATTGTTACGGCCACGCTAACCGCGCCATCGGGTGAGGATGCTTGGGCTACGGGCTGTGCGTTGGCGGAAGCCGCCGCGAGCAATGCTCCGCTAAGCGCCACAACCGGATATCTGATTTTCTTGCGGCCCATATTTCGGCTCCTTAAGCGATTTTTCCATGACTTTTGCGGCGTAAGCCGGAAGCGAACCCGGCGCGGCGTCGTTGACCGACTTTACCATTCGCCAGCGGTGGGGCTGTGTCGGTTGCCAGTTGATGGCTTCGCTGCCCATGTTGAACGCGCAAATAAGATGCTGATTTGCACTGCGACGCTCAAACACCAAAAGATCGGATTGCGCTTCGATGATGTGCAAATCGCCGATCAGCATCGCCTCATTGGCGTTGCGAAACGCGATGAGCTTGCGCGTTAATGCCAACATCGAATTGGCGTGCTGTTCCTGCCGGTCGACCGACATCGCCTGATGATCGGGGCCGAGCGGCAACCAAGGCTCGGCAACACTGAAACCGCCGTTCAACGCGTCGGACAACCACGGCATCGGCGTGCGCGTGCCGTCACGGCTGAGCGTCAGCGGCCAGTTGGCAATCGCTTCCGGGTCTTGAAGTTTATCGAACGGGATATCGACTTGAGTGAGGCCAAGCTCCTCGCCCTGCCACAATATAACATTGCCGCGCAGGCAGGCGAACAGCGTCATCACCATCCGCGCATAGGCGTCGCGCGCATCGACCGGCGCCCAACGGCTAATCCAGCGCGGCGCATCATGGTTCGAAAATGCCCATGATGGCCAGCCGATGCCGTCAGTGTCGGGCCACGCTTCCAACGCCTCGCGCACCAATGCCGGCGTCAATTGTTCGGCATAAAGAAAGTTGAACCCATAGGCGCTGTTGAAGTAGGATTCGCCGGCAGTGAATGCCTTCATTTCGCGGTCAGGGTCGGGGCCGCCGACTTCTGCAACGGTGAACCGGTCGGGGTAGCTGTCGGTCAAGGCGCGGATGCGTGCAATGAAGCCGGGAATGTCAGGGTGCGACTGGTTGTTCACCTTTAGCTGGAAGTCAAAAGGCCGCGTCCGAATACCGTTTCCAACGGGGGCAGGGGGGTTATCCTTCAGGTCCGGATCATGCATTGCAAAGTTGATTGCATCGACCCGAAAACCGTCAACGCCGCGATCCAGCCAGAATTTGGCAACGCCCAACAGCGCGTCCTGAACCACTGGATTATGCACATTCAACTGCGGCTGACTGCTGAGGAAATTGTGCATATAATATTGGCCGCGCCGTGCGTCCCATGTCCATGCTGGCCCGCCGAACACCGATTGCCAGTTATTCGGCGGGGTGCCGTCTTCCTTGGCATCGGCCCAAACATACCAATCGGCCTTTGCGTTGTCGCGGTTCGCCCGGCTCTCGGCAAACCAGGCGTGCAGATCCGACGTATGCGAATAGACCTGATCGATCAGGACTTTGAGCCCGACCGAATGCGCTTTAGCGACCAGGGCGTCGAAATCATCGAGAGTCCCGAAGATCGGATCGACGCCGCAATAATCGGCGACGTCATAACCGAAATCTTTCATCGGAGAGGTGAAGAAGGGTGACAGCCAGACCGCATCGACGCCTAATGACGCGACATAATCGAGCTTGTCCGTGATGCCCGGCAAATCGCCGATGCCGTCGCCGTTGGAATCGGCAAAGCTGCGCGGATAGACTTGGTAAATGCTCGCGCCGCGCCACCACGGTCGTTCTATTTTTGCGGCTGCTATGGGGAGGGGGTCACTCATTTTACTTTGCACACCATATACCCAAAAGCAGGAAGGGAAATCGTAACCGAGCCGGGCAGGCGCGGTGCTGTCGGGCAATTACCACGCAGCGCGGTTAATTCGGTGGCATCTTTGCCGATTTCGACATTTGCGTTGAGCGGTGCCTTGGACGTATTGAACGCCACCAGCACTTCCTCGCCCGATGCGCTGTCGACCCGCGATACCGCAAACAGGCCGGGTTTCTCGCCATAGTTGCGAACAATCTGATCGCCGCGCCGCAACGCGACTTGTTCGCTGCGCAGTTTGGCGAGATCGGCGACGGCTTTATAGATCGGATGGTTTGTATCGAAATTGCTGTCGGCGGTCGTTGCGTTCGTTCCGACCAGCTTGTTGTCATTGTAGATCGCGACTTTCGAAGGGAACATATCCTCACGCGCGTCTTGATCGTTTCCATCGCCGGCAAAGCCTTGCTCATCGCCTGAGTAAATAGTCGGCACCCCGCGCAAGGTCATCAGCATCGCATGGCCGAGCAACACGCGCTGCAATATCTCTGCGTCATCTGCGTTTGGATGTGCCAACCGCATCTCACGTGCGAAACGGCCGAAATCATGATTGCCGAGGAAAGTTGGCAATTGCTTGGCGGTCGCCTTGCCGCCTTCGTATAAATCATCACCTTCGAACATTGTTGCCCACAGGTCTGTGCCTGCGCGCCCGGCGACGGTCTCAATCGCCGCGCGGCGGAACACGAAGTCGAGGACCGCAGGAAATTTGGCAATCCGCGTATGCAGCGCTTGTGCCTGTACATCCATTCCGTCCGAGGCGACTTCGCCGAACACCTGGAAATTAGGGATGCCCTTGGCCTTGGCATGTTCGACAATGGCTGGCGCGAATTTCACCCAGAATTCGGGATGGACATGGCGCGCTGTGTCGATCCGGTAGCCGTCGATGCCGAAGCGGTCGATCCAGCCTTTATATACCTCGATAAAGCCGTCGATAACGCGGGGGTCGGTGGTGGCAAAATCGTCGAGACCGACAAAATCGCCCATGACCGAATTCTCGCCTTTGAAAGTCGTGTCGCCGCGATTGTGGTAATATTGAACATCGTTCATCCACGCCGGGACTTTGATGTTCTTTTCGGCTTCCGGCACGACGGGGGTATAGGCCTTGTCCGGATAGTCGGCGCGGCTGCGATAGGCGCATTTCACACATTCGGCATATTGGATGACGTCGGCGCTGTGGTTGGTGATGATGTCCATATAGACCTTCATGCCCCGCTTGTGCGCGGCGTCGACGAACGCCTTGAATTCGGCATCGGTGCCGAAATGTGGATCGACCGTGGTAAAATCGGTCACCCAATAGCCGTGATAGCCAGCCGTTTCCTCGCCCTTGCCGCCTTGCACCGGCTTGTTCTTGAAAATAGGTGCAAACCAGATCGCGGTCGCGCCGATTCCTTGGATATAATCCAGCCGCTTGGTCAGACCCGTGAGATCGCCGCCATGATAAAATCCCTTATGTGCCGGGTCGAAGCCCGTTGACATCTTGTCGCCTTTGAGGCCGCCTTTGTCGTTCTTCGTGTCTCCATTTTCAAAGCGGTCGGGAAGAACGAAATAGATAACTTCGTCTTCGGGAAGGCGTTCGAGATAGGTTCCGGCTGTTGCAGGTGCGATGTACAGGAACGAGCTAAGTAAAAAAGTCAGCATCTTCATGCCATTATCTCCATCAACGGGGTGACACAAATAGTCGGCAACCGCGGAATGGGATGGTTGTTCATAACGTCGATCCTAATATCTGCGACACGAAGTCACTATGGGTCGGCAACTGTTGTGCCTTGGTTCGATAGGCATCCGACAGGCTTTTAAGAAACGGTCCAATGTCTTCGGCTGGGACATTGTCGGCCAGTGGAGACCAGCTTGCCGGAACGATGCCCTGGCCGATCATTACCTGCCCCCAGCTATCGTCAAGGAATAGCTCATCCTCCTCCCGAATAAATGAACCCGACTCACGAAACAGCGAAATCTTCTCGGCAAGTGTCGGGGGGACATCCATATTTCGGCAATGATCCCAGAACGGATCGCCGGCGCGCTCGTTCGCTATATAATGCAGGATGAGAAAGTCACGGATCCGCTGCCATTCGATGCCCGAAAGCCGATTGAACGATGCGCGCGCGGTTTCCAAATTGCGCAGATCGCGCGGCAACACACTGAGCAAGCGACTGACGCCTGATTGCACCAAATGAATGCTGGTGGATTCCAACGGCTCCATAAATCCTGCGGCAAGTCCCAACGCGATGCAATTGTGCGACCAAAAGGACTCGCGGTGACCCGTGGTGAAGCGAATTAGGCGGGGATCGGCCAAAGCATGCCCCTCCAAATTTCCAACGAGCCGCTCGCTCGCTTCATCCACCGACATGAAAGATGAGCAGAATACATGCCCGTTGCCGGTTCGATGCTGCAGCGGGATACGCCACTGCCATCCAGCGGGGTGCGCCAGCGACTGAGTGAAGGGGCGAAATTCGCCACCGGACTCGCTCGGCACAGCAAGCGCGGTGTCGCAAGGCAAATAGTGGCTCCACTCGACGAACGGCACCTCGAGGGCGCCACCCAGAAGAAGGCTTCGAAACCCGGTACAGTCGATGAAGAATGAGCCATCGACAATGCGATCACCGTCAAGACGCAGTGCGGAAATATCACCCGTATGCGCATCTCGATCGACCGCTTCGATTCGTCCTTCGATGCGCATTACACCACGCTCTTCGGCATATTCACGAAGCATCTTTGCAAACAGGGTGGCATCCAGATGATAGGCATAAGCAAGGTCGGGTGTTGCCCCGCCTTGTGCTTCGTTCAACGCAAAACGGCCTTGTCGAGCGGCTTCGACATTGTAACTATATTGGCCGTAATCCGCCGCAACGCCCAACCTGCGCGCGCGCAACCACAATTGTCGGAATTGTATAAGGCCAACTCCGCGTCCGACCTGACCAAAGCTGTGGATATAGCTCTCGCCCTTGCGCAGCCAGTCGACAAATTCGATGCCCAGTTTGAAGCTGGCATTGGTTCTTTTTAGAAATTCGCGCTGGTCAATTCCCAACCCGATCAGCAGGTTGTGAATTTGTGGAATGGTTGCCTCGCCGACCCCCACCGTCCCGATTTCGTCGGATTCGACCAATGTAATCGAAGCGCAATCGCCGAGAAAACGCGCGAGCGTCGCAGCTGCGATCCAGCCCGCGGTGCCGCCACCAGCGATAACGAACTCGAGACGAGGCACTTCGCTCATAGCAGCATTCCTGAAAAGGTGCGGTTCCGTCGGACGAACCGACGGAACCGTTTATGCTATCAGAACTTGTAGGTGAAGCCCGCCAGGAAGCGGCGTCCATAAGTTTGATATTTCAGCCATGCATCCGGGAACGGTGCGCCGTTCACGTCCGCTACAGTCGCTTGCCTCTCGTCCGTCAGGTTCTGACCCTGGACAAAGAGCGAGAGACCAGCCAGCGCCGATCCGTCCTGGAAGTCATAGCCCATCTGTGCGTCATAGACGGTTTCCGGCAAGACTTGTTGATTGTCCAATCCGCCGCTGAACAATGCAAAATCGCCGAGGAAGCCGGAACGGTAACGCATACTGCCGCGCAGGTTAAAGCCGCTATTTTCGTAAAACGCCGTCAGGCTTCCTACCCATTTCGAATATCCAGGGATGCTGGTTTTTGCACCATTGGCACCAAGCGCTTTGGTTTCGGTATATCCCAAGCCGCCTGTGATGCCGAAACCGGAAAGCGCCGAGCTAAACACTTCGAACGGCAACGTTCCCGCTAATTCGGCACCCATGATATAACCAGCGTCTTTGATATTGACCGGACCGTTGAAGATGCCGATCGGCGACGACGGCACCAATCCCGGTGGTGTCGGAAAACGCGAATAATCAAAATTAGTTACGAATGCCCGTGGATCGATATAAGTATCGAGATGCTTGTAATAGAGCTGAAGCGCAATGTAGCCCTTATTGCCGAAATATTTCTCGACACTCATGTCAAGCGCCGTTGCCCGGTAAGGCCGCAACAGCGCATTGCCGCCGCTGCCTTGGTAAATGGGCGGGTTGAACGCGATATTGGCGCCGAAGCTGATAATATTATTCAATTGCGGTAGGCGCGGACGCATCATCTGTTTCGAGGCGGCGAAGCGAACAACAACATCTTCGGGCGCTCGGAAGTTGATGTTCAAGCTGGGCAGGAACATCCAGTAACTGTCCTCAATCGTCGGATTGACCGCGCCTACGGATGTCACATCGGTGTGAATTGCCTGAATGCCGATATTTCCGGTCAGCTCTGTTGACCCTAGCTGCGCGCCGAATTTAGCCATTGCATAAGGGGTCCAAACATCTTCCGTGATGTCGTACGCCTGCGATGCCCCGAAGTTATTGGGGTTGAAAGTCAACACGCCGTTTGGAACGAGCTTGCGTGGATCGTACGAAAGTATCGGGCCGAAGCCACGATCAAGCTGAACCGGAGTGAGCAAAAGACTGCTGGGGATAACAGCCCCGTTTGCGCCGTTCGGTGGCGATAGAATTGCTTCGTCTTGGGTTAGGTTTTTGGTGCGGTACACATGGTCTACGCCCACCTTGATCGATTGAACGAAGCTGTTCAGATCATGCTCGATTTCGGCGCGGAACTCTTTTAGATCATCCTTGCTCTTTCTGATCTTGTCATAGCCTGCCTGATTGGTCGCACCTGACCAGCCCTGCACGTCAGTCAGGACTAATGAAGGACTGTTGCCGTTAAAGTTGCTGGTAAAAGTCGGCCCTTTGTCCGTCAGCGTATAGCCGAATGTGCCGCCAAAGCTGGAAGCTGGGAGGGGATTACCGAGCGCGTCGGTCGTAGGCAGGTTGCGCCCTAGGCCCGCAATGGTTTCAAGTCGATCTTGCCAGCGGTCAGTACGCGACCAACTGACATCGAGCAACGCGCGTGTGCCGTTATCGTTGTCCCATTTCAGGTTGCCAGCGAACGAATAGGTGTCGTTCTTGTTGTCGGTGGCATAGTTTTCGATGATAGGGCGGCCCGTCCAACTCGCAGATGTCACCAGCCCCCGGCTATCTGCAGTGAACGCAGTCACGGTTGAGCCGTTGCCGCCGGCGATTGGCATTTCGAAGCCCTTTTGATCAAGCTTTTCGTCGAAATGCGAGTAAAATCCGTCTACCGTCAAGATGAGCGCGTCACTCAATTGCGCTTGAAACGTTCCGTTCACACCGAGCCGCTTGAGCCGTGACGCTTCCGACCAAGTTTTAACGCCGTTCAAGCCATAAGGCGCAGCTCCGTTGGCACCAAATGGCGCATAGCCCCAGGCATTCCAGTCGCGGGTGTGATAAGGTTCGTCCGAATATGCTGCCGAAAGGGCGATGCCCATTGTGTCGTCGGCGAACGTGTCAACGAATGCACCGAATACACGATAGCCTTTATCAGTGACGTTCGGCAGAACCTTGTCGTCGGTAAGTACGCCGCGCGCGCCGACTGCAATAACCTGCTTTTTGGAGTCTAGCGGGCGGATTGTCCGCAGATCGATGCTGCCGACAAGGCCGCCCGCGGTGCGATTGGCCTGCGTTGTTTTGTAAACGTCCACCCCCGCAAGGATTTCCGAAGGGAACTGGTCGAACTCGACCGCACGACTGTCGTTTGTGGTCGTCTGTTCGCGACCGTTCAGAGTCGTCGTCGAGAAATCAGGGCCAAAGCCGCGAATTGAAATGATGTTCGCGCGGCCATTGCTGCGTTGGGCAGCAAGACCGGGAAGGCGGGCAATCGATTCGCCGATTGAGTTGTCGGGGAGCTTGCCGATATCTTCCGCGCTCACCGATTCAACAACTGTCTCAGTCCGCTTCTTGTTCGCAGTTGCGCTCTCAAGCGATGCACGGAAACCGGAAACGACAATCGCGTCGCCTTCCTCTTCTTCGACGGGCGCTGCATCTTGCGCGAAAGAAGGTGCAGCAAATGCGGCAATCATCGCAGTACCTAACGCAAAGCGGCTGGCACCGTGCGCAAGCTGGCGCGCAGAATTAAACTGGAACTTGGCCATGATTCACTCCCCTAAATGGTCCCATCCATTTTGTAATGAATAGTAACCGCTACGTTGATGCATCCAGACGCAGGCTCGAATGGATACAATTATGACCAT
>JBGSPK010000419.1:0-19057 GCA_041738665.1 Sphingorhabdus sp. | reverse complement strand
ACCGCAATCTGGCTTTTGAGTGCTGTATTTTCAGCGGAGACCGCATCGATCGCCGCTTGCCCGTCGACCCGCATCGCTTGGTTCTCGGCCTTTAGTGCCGCCAACTGGGCTTCGACGCCTTCGAGCGGGGCTTGCGCTTCCTTCAGTGCTTTCTGTTCGCGGGTGACCGCATCGAGCCGGTTGCCGTAGACCGCAACAAATTCACGCTGGGACAGGTCGCGGTTGACTAGCCCCGCTGTCTCGATGGTTTGCGCAGCCTTGGGGTCGGTGCCGTCCGCATTATCGTCCGATCCGAAGATGAACCAGCTGGCACCGCTTAAAAGCACCGCGCCGACGCCTGCGAGCAGCAGCTGCTGGCGCTTGGCGGTTCGGGCATTGAGCGAGGCGAGGCCGGATTGCTGTGTTTCGCGCGGCTCGGTGGCGGTGGTTTTGTTATCTGGCTCAGTCATTTGAGGTCTCCCCTTTGGCGCCGACCAGATATGCCGTGGTGCTGGCGCCGGATTTCAGTGTGGAGGTGACAAGGCTCACCGCGATGCTGTCGCGTGGCGCAATGTCGCTTTCGGTGATATTCAACGCTTCTGCGCTTTTGTTGGTCAGCCGAATGACTTTGCCGAGCAGGCTGCTTCCGCGATATTCTGCAATAAGCTGGACTTCGAGATAGCCTACGCGTGACGGCGGGCTTGCCGCTTGCCGGATAATATATCCCGGAACGATCTGGTTGTTCGCCATCGCCTGGATAAGACGCACCGCGGCTTCACCGCGAGGCGTTTCGGCTTCCCAATCCGCTGCATCGGATTTTGCCAGCGCAGGATTAGTGATGAATATCTGCTGGGCGTCGACCGGCTCTGCGCGGCAGCCGAATTTGTAGACAAAGCCCTTCTTGGTTGTCGCAAAGAAGCTGATGGTCGCCGCCGCATAAGTGTCGGGTACCGACAGATAGATGTCGCCGCGCACCGGCTCGTTGGTCACCGCAAAATCATTATACGGATAGCCGGTCGAGATTTTTGAGACGCTAGCAAACTGGTCGCCAATGAGGCTGACCCTTGTCAGCTCACGCTTCGATACAATGCAGTCGATCGCGCCGCCGTCGGCAGTCTGCTTATACTGGTCCGCGTAAAGCGGGCTGGCAGCCGCGAGCAATAATAGCGTCGCAGCAATGCGTTTTATCTTATGCATCATGAAGGTTCCTTCGATGGGTCTTGCACTTCAATTTGCGCGAAACCGGAAAGGCCAAGCCGCAGACCCTGATAGGTCCAACTAAAACGGAAGCTTCGGTCGACGCTGGCAATCACTTGCGCGCCGACAAAGGTTTTGAGGGTGCCGCGCACCTCGGAAGCGAGGCCATTCGGATCGACCGTCATGCCCTTGATGACGAAGGCTTGGGTCACATCCGAACCGCGTTGCTCGTCGACTATCCGGACAAGCTCCGACTTGAGCGAACCGTGCGATTTGGGATCAGCCAGTTCGAGGATCTGCGCCATCCAGTAATCGAGATTTTCCGGACTGCGGTTGAGCAGCATCAGCGCAGCGTCGCGCGTCACCAGCTCGAGATAATCAGCAGTGACTTCGCCGCTCGAAATGGTGAGCGATTTGGATGCTGTCGGCACCAGCACAACTTCGCGGTCGCGGGTTGCTGCTAGCCCGGTTGCGACGATCAGCGCGATGCCGAGGGCAGCGCTGGTGAGCGCGAGCATATTGCGTTGTCGCAGCAGGTTCTGCGAGCGTTCGTGTGAAATATCGAAATGCATATGTGCTCTCCCTCAACCCGCCAACAGGCGGCAATAAGAGGGCGGCGTGCATTTCAGACCGGTCAGTCCATACGGCAGATACCAATAGGCGGCGTGCCGGACCCATGAACTTGCCCGCCCTGCCTTTGCCTTTCGCAAGGTGAACCAGGCTCCAAAAGCCAATGCGATGCCTATGAAAATATGCTGCGTCAGAATGCCCCAAGTGAATGGGACAATCAGCCCGGCAAACTCGTCGAGTGTCCAGAACCCAATGAGTTCAGGATCGTCGAGCCTGCGCGGAACAATATACCGGTCTGTCAAGATGCCGCCCTCCGTCAGTTCGTCGTCAGATGATGGCCGTGACGACGGACGTGACGATCGGTACACCGGTGCCAACACCGATGCCGACGCCGACAGGCACGGCGATCTGGGACAATGTGAAGCGCCCGGATGCGAGACCAATGAGGCCGCCCGCCAGGCTCAAGACGGTGATGATCTTGCCGCCCGAGCCTTCTAGAAAGTCCGTAAATTTCGTCAGGGCAGGCGCAAAAGTCGTGTCTGCACCGGCAAAAGCGACAGATGCAGCCAGCGCCGCAATGGCAACTGGCAACAATATTGCACCGACACCAATGCGCCGGGGTTTAAGGGATAAAGTAGTCATGGGTTCAATCTCCAATCAGGGAAGGGCAGCGATCATGTTCGCTGTTCGTTCTTACTGGGACTAGGAGATTGAAATAGGAAAGTGGGAACAGTGATAGATTGGTGTTTCAGATAAAAATCACACAGAAGCGGCTTCTCCCGACCGGCAATGACGCAGGCAATGCCAGATTTCTGTTCCAGACTGACCGACGAATCGGCCAACTGTGGGCGAGATTTGCGCCATTGTGCCGAATCGTCTCATTATAGGAAATCTTATCTGTTCTAGCTTTGTTCTTTTTGCTTTCCTACAGTTGTGGAGTCGGAATATTACTCCGAGTCGAATGCTGAACGCCAAGGAACACCCGGTTATGAACAACCAGATTGCCGAACCCCCCGCCATAGAAGATGTGCTTGCGCGCACGCTGGCACGAGCCATCGAGAATTCAGGCAGGCCCAAGCGCGACATCGCCAGCGAAACGGGCTTTCACAAGGATGCTCTATTACGCGTTATTCGCGGCACACGGTCCGTTACCGTCGATGAAGCGCTGCGCTTGTTCGCAGCTGCTGGTGTCCCGGCGCGCGGAACATTGTTCCTGGCGCTTGCTGGCAAGGAAGAGCTGGCTGCCAACTGGATGAATCACGAGATGGGAGAATTCTGGGACGAACTTGTATCATCGATGCCGGGCACATTGAATGACGCACTCCAGGATAAGTTCAACGAGGTCCGCCCCCGCTGGGCTGTCGGCACTTCGAAACTGGTCGCACGATTAGTGTCGGAGCATATCGATGACATTGCGAGCCGCGATCTGTCGCTCGCTCTAGGGCGTTGATCGGCAGCGCCACAACAGATAGCGCCTTGTAGGGAGCTAACGGTGTTCCGCCATGACGCGTAGTCTGCTTACCACCTAAGTTTCCAGTTATAGGCTGGCGGTTCAAGCCCGATAGATTTGTGCACAATTGTTCACATCGCACTGCGCCGCTAAAAAGATCGGCCCAGTGTAACCAAATGAGCCGCGCTCCCGAATTAGGTCAACATGAGGGGCTTTATTTTTTATTCGGTAGATGCTGGCATGCGCTCAGGTGCATTTCATCGCGCCGTATTTGACGACCTCATTGCTATTTCGACCTCGAGTTCAAAGCGGGTTGATTTCTCTTCGGCTCAGGGCGCTGCCGAAGACGTTCTTCTGCGTCCGTATCAAATTATAATGGGAGTATGAATTTATGAAGAAGCTCAAACTGGCATCTATGCTCGCGGTTGCGGGCGGCCTTGCGATTGCCACCGGCGCCTGCTCGGAAGCGAGCGAAGCCCCGGCGGAAGAGACAACAGAAGTAGCAACGGAAGAAGTTTCTGCTGCACCATGTGCTGCAGCAGAATGTTCTGCAAAGCCATGCGCAGCGGCTAGCTGTGGCGCCAAGGCATGTGCTGCGAAACCGTGCGCTGCGAAGCCCTGCGCTGCAAAGCCATGCGCTGCAGCAGGTTGTGCGCCTAAACCGTAATTTCGTGCGACATATGTGGCACTTGTGCAAGCTGTGACCTAGCAAGCAGCCTGCATGCCGCAGCCATGTGGTGCGACAGCAGGGGCTTGGGCAATCTTTTCCAAGCCCCTGTTCGGATAAAGAGGAAATCGATATGAAAAGTTCTAAACTTACATCAATGCTCATCGTAGCAGGTGGCTTGGCAACAGCTATGGCCGCTGTACCCAGTATCGCTCACGCGCAATGCGGCGGCCGCGCTAAAAAACATGCTGCATCCTGCACCGCCAAGGCCTGTAAGGCATCCGCCTGTTCAGCGAATTCCTGTGCAGCTGCCGCGTGTGCGGCACAGGCATGTGCAGCAAGTCCCACAGCCAGCGCATGCGCAGTGGCTGCTTGTGCTCCTGCAGCCTGTGCGGCTCAGCCATGTGCCGCAGCATCATGTGGGGCCGCCAAATGTGGTGCAAAACCCTGCGCGGCCAAACCGTGTTCGGCCGGGGCGTGTGCTGCGAAGCCATGCGCACCCAAAGCCTGATCGCGCGACTAAAGTCTAGGTCTTGAGGTCGTCGGTGGGTAAAGCCATCGTCGACCACCAGAGTTGAAAGATAAGATGCGCACAGGAATGTTAGACGCCGCCAATACGGTTATCGAGACAATCACGACGATGGCCAGTGAAGGTCGGCCACTCATGTCGCGTGTGCTTCCTGATTCAGATGTCCATTGGTGGGAGCATTATCCTGACGACGACGCGCGTGATTCCGTCACACGCGCGCGCTGGTATTATCACGTTCATGCACCGGGCGACCGGGATCCGGCCGAGCATGGGCATTTCCACCTTTTTCTGCATCGCACACAAATGGACGCAGATTCCATTCCTTTCGCACAACCCATAAAGGGTGAGGAAGCGTTGGCCTTTGTTACGCATATTGCCGGACTGTCCATAGACCATCAGGGCATACCCATTGCCTGGTTTACGACCAATCGCTGGGTCACCGACGAGTTCATGTATCCCGCCGAGACGATGATCCGCCATCTGGATCGCTACAATGTGGAAAACACCCTTGAAGACTTGACCGTCAACCGTTTCCTGACCGCCATGGTTGCCCTTTATCGCGACGAGCTTTCCGAGCTCCTGTTTGAACGCGACATAAGGCTCAGCACAATGCAGGTCTGGCCAGATAAGCTTGAATTGCTCGAATCCGGCAATGATGTCCTATCGGTACGGTCAATTGATCTGGATGCAAAAATCGAAAGCCTTGGGCTGGACTAATCGGAGCCATTGTCAGCCGACGCTTCGATTCCCCATAATTGGGCGAGCTTGGTGTAATTATGCGTCGCTTGATACGGGCTTATCGTTTCCCCGCCCATACGTTTCATGCGGGCCTCCCTTTCAGCTGCGTCACTTTCCAGCGGGTTGGACTTAATCCCGGATCCTTCGACAATCCGGTTCATGAAATTGAACAGGGCGCACACGCTTATGGCATCAAACAGCGCCTGCTCCTCCCAGCCAGCAGCATATACGCGCGCGGCATCGGCTTCCAATATTCGGGCGGGTGTCAGTGTCAGCTTACCGACATATGCGAGCAACGGCTTGAGTTTATCGTCTACTCCACTTGTTTCCAGATCAGCCAGCATCCCTTCAAATAGGGCGGGATCGATCCCGAATGCCTGTGCCGCCACAATATGCGCGCCATGACAATATGTGCAGGCATTCAGTCCGGACACATATGCCGCAATCAATTCGCGTTCGGCCACCGTCAGAGGGGAAACATCGCGGAGCAGCCGGTCATGATATTCAAGCAACGGCAACACAGTATGGGGGAAACGCCGGAACACTTTATCAAGGCTAGGCTCGCCTTCAATCGACGGGAAAATAGGCATCCATGTTCCTTTCGTTTCGAATTAGTCAGTTTCAGCAAAAATGCGTCTTGCCGATATGACCCGTTGGACCACGGTCAACAGGCACAAACCTGCGAATATAGCACCGATCATTGGAACGAAGGTCGGAAACAGACACATCAGCGCGAACGCCAAGATCGTTTCGGTTCCTTCGGCCAATCCATTGCTGTAGTAAAAACTCTTTTTCCCATGCGCGCTGGTTTCCAGCCCGCGCTTGGCTGCAATCGCGGCAAAGGCGAGAAAACTCACAGCGGTCAAAATAAAGCTGGCGATAAGCAACAACATGACGGGCATATTTTCCCTGTCTGCAAATGCTAGCCCCAACGATACCGCTACATAAAAGCCGTAGTCGGCAACGCTGTCAAAATAGCCGCCGAAGTCGGTTGTCCGTGTTGCGCGCGCCACCGCACCATCAAGACCGTCGAGCACGCGGCTCGAAACAATGAGCACCAAACCTGCAACATAGGCTTGCTGCGATAACGCGACACCTGCCGCAATGCCCAAAAGCAGCCCGCCGAGCGTCACAAGATTGGCGCGAACACCCAAACCGGCCAGTCTGCGCCCGATGGCATTCAAGGGCGGGTCAATCAAAGGGCGAAGCTTGGCATCGAACATATTCAGGCCAACGTCACTAGGCCAATGACGGCCCCGGTCATTGCAGACGCCATATTGCCGGCAATCCAGCTCTTCATACCAAGCGCAGATACTTCGGCCCTCCGCGTCGGTGCCAAAGTCGCAATCGTCGAAACCAGCAAGCCCACGCTCGCCAGATTTGCGACCCCGCAAAGGGCGTAAGTGACAATCAACTGGCTTCGGGCATCGAACGTGCCCGCGGGCAATGCCGCCAAATCAAGATAGGCAACATATTCATTCAAGATTGTCTTCGTGCCCATTAACGCACCGGCTGCGGGCGCCTGATCCCAGGGAATGCCAATGCTCCACATCAGCGGTGCGAACAGCCAACCAAAACCGCGCTTCAGTGTCAGCGGCTCGCCGTCAATATATGGCAGAACTGCGAGCAACTGGTCCGTTAGATTGACGAGTGCAAAGACGACGATAATGATGCCGATAACGGCGAGGACCAAAGTCACGCCTTCCATTGTCCCCTTAATTACGGCGTCCATGCTGCTTTCATATTTCAGATCGGCTTCGGCGTCGCTTTCGCTGATTGTTCCGTCCCCGGGAACCATCAGCCGTGCAATCAAAACGGCTGCGGGCAATGAAATCAACGATGCCACAATCATGTGACCGACGGCATTGGGCACCGTCTTCGACAGCGTCGTGGCATAAAGAATTAAAATAGCGCCCGAGATCGTGGCCATGATCAACACCATGATCATGAACAGTTCCGACCGGCTCATCCGGTCGAACCATGCCCGAAGCACAAGCGGTGACTCCACAACCCCAAGAAACATCGTTGCACCGCCGCCAAGACCGACCACACCGCTAACACCCAAAGTCTTGCGCAATGCCCAAGACAGACCCCGCACTGCCGCGCGCAACACCCCCCAATGCCACAATAAGGCGGATAGCGCGGAGAAGACGATAATCAAGGGCAAAATCTGAAATGCGACGATCACCGGCGGCTCCGCGCCGGGTTTCAGCAGAAAAGGGATCGGCGCGCCGCCGGTATAGCCGAACATATAACTCGACCCGACAAGGGTAGCCTTTTCAATCGCCGTTACCGCGTCATTGGCATAGCCAACCAGCGTCCAGATAAAAGGCACGCGAGTCACCGCAAGCGCAATGGCGATTTGCAATATCAAAGCGCCTCCAATCCACCGCCAGGACGGGCGTGCGGCGCGATCTTCGGATAATCCCCAGGCCAGCAACAGCACCAAGCCTATGCCGATCAAACCTTGCCCCTGCTGTAAATTAGCCATCATGCCCCTTAGAATTTCCAAGCCGCGCCAAACTGGAACTGCCGCGGGGGCCCGGCATTGCGCTGGACGAAATCAGCCCCGCCGCCGAACTGGATCTGATTGGACGTTGTTGCTGCGTTCGCAAAGCCCGATTCATTATTGGTGTTGAAAAGGTTGAACACATCGGCGCTCAATTCCAGCTTTCCGGAAAAAGCCGGCACGGCATAGCGCAGTCCCACATCAACCGATGCTGACCATGGCAAGCGACCTGAATTCCGCGTCGCCCCGGGATAGCGATCCGAATTGCCGACGAAATTCTCCCCGAAGGATGCCCCATCTCCGTTCAGATCCTGCGTGCCGAATACACGTGCATCAGGCACGAGATTGACCGGCTGTCCCGATTGGAAAAGTCCCGCAAAACTTAGCGTCACTCCGTCTAGAGGATAAAGGAACCCGACTGCTGAAATGACATGCCGCCGGTCGTTCGCCGAGGGCCCCTTGTCTGCCGCAAAATCATTGCCGTTTGACGCCCGGAAATTGATGTCGTCTGTATCGTTTGTCAGCTTTGAGAGCGTGTAAGCGAGGCGGAACGCGTAGGCGTCGTCGCCGCGCGCCTTGTTCGCTTGCAAAATCAGCGCGCGATATGTGGCATTGCCCTCTGTTTCCGACACGGTGATCTGACGCGCGCCTCCCGCGACAGGCGCAATCGGCCTTGTGGCATCTGCGTCTGCCTGAGACCTCACCAGCCCAAGCGAGCGGGCAAGCGCAAAGCGGGCTATATTATCCGGCTGTGCGCGCAGAAGCGCAATATTGGCTTCGGTCAGATTTCCAATATTCGGCGTGAAGGCAGAAGGCGCATTCAGATCGCGCAGTCGCACAAGATTGCGCGACCGGTTGTAAATCACGTCGGCTCCCAAGCTTAGCAGATTGCTGGCCTGAAACTGATAGCCGGCACTTAGCTGTGCACTATAGGGGTTCTGATATCCGTTGGGATTAAGGATACGTGCCTCGTTAAGCGATGCGGTATCGCGCAATAGCTGTACCGCCGATGGCGCTGGGCAGGCAGCAACGGTGGTGCAGGGCGGTGATGCGGTCAGATTGCCGTCAAAGGTGACTGCGGTCAAGTTGGTACCTGCCGGGATTTTTCCCAGCGACTGCAACTGCCCCAGTTGGCTGCGTAAACCTGCCGAAGTCGTATTCCGCTGCAAGGCGTCCGAAATTACTGCGTAGCTCAATTTGCCGGTGAACAAGCCAGCACCGAACCGGAATGACGATCGCGCGTCGGGCCGGTAATTGACGGAAAGCCGCGGCGCGAAATTGTTCGTATCGCCATCCTTGCCGCCCTTTGCAGTCAGGCTGTCATAATCCCACCGTAACCCGAGCGTGGCCGTAAGTTTCGAAGTCAGCTGCCACTCGTCCTCGACATAAAGGCCAATTTGCGTCTGCGCGGTGCCAAAGCTTTGCGGGCGAAGTTCAACCGAATAACTTACAACAGCCGGGTTCAGCGACAGCACGTCATCTGCGCTCAGTGCAAGTCCCTGCCTTCCATCCGCAATCGTAGCTAATTGCGCCGGTGTCAGTGCAACGGTGAAATTACCATCAGGGTTGCCTCCTCCCAGCAACGCAAAATCGGAACGGATGACATCGGCTCCCACGCTGATCCTGTGATCACGCACTTTGCGCTGTAAACGATGTGTGGTTTGCCAGCTTTTTTCTAAGTCATTAAACACAAACCCCGGATGGCCAACCACGCCGACGGTCAGGCCGCTCGTATCCTGAATGGCGACTTGCGGACCAGGCAAACCTTTTGCTTTGCCATAATCCCAGCGGAAGCGGCTGAATTGGACCGCGCCATCATAGCTCCAGTCATCCCCTGCGTAGCTGGCCGTGGCCGCGACAATGGTCGAAAACCGGTCCTGATCCGATCCTGCGCTCGGGAAAGTAACATTCCCACCGCCCAGCCCGCCGCCTGGCCTATCGATGGTCACGCGGCCGATATTGGTGCGCACGCCAATCGTCCAATCGTCGGTCAGCCGGTGGTCGATCCGCAACGATCCCAGATAGAATTCATTATTTCCCGTGACGGTCGCGACAGTGCCCAAAGCGGGGGCATCAACAATCTGCTGATTGCGGTCGCGGGTATATTCAAAATTCGCATAGAAAAAGGTGCGATCCTTGGCAATCGGGCCACCGACGCTGGCGCCTGCCTGATAGCGCTCGAAACTCTCGCCCACGGCATTACCCGACAAATCCCGCCGGGGGAAAGGCGAGCGTGCGTCGAGTGGTCGGCCGGGACGGACCAGCGCATAGACTTCTCCATGATAATCGTTGGAACCCGAGGGGCTGGTGTAATTGACGATGCCGTTAGCGGTTCGGCCATAAGCGACCGAATAGCTGTTAGCGAGTACCGTCACTTCGCGGGTAAAGCCCAATGGTATCGGAAATTTTGGGCCACCAAGGAAATTCTCGTTATTGTCGAGACCGTCGATCAGATAATTGGTATCAAGCCCGTTCGAACCATTGATCGAAATTCCCGGGGCTTCGGGAAAGAAGCCAGTCGATGCGACTACATTGGGCAAGCGCACCAAAGCGCCAAGTACATCGCGACCTTCTATAGGTAATGCGGCGAGCTCGCTGCGGGAAAGCGACGCTGAAACTTCGGCATTGACTGTATTTATAGCCGTCACAGTCCGGACACCAGAAACGACAATAGAGTTCCCGCCAACCGGCTGCAGGCGTAGCGTCACACTGCGGGCAAAGTTCGCGCGGAGCGACACCGCTTCGGCTTCTGCGGCATCATAGCGTTCTGAACCCGGCGCAGAAACCTTGTAAAGTCCCCCCGTCGCGATCGCCTCAAGCCGGACCAGTCCCTGTTCATTACTCCGCACTATCCGGCGGACGCCGATGTCGGTGTTTTCGATTATGATTTCGGCATCGGGCACCGGCGCGCCGGTTTCTGCATCCACAATCGCGATTTGCAACCCAGCCTGTTGAGCAAGTGCAGGGGTTGCAACGGAAATAGCAAGCGCCGCGACGGCACAATCTAGAGATATACGAGGCGAAAGTTTCAACAAGATTCTCCGTTAACGATGCACATTCAGGATAAAGGCAGATGCCTGACTATCCTTGTTGGTCGTCAGCGGAGCCATGTCCTTACAATATTTTCCAATAAAAATCAGCCTTTGCTCATTTTGGCATCGAGGCTCATCGTGTCTTCATTGCGGAAAGCAAGAAGTACCAAAGTTGCGGCGGCCATTCCGAGCGAAGGGAAAAACAGGATCTGACTGGTTTCGCGGGTCAGCAGATAGAGACCCAATGGATCAAGCAGATATTTCCAGATAGCCAATGCGCCAGTAACGAGGACCACAGCTTGGGCTGTATAGCTATATTTGCGCCAAAGACCCAAAATGCACAGCAAACCGATCACGATAAGCGCCACGCCCCAGATTGTCTGAACCATCGCAGCGTTGCCAAGGCCGCCATAATATTTGTCGCTGACATGTGCTCCCATTTCTGGCGCACCCAATCGGACCGCACCCCACACAACCAACAGCAAGCCGGTTGAAATGCGTAAGCCCAATAATGATAATGCTTTCATCACACCCTCCTTCATTTAATTTATGTTCGCGAAAACCTGCACGATGGTTACGCAGCTTTCAGGGATTTTTCAAAGATTGACGCCTAACCCGCAGGCAAACGGCGCTTAAAGGCATTGGCCAATGATTGGCCTTAACATGGCCGCGCAATCATTTTGGCGCCACATTGTTTTGCATTTGATTCATTCGCATTGCTGGATTTGCCACGCAGTTCGTCGATTTCAGCTTGGCGCTTCTGCATATAGGCATCGCGTACTGCCGCGTACGGATCAGCGGTCTCGCTGCGCATGGCATTCAATGCGCCATTGGCTTCTGCACGGTCATCCACGCTTTTGAATGTGGTGGTTGAGATGGAATAGGCGGGATGCGTGAATGGCTTGCCCGCGGAAAACGGCAAGACGAAAAGATCCAGACTGCGCCCGGCTAAATCCCGGGGGGTGGTTGGCCCAATCAAGGGCAGGTAAAGATAAGGCCCCGGTCTCACGCCATAGAAACCCAAAGTGTAAGCGAACCCGTTGGGACGATCGGGAAGATTGAAGGGCTGCTTCTTCGCCACGTCGATAAGTCCAGCGACGCCAATAGTGGAATTTACCGCAAAGCGGCCCAGCGTCTCTGCGGCCTTGCCGGGTTTGAATTGGAGAAGATAATTCAGGAAAATTACTGGCTGTTGCAGATTGTTGAGAAAGTTCCGCACGCCGCTTCGCACGGGGGCGGGAACGGTGTCTTTATAGACCATTGCAACAGGTCCAACAAATGCATCATCGACCGCCTGCACTGCTTCAAAAGACGTCACGTTGACTGACTGCAGAGGATCGCCAGGAACATCATGCTGTCTTGCGGTAACAACAATTAAATCGGTATCGGCGATTTCGGATTGAGCGTCGCTGAATGCTACTGGCGGCGAACCCGCGGAATTGGGATCCGATTCATCTTTCTTTCGCAAATCATCCGCCGGCTCTGGTAATCCAACAACTGTTGCAGTTGTCATGGCATCAGCATCGCTTGCTGGCGTATCCGCGGCTATAACAGCTTCCGCCGTCGAGAATTCGACATCGAACGCAGGAGAACCTGCGAGCAGCATTACAAGAGAGAGAGAACCAAAGCTCATTCAGCGCGTATTTCAGCTGCATCGGTCCGAAATGCACTTTTCATAGCATGATGCACTTTGAATTACGACGAAGTCGGCGGGCTTTGTTCATATCCCCCTGTTCGTCGAAACCAAGGATTTCGTTACAAGGCACGGTCGGTTGTGCCCGGTAGATCGGGCAATGTAACCTTTGCCCCACATAAAACGAATAACACGACGAGAACGGTCGTTACAAAGCAAGGCGCCCGTATTCCGGCAATCTTTGAATGGGCCAACCGATAATCGTCAGCCAAAGTTGGATATTGCAATGAAGTTTAGCAACGTGTCGGGGTCATCCAGCCGGTCGATTTTGATTTGGATCCTGTACATTTGCGTCGCAATCTCACCCGTGCTGGCGCGGGTGGTTGTTATCGGCAAGCCCTATAATGAGGCTGAATTCGTCAAGGCGCAAGCGGACGACAAAATGATCATCATCGAATCCTATGCCACTTGGTGTTTGGCTTGCCGTATCCAGTTTCCATTGCTCATGGAGCTTCTGCAGCGGCCAGCATATTCAAAGACCGTGTTGTTCAGGCTTCAGGAAAATAGCCCGAAAGCAGCATGGAAGAAATTTCGTGTCAAAAGCTATGGGTATTTGATTGTTTATAAAGGCCAGCGGGAAACCGCGCGTGCAGCAGGCGCTAAGACATTAGCAGATGTCGAATCATTATTGGCTACAGCCGAGCCACGGGTTTGAGCGTCGCAAATCTTTTTGTGTAACAAGTCGCCCCGAATTTCCGAATTTTAGAGCAGGGAGATATTTGAGGAAGACCAAAACATGAAAATTGCCGACATCCTTTCCGCCAAAGATGCCACTGTCCAATGGATGGGGCACGATCAGGACTTCAGTAAAGCGCTATGCAAAATGCACCAGGCCAATATCGGCTCGATTGTCGTCATCCATTCGGAAACGGGCGCGCTTTTGGGGCTTATTTCGCAGCCAGAGATACTGGCCGGTCTGGCAAAATTTGGGAACACGGCATTGGTTCACTGCGCGACGGATATTATGCGTAAGCCATCCCCGGTGTGTGAGGCGAGAACTGATGTCAAAGTCGTCATGCAGCAAATGACCCAGAACCGGAGCCGTCATGTCGTTGTCACGAATGGCGATGAAATTCTTGGCGTGGTATCGATCGGCGATCTTGTCGCCGCCCAATTGTGCGAGGCCAATCTCGAAGCTGGCGTATTGCGCGATATGGCGCGGTCGCATCTGTTATCGGCAGCGACCTGAAAAGGGCAGGGACTGTCATGGGATTGCAGCTCTTCCTAGGCCGGTTGCTGGCAGGCTATCTTACCGGACCGTCGCGCGCGCCTTATGCCAATGCGCCTACTGATCCTGAATTACTGGAACAGGCTTTGCAGGCTGGCGACGTTCTACTGGTCGATGGTCGGCAGCGGGTCAGCACTGCAATCAAATATTTGACTCAGTCGACATGGTCGCATGCCGCCTTATGTATCGCCACATCAAAGGACAGGCCCCTTAGCGGCCCGTTATTTGTCGAGGCCGACGCGGCGGACGGCGTTCGCGTCGTAGGATTGTCGGAATTTACTGGACTGCACACGCGAATTTGTCGGCCCGTTGGATTGTCAGAGAAGGATTTGGCCGACCTAATCGCCTTTGCGTCAGCACATATCGGCGACAGCTATGATTTGGCCAATGTGATCGATCTGGCGCGCTATCTTTGTCCGACACCGCCGGTGCCAACGGCATGGAGGCGCAGAATGATTGCGCTTGGCAGCGGCGAACCAACCAAAGCAATTTGCTCAACGCTAATTGCCAAGGCTTTCCAGTCGATCCACTATCCCATCCTGCCTAAAATAAGTCAGGAATTGGTGGATGACCCCGACTGTGTAGGGTGCGTACGCGATATATTACACATACGGCATCATAGCCTTTTTACCCCGCGTGATTTCGATGTGTCACCGTTTTTTGAGATAGTGAAACCGGCCTTGCCAAACGGGTTCGATCATCGAGCGCTGAGCTGGCATGAGCAAAGCCAAACATAAGCGTGTAACTATTCGAGCGAAATTGGCGAAAGACTGTTGCACGAATTTTAGGAAGGATGATGGCAATGCATATCGCTGATGTTCATGCATTCAGCTCGCTTCTTCAGCGTCATATCAGTTCGCAAACGGGCATCAGCCGATTGAAGAAACGAGTTGGGGCATTTGTGGTCATTAGCGTTGCCTTCTGGCAATTTTTCCGGTGGGCAGTTGATTATTTTGATAATAATATGCTGGCAGTCGTTGCGGGGTCATTGCTCATCCTGCCACTAATACTGATGCTGCGCTGCTTGATCGAAGCTTGTCCGCCGCGACATGTCTAGACTGAAATTACCCGGCTCGTGGCGACAGCAATAGGGATAACGGCGCTCGCCGGATTTTTGCTGGGTTTTTCGCTTGTGCGTGCGAACAGCTGTACGGTCGCCAGCACAAAACGCCTTGTCTATCATCGAAAAGCGGACTGGCTCATTGGCTTGCTTGTTGCAATCAGTTGGTCGGGAATAACGCTTTTTGCGATGGCTACGATCATGCCAGGTGATGTTTTACTACCCGCCCAAATACCCTTGGGTGGCTCACTTGTTTTGGGCGCCATGTTGCTGGGCATCGGGGCAACGATCAATCAGGGATGTTTCTTGGGCAGCGTTTCGCAACTCGGTCGTGGCAACCCGAATTATCTCTTTACATTGCTTGGAATTGCACTCGCTCTGGCGTGGGGAAGCCCAGGTGAGCGCGGCCCGCTAGATCTGTCAGAAATGGTGCTACATATCAGGTTGGCCAGATCAAACGATCCTGCCGCACTACTCTTTGTTCCATTTGCTCTCTTCGGCGCTGCCAGATTTTTTCGGGCACGCAGGCAGGCAATGCTGGCGCTCATCGGCGCGGGCATATCCGGCGGCATAATTTACGCGCTTAACCCCGATTGGAGTTACACGTCGTTATTGGGCAAACTGGTAAATGGACAATTTCAAGCAACTCAATGGAATATGGGAGTAGGGACGGCTTCAATGTTTGGCGGAGCCGCTCTAAGCTCCGTGCTGGCCCAAACCTATCATTGGAGGCCTCTGACCCTCCGGCAAAGCGTAGGCTGCCTGCTCGGCGGACTGTTTATGGGCATTGGCGCAATTTTGGTGCCTGGCGGCAATGACGGTTTGATGCTCTGGTCTATTCCGGGCCTCGCCCTTTACGGTCCAGTAGCATATTTTGTCATGATTATAACAATCGCGGCGATGATGTATCTGGCAAAGAAGCTTTCAATTGCACCGCAATCCGCATTCCAAATAGCTGAATCGGACTCAGCAATTGTCATTCGCGACTAAGGTATCAAACAAAAAGTTGCGGTTATCACCCATGACAGCCGCGCTAGCATCGCTACCTTCCTCTCGTCGGTCATTTTGGACACCGAATTCACGTGACATGAGGTTTCTGGTCATATGCTCGATATCGGCGGAGACGAACTTCTGTTGACAGCTGTTATAGCAATCATGGTCATCGGCCCCAAGGATCTACCGCGCGCAATGCGTTTCGTCGGGCGATGGGTCGGCAAGGCGCGGCGGATGAACGGCGCGTTTCGTGCGGGTTTGGAAAACTTTGTTCAAGAAGGCGAAATTCGCGATCTGGAAACCGAATGGGCGACCAAGAGGGAAGAGATATTGACCCAGTTTGCATCACTTGAGATCGATTCAGCGTCACCGATACCGCTTGAACCTGGCAGTCCGCCGGAGAAAATTGCAAAGAGCAAAAAGGCGCCAGCAAAGGCTTCCGCTCCCAAGGCTAATGTGACCGCGCCGCCAGCCAGTGTTCCCAACACGCTCGTTTAGGGCACAATCCAGTCGCCGTCAGGCGAAACACCGCCGACGGCTTTTCCATCGAGTTTCACCACATAGCTACCGCGCGATGCGACCTTTTGGCCCGGCCCCAGCGTCAGATTGGGAAAGACACCTGGACTGAGGTTGCTTTCGGCAATCATTTCGATTTGTTCGATCAGATAATCGCGAGAATAGTCTCCTTGGATTTCCATCACGGCCTTTTCAAGCACGCTCAACGCATAATAGACTTGGAACTGATCCTCGGGTGGATCGACTGTTACTTGACGCGCATTGAGCCAAGCCCTCACCCGATAAGAATGCGGATTCACAACGCTCGGAAGCTCTGTCGGGTGCATCAGACGTACCCGTTGAGCCAAGGGCGTGCCGGTAAGCATTTCCACGGCAAAGGGCTCCGCTTGTGCCGCCAGAATTATGCGGCCGGCGGCAGGAGCTGTCTTAGCAAGTGCCGCGACCGCTGCTTTGGCATCATCCCCCGGCCACAACACCAGCACATCATCATTTCCGGCCGTTCGGCTGACTTGTTCAATTGCCTGCGCCCACGAATTTCGCGCAACGCCAATGGTCTGCACATCATGTTTGGACGAAAACTGCCGCATTTCTTGAGCGAAGATCGTCGCAGGAGTAGAACCGCGTGGTCCATCAATGGCAAGTTGGACAATTTTGCGTCGACCTGGGTCAGCCCCCAAAAACTGAGCCATTGCCCTCGCTTCGAGCGGAAGGCCGCCATAGCTATATAATGTGTAACCGGCAGCAAACGTCTCAGCGGGAGGCATATCAGTCAGCGGAAACAGGCACGGTAGCTTTTGCTCATCGCAAAAATCGCTGATTGGCTGCCATGGTGCGGCCACTGCACCGCCAATGACCGCGAACACAGGCGCAGCGGCATAATAGTCCGATAGTTGCTGCGGCCATGTTGTTTCATCGCCATGCAAGGTCCAGATATGGAGCGACCAGTCGCGCCAGAACGAAGCAAATTCCGAGCGGAATAAAGGCGAGAAATTCGGTCTGCTACGGTCGCCAGCGATGTTTTTGTTCATGCGCTCGAAAAAGACGCGAGATGTTTCGAGAACGGCCTTTTGCGTAAGCGCTGGCGTTTTGTCTGAAATGATCACGGCAAAATGCATCGTTGTCGCATCCACGCCTGGATCGGGAATTGCCGACAGCGTGCGAAGCCACGCATCGAGAGCCTCGACATCCCTGTCCGAAACTTCAAAACGCGGCATAGCATGGGGTATAGGTTCACTTGCTGCATCCACCCCCGTCCGCAGTACCCTTGCAAGGCTGGTGAGATCATAGCCTGGACGCGTGCGTGCTGAATTGATCCGCGCGGACATTTCTGCATTCTGGTCCTGAAAATACATGCCGTTAAACGCGCGGGCACGATCAGGCTTCATCGGCTGGTATAATATCTTGGCGACAATAGGGGGGATGTAAACGCCTCCTTCTTTTGATCCATATCCGCTGGCGCGATGACATGCGACGCAATGAAATTGCGGTGCGAAAACCCGTTGTCCGGAAATGTCGATGGCCGCGACCGGCTTGCCCGATGTACCGACACCGGTCTTATATAGTCTTTTGCCCAGATCGATCAGCGATTGCAGAGAATCATCACTCGACGTCTTACTTTCCGCAGCGATTACCGGTGAAACTGGAATGATAAAAAAGAGGATCAGCAGTGCCGCCAATCGCTTTGCGGCGGCTACCATCCGCTACCAATCATTCGATTGATCGATTTGCGCAGACCGACCATTGTCGATGACTTTGGTGGCGGATGTGCAATTGCGCTGCGTACCTCTGCCACAATGTGCTTGCTGTTCGCCAGGCCTTCAAGTCTTACCCACTGCCGTCCCGCTGCCGGTCGGATGAATACATAAGGCCGATGAAGCATCTTGTTATCGCCAAAAGGCCTGGCATCAAAGGCTGTCAGAATGCGTGTAATATCTGATCGCTTGCCAGTTAGGATGTGCCAATTCGCACCGACCGGAAAGTTGCTGGAATATTCGCGCAAACGTGTCGGCGTTTCATATTCGGGATCGATCGAGACAGAGACGATAGTCACGCCCTTGCCAAGGCCTTTTTGCGCACCGGCCAACGTCGATGTCTGCATGCCGCAAATGGTCGTGCATGAAGTGTAAAAGAACTCCAGCACGACCGGGCGCGACCCATCCACCAAATGTGCAAAAGAAACCGGTTTTTTTGTTGTCTTCACTAAAGTGACGGACGGTGGGATATAGTCGGCGAACGTTCGGCTGATGTTCGATTGTGACCCGGCGCTAACCGAAGTCATCGCAATGCACGAAATGATCGCCAATCTAATAAATTGCGCCGATTTAGTTCGATCAAACTGCCGTAACTTCATAGAAACCTCCGACTATGACCTCCGCCCCTAAGGGCGGAGGTCATTTCGCTGATCAATGCATCGAGAACACGGCGACGTCATGATGCAGCGGATCGAACTGGTAGAAGCGCAGCCGACGGCTCGGATCAAAATTCCATGTCAGATCGATCAGATGCTCAGATAATGTGTCACCATTAGCGTTGGGCAGCGACGGTAGTGCCCGCCGTCCCATCTTGCGACCATCTGGATCCATTTCTTCCATACGGAATTCACGATCAAGCCGACGTTCAAGCGCCCGAGCTGACACCTGAACCGGAGCAACTGCATGTCCAGGCGTTGCAGCAGGAATAAGCACCGGCATGACATTGGGAAACCAATGCTCGCGCCCAAAAGTGAACCAGGGACCGCCGCCGCCAACTGGCACCGTGTTGTGATGGGGTGGACGCCCCCCGGCGGCATTTATGTGCCATGATGGAGGTGTTGAACACCATCTAAAGGAGGCGTCCGTGTCACAACTTACTACCATTGGTCTTGATATCGCAAAGAATGTTTTTCACGCGCATGGTG
>JBGSPK010000416.1:0-1630 GCA_041738665.1 Sphingorhabdus sp. | reverse complement strand
AAAGCTCTATGGCGTGGACGAAGCCATCAAGACCATCAAGGAACTGGCGACTGCCAAGTTCGACGAAACCATCGAAATCGCGCTCAACCTTGGCGTTGACCCACGTCACGCTGACCAGATGGTGCGCGGCATGGTTTCGCTACCGGCTGGTACCGGCAAGGAAATGAAGGTCGCCGTGTTCGCACGCGGTGACAAGGCCGATGCGGCAACTGCTGCGGGCGCTGACAAAGTCGGTGCCGAAGACCTGATGGAAGACATGCTCGCTGGCAATCTCGATTATGACCGCGTTATCGCAACGCCGGACATGATGGGCATCGTTGGCCGCCTCGGCAAAACGCTGGGTCCAAAGGGCCTCATGCCAAACCCGAAGCTGGGCACTGTCACCATGGACGTGGCTGAAGCCGTGAAGGCTGCGAAAGCCGGTCAGGTTGAATTCCGCGTTGAGAAACAGGGCATTATCCACAGCGGCATCGGCAAGAAAAGCTTCTCGGACGCCGACTTGCGCAAAAATTTCGACGCGTTGGTCGATGCAGTCATCAAGAGCAAGCCATCGGGATCAAAGGGCAAATATGTTCGCAAGGTCGCGATCAGCTCGTCGATGGGCCCCGGCCTGAAGGTCGATCTGGCGGATGTTGCTGGCGCTTAACGCGAACCACTCAAAGAATAACAAAGGGCTGGAGGCTAACCTCCGGCCCTTTATTTTTTGCGGCGCGTGATTTTAAGATCAGAGAAATAGGCGCGCGTGCCATCACCGATCCAGAATCCCATCTTGCCCTTTCGGTTGGCAAAGCGGAGGTCGTTCAGCGACAGCACTAACTTGCCGTCGACAAATGCAGATAAGTTGCTGCCGTCGATATCCAGTCGCAGCAGATGACGACCGGTGCCGACCTTCACCGATGCGGCTTTTTCGTACTTCCCGGGAAATTTCTCGCGCGACACGGGGAAATGAAAATCCGGATGCGCGATATATTGGATGGCGCGTTCGCTGCGCGGCGGCGGTGGCGGAGGCTCGTTCAGCGTCCCGTTCGTCATGCGCAGATAAACCGCCTCATAACTTCCATCGACTGCCGAATGATGGAATAATATTCCCGCAAATCCGCGCGCATCCGGGCCGCTTTTGCCATTCAGTTCTGCGCCTATATGGACTTCAATCGACCCGTTGTCGAAAGCTTCGGGAAACAGCAGATAAGTCGGCCTATTGCCTCCAGCGCCCGCGATTTGCCGGGCCTGCTCCTCATCGGTCAATTCGACCTCGAGTACGTCCGACCCGGACCGCTTGTCCAACGTCGCTTGAACATCATAAAGCGAATGGGATGTAAGATCGACAAGCATCGCCTCGTCCGACGTAATCGTCGTGCACGATGAAAGGAGACCTGCAACAGCCACAGCCGTCAAGCCGACAGACAGGATTCGGATCATATCATGCCCCAAAGAAGGGCGGACAACATTGCGGCCTGTTCATTATTATTGGGCCTCGTCGATAACTTCCAGGCGTGGCGTAACGGCGTCATATTGCGCAATCACCCGGCATGGTGCGACCGACGGCGGGCAAGATTGGGCAACGCGTATCTCGACAGAAGCGCCGTCGATTACAGCCTTTGCTTTTTTGGCTTTGCCTTTGGCTTTGGCT
>JBGSPK010000410.1:0-1905 GCA_041738665.1 Sphingorhabdus sp. | reverse complement strand
TGCCGCGAAATCGTCGCGGGTCGGGTTTGGCGAAGTTGCCATGTTTGAGTGATCCTAACTTAACGTTTTTATCCGGCCAATCGGTTGGTTCCGATGGTCTTTGACCAGAAATGCCCCATTGCCCGAATAGCAATAAGGCGCTCGTTTTAAGAGGTGTCGGTTGAGCAACGCCCCGCCGTTTAGCTCAGGTGAAGCTTGGCTTCGACCAGCGCAATCGCGGCTTGAACGGCTGCGCCTATAGTCAAATCACCGGTATCAAGCAAGATGGCATCGTTCGCGGGCTTTAATGGCGCGTCGGCACGGGTGCTGTCGCGAATATCGCGCGCCTCTATATCGGCCAATATGTCAGCGAAGTTCACATTCAACCCGTGCGACAGCATCTCTGCGTGACGCCGCCGTGCGCGGATTTCCGCTGGTGCGGTTACGAAGAGCTTCACATCGGCGTGCGGCGCAATCACCGTCCCGATATCGCGCCCGTCGAGCAAAGCGCCGCCCGCTTGGTTGGCGAAATCGACCTGACGTTTGTTGAGCGCCGCGCGGACGGCTGGGTGGACCGACACCCGGCTTGCCAATCCGCCGGTTTCTTCGGTGCGTAACATGGCATCGTCGAGCAAGGTGTCGGGAAAATCGCAGCCGGCAAGTGCGTCTGCCAGTTTATCAGGATTGCCGTTATTCAGCTGTACCTGTCGCCCGACTGCACGGTACAGCACACCGGTATCCATGAAAGGCAGTCCGAAATGCGCAGCCAATGCCTTGGCCAACGTGCCTTTTCCGGAGGCAGTCGGCCCGTCGACCGCGATGATCATTTGGCGTCGCCCAGATGCTTGTCGTCCGCACGCCGCGTTTTAAGTGCCTTGAAGATTCCGAAAAGCGCAATCGCCATCCAGACCACCTCCAGCACCATCGTCGGCAAATTGTAATTCACCGTCAGCGAAATGGTCAGCAAAGCCGCGCCGAGCAGGTTTGACACGTTGAACCACAACGCGTTCATCTGGGTTGTGACGTTACTGTAGGCGAAAGCCGCGACAATGAAAAAACTGCCTGCAAAACCGATAAGGTCAGCAGCAAAAGGCGAGAGATATTCGGTCAATTTGGAACTTTCAGATTGTCGATGATCGCCTCGAACGTCGGAAAGCTGGTCGCAATCGGTGATACGTCGTCCACCGTCACGCCACGGTAGCAATGTTGCCCCGCCACCGCGAAACTCATCGCGAGACGGTGGTCGAGCGCGCTCGCGATGGTTGCGCCGCCTTCAAGCGGTTCGCCACCGCTGCCTTCGATGACTAGGCCGTCTTCACGTTCCTCAACGTTTGCGCCGATGGCTTTGAGTCCCTCCGCCATCAACGCCAGCCGATCGCTTTCCTTGACGCGCAATTCATCAAGACCGCTCGTGGTTGTCCGGCCTTGCGCGACGCTGGCAGCGACAAAGAAGACTGGAAACTCGTCAATCATGCTTGGTGCCACGTCTGGAGGCACTTCAATCCCGCGCAATACCGAATGGCGCGCAGTGATATCGGCCACTGGTTCGCCACCGACTTCGCGTTCATTCGAGTAGGTAAGGTCCGCGCCCATCGCCTCAAGCATCTTGTAAATGCCGGTGCGCGTCGGGTTCATGCCGACATGGGTGACGGTGACTTCGCTCCCCGGCGTGATGAGGGCTGCGACAATAGGGAAGGCGGCGGAAGACGGGTCGCCGGGGACTTCTATGATTTGCGGCTTGAGGTCTGCTTCGCCCATCAGGCGGATATGGCGCACGCCGTTTGTGTCCACCTCGACGGTCAAATCCGCGCCGAATCCGCGCAACATCCGTTCGCTATGATCGCGGGTGGGGATGGGTTCGATGACTTCGGTAATGCCCGGCGCATTGAGGCCAGCGAGCAATACCGCGCTCTTCACCTGTGCGGA
>JBGSPK010000405.1:0-3297 GCA_041738665.1 Sphingorhabdus sp. | reverse complement strand
AGCTTCTCGCGGAGTTCATCGGTCAGGCGAAGCGTCACCATCCGCGCCAGCAAGTCCATCGATTGCGCCACTTTCTGGTCGCTATCGTCGGTGGTCGGCCATACCCGTCGCCAGCTTAGCTGGTTGCGTTCGCCACGATGGAGGATGTCAAAATTTCCACTGACTTCGGCCCAACTGGTTTTTCGCTCTTCGGTGTAGGCATTGCCGGCAGTTTTGCGCTCCGGTAGTGCCCCGAACGTTTGCGCGACAGCCTTGATTGCAGCCTCTTCGTCAACATCACCAACGAGTGCGATTTCGAGCCTGTTGGTTGCCAATGCATCGCCTAAAGCCTCCTTCAGCATTGCGAAATCCAGCGATTGCATCGTTTCCAGTGGCGCAAGAGCAAAACGCGGGTCGTCGCCCGTCATGATTTTTGCCGACTCAATGTTTAAGGCTGAACCCGGTGTAGCGTCGAGCCGCGCATAGGCTTCGGGCAACGGCCGCCGGAACAGACGAAGCGCGTTCTGGCTATAAGCGGGGTATTTTGTGTAGGCTGCCATGACCTGCAATTGCCGTTCGAGGTCGGCGGGTGCGATTGCGCCATAGCTTCCGAAATATTCATCGGCCAAAGCAAAGGAGGGCGACACGGTGGTTCCTGCAAGCAATGACCGCAAATCCTCAATGTCATGCGCCTCGAGTCCGCCCGAAACAAAGGCTCCCGCCATCAGGCGTGCCAGAGGAGCCTTTGTTCTGCCGAAATGCAGCTCGCCACCGTCAATGCGCAGGGCATAGCGGACACTGTTATTCTCAAAATCGGTCTTTTTGAGATTGAGCAAAACACCATTGGCAAATCGGATGGTGCGGATACCGAGGTCAGCGATATGCTTGTCCTCGACCACAGTTCCGGCTGGCCCGAAATCGGTATAGGCGAACACCTTTCCATTGCGGACTTTGGGCGCCGCCAATGCCAGCGACCGGCTCGCATTGTAGGCCTCGACAAGCTGCTTTGTCTCAAACCCATCACCTTGCTTTGTCGTCAAAAACATTAGCGGCGTGTCAAGCTGACCAAACCATTTGGCAAATTCGGCGTCGATAGATGCCTTGGTCATGAACGGTCGCAATTGCAGCCACAGAAGCTGCCTGTAACCGGCGGAATTCAGTACATCTTCGTCCAGGCTGACCAGTTCATTGGCTATGGCGCCACTTGTCTTGGTAGCTTCGCTCTTAGCATTATTTGCATAAGCTGAGTCAAAGCGCCTTATCTGCTCGGTGATTTCTGTAGCGGAAAATCCATGCTGGACAGCCTGGCGAACAATTTGCTCGGTAAAGGGCAAAAGTTCTCGCCAGCTGCCGTCCTTACCCGACGCGGTAAAGCCGATACGTGCATATTGGTCGCAAAATCCGATATCAAAAGTCAGGCCGCCACCCAGAAACGGTACATCTTCATCACGCGAGCGCCTACTCATCCGCTGCGAAATTATGGACCCTGCGATCTGCATCTTCAACTCGGTCAACGCCCGGTCCACCGAATCTGGGCGCACCTTGTCGGAAATGATTTGTTGCACGCCTATCGCTTCGCCGATTTCAGGATGGGTAAAGCTTCCTGCCGAAATTTTGCGATTGATATCGACGGTGCAAGTTTCGATGTCGCCAAGCGGCCTACTATCGGCCTTCCAGCTCGAAAACTTGGCTACAATCTCGCGCTCGATAGCTGCAGTATCCACCGGCCCCACAACAATGATTTTGGTCCGGTCGGGGCGGTACCATTTTTGGTATAGCGCCTTCATCCGCTCGGCTGGCGCGGTTTCGAGCACATTCAACTTGCCGATGGGATAGCGCGTCGAAAAATAGGTGTCGGGATAAAACAGGCTATTGGCTGCCCGTGCGCTTTGGAAACCGAAATTCTCACGTTCCCGCATTTCCGCTATCACGACACCGCGTTCGCGGTTCACTGCGTCGGGATTGAAAAGCAATTCGCTGGCCGTCTCTCGCATCAGGAATAATGATCGTTCGATGAGAGTCGGGTCGGCTTTGGGCAGGTCGAGCTTATATTGTGTCTGGGTATAGCCTGTTGAAGCATTGGTATCGGCGCCGAACGAAAGCCCGAGCCGTTCGAGCATTTTGACCATCTCGCCTTCTGCGACATTCGTGGTCCCGTTGAACGCCATATGCTCGATAAAATGCGCGAGGCCCTGCTCGTTCTCCGCTTCGGCAGCTGAACCGAAGTCGAGTGCCATTCGGACAAGAACCTGATTTTGTGGCCGTTGATTGGGGCGGATGGCGTAGCGCAAGCCATTCGGTAGTTTGCCGTATATGATGCTGCTATCCGGTTCGAGGTCCGACGTTTCTGCATTCCACGGCGCCGTACGATCGGCGCCGGGTGGAGCCTTGTCAGGCGCGGAAAATGCAGGGCTCGCAAGCGTCACAAGCACCGTAATCCAGCCGCCGATAAACCTGCTTTTCGTCACTTAGTGCTATTTGCCCTTGCGCAAGCGGTGGCTCACCATATCGAGTACGGCGCCTTCGGTTTCCTCCGGCATCAGACCCAAACGGCGTGCAACTTCCTGATAAGCCTCAGCCTCTCCGCCAAGATCGCGGCGAAAGCGGTCCTTGTCGAGCTTCTCACCGGTTTCGATGTCCCACAGACGGCAGCCATCGGGGCTGATCTCGTCGGCTAGGATGATGCGTGAGAAATCACCGTCGAACAGGCGACCGAATTCCAGTTTGAAATCGATAAGACGGATGCCGATTGCGGCAAACATACCGCACATGAAATCGTTGATGCGGATCGCCATCGATGAAATGTCCTGCATTTCCTCCTGCGTCGCCCAGCCGAAGCAGGCGATGTGCTCTTCAGCGATCAACGGATCGCCCAGACTGTCGTCCTTGTAGCAATATTCGAGCAAGGTATGCGGAAGGGGTGTGCCTTCCTCGATGCCAAGCCGCTTGGACAAGGTGCCAGCAGCAACGTTGCGCACAATCACTTCAATCGGCACAATCTCGACCTGGCGGATCAGCTGCTCACGCATGTTTAGGCGGCGGATGAAGTGAGTTGGAATGCCGATATGGCTGAGCCGCGTGAAGACATGCTCCGAAACGCGGTTGTTGATGACACCTTTCCCTGCAATCGTACCCTTTTTCTGGGCATTGAATGCGGTTGCATCATCCTTGAAATATTGAATCAGCGTGCCAGGTTCGGGGCCTTCATAAAGTATCTTGGCCTTGCCTTCATAGATTTTACGGCGGCGGGTCATGTGCGGTCCCTGTCTTTGCTTGAAACAATAATCCCCGGCGGCGCTGGTCCAAGGACTCGACACT
>JBGSPK010000399.1:0-4499 GCA_041738665.1 Sphingorhabdus sp. | reverse complement strand
GCCAAGCTTTGCAATCATCGGGCGCTGGTTGGGAGCGAGGCCGCCGGTCACTGCCATCTGGATGGCAATCGAGCTGAAATTGGCAAATCCGCAAAGAGCAAAAGTGACGATTCCAACAGTCGTTGGAGATAATGTCTTCAGCGCGCCAAGATCGATAAATGCCACAAATTCATTGAGTACGATCTTGGTACCGAATAACCCACCCGCTTGGATAGCCTCATTCCAGGGCACGCCCAGCAAATACATGATTGGCGCGAATACATAGCCGACGATTTGCTGGAAGCTGAGGTCAGGCTGCCCGAACCATCCACCAATTCCGCCCAAGATGCCGTTTGCAAGTGCGACCAAAGCCACGAATGCCAGTACCATCGCGCCGACCGCGACGGCAAGTTTGACGCCTGTCTGTGCGCCTTGGGCTGCAGCCATGATGATGTTCGCTGGCTTTTCCTCGCCATCATCATGTGCCATTTCGGGTTCGTCGTCATGGCGAACCCCCGGCTGATGGGTGACATCAGCACGGTTAAGCGCGGCAGCCGCCATTCCTGCAGGCGGCGCGGGGTCGAGATTGCCGACCCTGATTTCCGCTGGCAGTGGCAATGGATCGGGCATCATCAACTTCGCCATCAAAATGCCGCCGGGGGCCGACATGAATGCTGCAGCCAAGAGATAATCGATGCGAATGCCCATCGATGCGTACGCGGCGAGAATTGTCCCTGCTACCCCCGCCATGCCGACGGTCATGACGCAAAATAGCTGCTCGGGCTTAAGGCTCGCGAGATAGGGACGAATGACCAAAGGCGATTCTGACTGACCAACGAAGATGTTGGCAGCCGCGCACAGACTTTCGACTTTGGATATGCCGGTGACTTTCTGCAAACCGCCACCGATCCAGCGGATTACATATTGCATGATGCCGAGATAATAGAGGATCGAAATCAGCGAGGCGAAGAAGATGATGACGGGCAATGCAGCGATGGCAAAGCTGTTCCCACCGATTTCGGGCGATGCGAGCGGACCGAAGATGAAGTTGGTCCCTGCAGCAGCATAGCCCAAAAGATTTGAGACCCCATTCGACATAACCTGAAGCACATTTTTGCCCCACGGCACATAAAGCACCAATGCCGCAAGGCTCGCCTGCAACGCGAAAGCCGCCCCAACCACGCGGAGCTTGATCGCGCGACGGTTGGATGACAGCAAAACCGCAATCGCCAGAATCACGATCATGCCCGCAAGGCTCATCAAAATCTGCATGAAAAACTCCGACCCCCGATTGTTGCCTGTTACCTAGCGCCAAGCATAGCCTTGCGCCAATAAAATTAGACGCTAGTCAGTTTTGGATGACTGACCAAACCACATCAGGCGTTTCATTGGCCGCCATTCCTCGCTCTTTATTCGTGTTCGCGATTTTCTATGGCGGCATGGTTCCCCTGGGTGGATTTCTTGGCGCCAAGCAGGTTGGTATTGGTCCGCTTGCGGTCGAGGCGGGGATATTCCCATTCTTGACGCTGATTGCGGTATCGAGTGCGATTGCAGAGCTGCACGGCCGAGCGGTTGCCGACAGGCTCGTGCGTTATGGTTTCGTGCCATTGTTTATCGCCATCGGCCTCTCTTATTTTGTGCTGCAATTGCCGACCGATCCCGGAATGTATGAACCCGCCAAGGAAGCTTTCCCGATCATCGTCGGCCAAAGCGGGCGGATGATGGCAGCAGGCATCATCGCCTACGGCGTTTCGGTGTCGCTCAATGTGTGGTTGTTTGCGCGACTGAAAGGGACATCGGGCAAGTTCCTTGCCATTCGTGGATTCATTGCGGCGGCATTGTCGCAGATTGTCGATACGCTGATTTTCATCACCGTGTCCTTTTACGGCGTGCGTCCGATTGCCGACCTGATGGTCGGGCAGATGATTGCCAAGATTGTTCTGTCGGCGGTCATGGTGCCACTGGTCATCGCGCTCGTTGTGCGCATTGGCCGGAAGCTGGACGAAGCGCCTTCGGCATGACAATCGACCCCATCAATCTCGCCAAGGCCGAAACGCTTACCGAGGCGCTGCCTTATTTGCAGCGCTATGCGGGCAAGACCTTTGTCGTCAAATATGGCGGCCATGCCATGGGCGATGCCGCACTGGCGCAGGACTTTGCGGCGGATATTGTGTTGCTGAAGGCGGTTGGTATCAATCCTGTCGTGGTCCATGGCGGCGGACCGCAAATTGGCGCGATGCTCAAGAAGCTTGGTGTCGAAAGCGAATTTGTCGATGGCCTGCGTGTCACCGATGCAGAAACCGCCAAGGTGGCCGAAATGGTATTGTCAGGCGCGATCAACAAGGAACTGGTTGGCTGGATTAATGCCGCAGGCGGCAAGGCGCTCGGCATATCAGGCAAGGATGGCGACTTTGTTCGCGCCACCAAAGTGCAACGGACGCAGAAGGACCCTGACAGCAACATCGAACGCAGCATCGATCTCGGCTTTGTCGGCGAACCGCAGCATGTTGACCGCAGCGTCATCGACACAATCAGCGGCGCCGGGATGATCCCGGTAATCGCGCCGATTGGTGTTGGCGACGATGGCCATACTTATAATATCAACGCGGATACGATGGCGGGCGCTATTGCCGGCGCATTGGGCGCATCGCGGCTATTTTTGCTCACCGATGTTGCAGGTGTGCTCGACAAATCAGGTCAGTTGCTGACCGATCTGGACCCCAAAGCCATCGCCGCATTGCAGGCTGATGGAACGATTAGCGGCGGGATGATTCCCAAGATCGAAACCTGCGTCGCGGCGGTTGGCGCAGGCGTCGACGCGGCTGTTATTCTCGACGGGCGCGTGGCCCACGCAATGCTCATCGAAATGTTCACCGATGAAGGTGCGGGAACGTTGATTCACGCCTAGGGTGACTCTGTGCTGTTTTATCTGGTTGATACAGCGCATCGGCTCGGCTAATTGCAAAAGCCTGTTCATCCTCGGAGAAATCCATGCTTCTCGCGCTTATTTCAATCATTGGCTATCTGGCCACCATCCTTTCGACGGTAGTCATTGTCCAGTTCATCCTTAGCCTGTTGCTGGCATTCAATGTGCTTAGCCTTTCCAATAATATCGTCTCAGCGATCTGGGAATCGCTCAACAAAATCCTCGATCCTTTTTTAAAGCCCATTCGCAAGATCATGCCTGATACCGGCATGATTGATTTTTCGCCGATGGTTTTGCTTATCGGGCTGCGCATAGTGCAAATGTTGCTCATGGGCCTTGCCAATGACATTGCTTCGGCGGGAATGTGAGCGCTGACAAAATCATAGATGGCAAGGCATTTGCTGCTGGCCTGCGTCAACGCGTGGCGGCAGCCGTTCCCGCATTTGCCGCGCAAGCGAACCGCAAGCCCGGACTGGCCGTGGTGCTGGTCGGTGACGATCCTGCGAGTCAGGTCTATGTGGGTTCGAAGAAGAAGGCGACTATCGAGGCAGGGATGGAAAGCTTCGAGCATCGACTGCCTGATGACATTTCACAGAGCGAGTTGATCGCACTGGTCCAAAAACTCAACGCTGACGATGCCGTGGATGGCATATTGGTCCAACTGCCATTGCCGCCGCATATCGATGACAAGGCCGTTATTGCCACTATCGAGCCCGCAAAGGATGTGGACGGTTTTCATGTCGTCAATGCAGGACGGCTGGCGGTGGGCGAGGAGGCATTTGTTCCCTGCACACCGTTGGGCTGCCTGATGTTGCTCAAGGACCGCATCGGCGATCTTTCCGGCAAAAATGCCGTGGTCATCGGTCGCTCTAACATTGTCGGTAAACCAATGGCGCAGCTGTTGCTCGCCGAGAATTGCACGGTCACCATCGCGCACAGCCGGACGCAGGACTTGGCTGATGTCGTCCGCTGTGCAGATATCGTCGTTGCTGCGGTGGGTCGGGCTGAAATGGTCAGGGGCGACTGGCTTAAGAAAGGCGCAGTGGTAATCGATGTCGGCATCAACCGGCTTGCCCCCGCCGAGGGCGAAACCAAAGGCCGCCTCGTCGGTGATGTTGCCTTTGATGAGACGTTGGACCATGTTGGCGCGATTACGCCGGTACCGGGCGGCGTCGGGCCGATGACCATCGCATGCCTGTTGCGCAACACGCTGGTTGCTGCCTATCGCCGCGCCGACATGGCCGCACCTGAAGGATTATGACGTCATGAAACGATTCGGCTTTCTTGTGCTGACGCTCTCGCTGGCTGGCTGCGCGAGCGGACCCTCCGCCGATGTGCGCAGCTTCGAACCGAAAATTGCCAATCCGAGCGCGATTATCGCAGCAGAAATCGGTTTCAATCAACTGGCGCAGGAAAAAGGCCAGTGGACCGCATTTCGCGAGACCGCCGCCAGGGACGCGACCATGTTTGTCCCGCAACCCGTGCTTGCGCAGGAATATTTGAAGGGCAAAGCTGACCCGGCGCAGTCGGTCAAATGGCAACCGCACAAGGCCTTCATGTCCTGCGACGGCAAAACCGGGGTTACAACCGGCGC
>JBGSPK010000397.1:0-5245 GCA_041738665.1 Sphingorhabdus sp. | reverse complement strand
CCGTATCCGCGTGCTCGTCGGTGACGAAGTGCTCTGCGAATTGACCCCTTATGATCTGACCAAGGGCCGGATCACCTACCGCTTTAAATAGCCGGAAATTGCGGGTCATGCCGCAACTCGTTCTCGCATCATCAAGCCCGCGCCGCCGCGATTTGCTGGCGCGGCTGGGCGTGGAACCAGCGCGCGTTGCTTCCCCCGACATTGATGAGAATCCCCGCAAAGCCGAGGTGCCGCGTGTCTATGCATTGCGCATGGCAGAAGAAAAAGCGCAGGCGGTGACGCGTGGTGCAGGTGAAATTATCATTGCCGGGGATACGACTGTTGCGGTTGGCCGCCGGATATTGCAACAGGCTGCAGATGCCGAGATGCAGCGTGGATTTCTCCAGCTACTGAGCGGGCGGCGGCATCATGTACTGAGCGCGGTTGCGGTGATCGACGCCGATGGCCGGCTGCGCAGCCGGATTTGCGACAGCATCGTCAGGTTCAAGCGATTGAGCGACGAGGAAATTCAAAACTATATCGAAAGCGGTGAAGGACTGGGCAAGGCAGGCGGTTACGCTATCCAGGGCAGGGCGGAAGCTTTGATCGACTGGATGGCAGGAAGCCATTCGGGCGTTATTGGTCTGCCGCTTTATGAAACCCGGGCTTTGCTGCGTGCAGCTGGCTATCCGCTTGGCTGAAATCTGGCGCGACCCTGCGCCCGGCGAGCGCCGCGCCGCCTTGGTCGAAGACGGCCAAATTGTCGAAATCCATATTCAGCGCGATTTGCACTGGGCTTTGGGCGAGGTCGGCGCAGGCAGGATCGACAGGAAGACACCTTCGGGTTCCTATGTGGCGCCGGATGACGGGGCCGAGATTCTTATTCGGGGCAAGGCAAACGCGGCAGAAGGCGCGCGCGTCGTGCTTGAAATCACGCGCGAGGCTATTGCCGAGCCCGGCAGGGTGAAGCCAGCCGAGGGCAGGGTGCTGGAGGCAATGCCCGAAGTATCGCGCGACAAAGACGGCTTGTGGGATGGTCATCTGTCTGCGCTTAAGGCAGATACCGTATGCAATCAGTCGTTCAATGATGCATTTGATGCTGCCATCGCAGGCGCAACGCATATTGGTGACGCGACAGTAAGCTTTCAGCGCACCAAGGCCGGATTGGTTTTCGATGTCGACGGCATAGGTGACCCGATGGCTCTCAACCTGCTCGCGGCCAAAGAGATTGCGCGGCTGCTGCGACTTTATCAGGTCGGGGCGATGGTCATGATCGATTTTGTTGCCGTCGATTCAAAGGCAAGCCGCATCGCAATCGCCGAAGCGTTCGATGCCAACGCCGCGCATGACCCACGGCCGTTCGAACGCAGCGCGATAAACGGCTATGGCCTGATGCAGGTGGTGCGGGCGCGTCCACGGCCATCGGTGCTCGACCATCTGTTCGGCTCGCGCATCGCGTCACCATCTGATGAGACGCAGGCATTATCGCTTTTGCGCGAGGCTGCGACATCGTCGGGCTTCGGGCCACGCATCATCACCGCTCGCCCCGAAATCACCACGCTGTTGACGTCGCATAAATGGCAATCCTTTACTCAATCATGCGAGCGGCTGACGGGTGCTCGTCTCGAGATTATTGCCGATGAGAACGCCTCGGGCTATGGACATGTGCATGTCGCGCAAAGCTAATACATGTCCGCTCTGTCGGAAACCTGAAAGTCCCGAATTTAAGCCATTTTGCAGCAGAGGCTGCAAAGATCGCGACTTGTTGAAATGGCTCGATGAGGGCTATCGCGTCCCCGGTCCGCTGGCGGATTATGAAGACAGCATCGACATGGATGACCGCGACTGATTTTGCGCTTGCCAAGGGGCGTATCGCCTCTCTATAGGCTGCGCTCCCACGCGGTTTTGCCGTGTAGCCCGAGTAGCTCAGGGGTAGAGCAGCGGATTGAAAATCCGCGTGTCGGTGGTTCAAATCCGCCCTCGGGCACCATTTTTCGCGTATAAAAATCATGCGGGGCATGATTTTAGTGAAAACTGCCAAGCGCAAGCGCGGGTAGCACCTTTCCAACGAGAACGGCATTTGCAGTATATAGCTTCGGCTTGTCAGCCGCTAATGCTGATCCAAAGAAAAAGCCGGAGCAGCAATGCTGCCCCGGCCATCTCCCCCACAAAGATTAGGTGTTTAGAACTTGAACTTCGCCGATGCACCATAGAAGCGCGGCGGTGGCGGGTAACCCGAAATGCTACCCGACTGCGCGACGGACGGGAACAGAACCGGGTTGTATTGCGGTTCGGTCAGGTTGCGACCCCAGACGCTAAGCTCCAGGCCGTTATCAAACGCAAAGGCAATCGAAGCATTGAGCGATTCAATGGCCGCTTTGTTAGTAAGTCCCTGCGCGATCTGGAACGCGCTATTGAGCTGGTAATCGGCATGAAGGATCAATTCGTTGCCGCCACCCACTTCGATATTATACGTGCCGCCGACCGAGACGCTGTGCTTCGAAATGCCACTAGGCGTCCGTCCGGTGAGGTTAGTCGGAACAACCGTATTGGTCGCCGGATTGAACGCCGAACCGCCGGTAAACAAATCATATTTAGGGTCGAGATAGGTATATGATGCGGTAAAATTCAGACCCGGAGTTGGTGTGATTGTTGCATCGATTTCCATGCCCTTTGTCGACTGCTTCTCGGCATTGCCAAGAACGAAGCCGGTTCCTTGGAAGACATTGCTCTGAAATCCTTCCAGGGTTTGTTTAAATATGGCCAAGTTGAAGCCGAAGCCGTCGAATTTACCCTTGAGACCGAATTCATACACCGTCGCATCTTCCGGACCGGCAAAGCGCGAACCGTAAGTCTGGTTGACGCGAGTCAGGCCTGCTGTAGTCAACGCAGCTTGATCGGATGGCGCTGGCCGACTGTCGCGCGACAGGTTTACCGAACTGGCTTTGAAACCGGTCGCATAGCTCAAATAGGCGTTGATGTTGCTGCTGAATTCGTAGGCGAGGCGAACGGAATAAGACAAATCGCTATCGTCGGTACGGCCGCTTTCCACCGCATTGGGAAAATTCAGGAATGGCGGCAAGAACTGCAGCGGCCGCAGGCCATTCAACGGATTCGCTTGCGCGTTGAATGTCGGATTTGCCGCGAGAAATGCTGCTGTTGCCGGATCTACGCCACCGCCAATCAACAATGCCTGCCGGAATGGTGCATATTGCGGCGCGTTGAAATTGACCGCTGAAAACACGTCGGTCGACACGATATTGCCGCTGTAGCGCTTCTTGTCTTTGGTGTAGTTAAATCCACCTGTCAGGATGAGCTTGTCGGTAATCGCGAAATCGACGGTGCCGAAAATCGAATAAGCCGTGTCCTTGAGCGTGAATACTTCTTCCAGGCCCTGACCGGCAGCACCGAACTGGCCGATGTAGCGCCCTGGCGCACCTTCAAGCGCCCCGAATGTTGCATCGAGTGGAATCGCAGCACCGCCAGTTGGGAAAAGGCTAAGCGCCCCGCGTGTAGCGCCCAGGATCAACTGATTGCTGAACGCCCGGAACTGTGCGCCATATTCGATGTCATTGATGATATCGATCTTCTCGTTAAAGTAATATCCGCCGAGAAGGAAATTGATCGGTCCGTCGAAGTTCGACGCAAGACGGAGTTCCTGCGTAAAGGTTTTGATGCCGGTGTCCGAACTGTTCTTACGAAGCAAATCGGCGCTGGTGAAATCGGAGTCTTGATCGGTGTATGAATCCACGCCGCGATAGGCCGTGATGCTTGTAAGCGAAAGCGTGTCGCTCAGTTCGAAATCAGCCTGTCCGGAAATACCATAATTCTTGATCTTGTTCACCGATTCGAAGTTCTGGAATACATCGTAAGAATAAGGCTGGTTGCGATTCAAATTTCCGCCGATTGCGCCGATGATTGCGCCCGTTGGTCCATTGACCACATTTGCAACTCCGCAGCATTCTTCATCAATCTTGTCGTAATCGGCAATCAGTCGAACCTTGAACGTGTCGCTTGGCTCGATCAGTATCTGACCGCGAACACCCCAGCGATTACGATTGTTGGAATCTGTGCCGAGGTTGACGACGTTGATATAGCCGTCGCGCTTATTGTAATTTCCTTCGATTGCCACTGCGATATTATCGGAAATAGGGCCCGTCAAATTGCCGCGCACTACAATTGCGTCGTAATTGCCGTAGGAAACCTCGACGCCGCCGCCAAATTCATATTGCGGTGCCTTGGTAACGATGCTGATGATACCCGCCGACGCGTTCTTGCCGAACAATGTTGACTGCGGTCCCCGCAAAACCTCGACACGCTGGATATTTGCAAGGTCGCCAATCTGGGCCGCCGAACGCGAACGATACACGCCGTCGATAAACACACCGACCGAGGGCTCGATACCGGCGTTGTTGGCGCCGTTACCGAAACCGCGAATGATAAAGTTGGTGTTGGCAGAGCTTTGGAGCTGGCCGACCTTGAGCGAGGGAACCAGCGTCTGGAGGTCGATAAGGTCGCGGACCTGCGCGCGCTCAATAGTTTCGGCGCTGGTGACGGATACCGAAATTGGAATTTCCTGCAGCGTTTGTTCGCGCTTTGTAGCGGTTACGATTATGACGCTTTCATCGACGGCTTCTTCGGCCTGTGGCGCTTCGTCCTGCGCATAAGCGGTGGAGGCCAGCCCCATTGACGCAATACTGATAGTGGATAGCATAGCCGTCTTGAAGACGCGGTTTCCCAATTTCATGTTTCTCTCTCCTGTTTGGTCGGTCCCGGTTTTTCCGGGTTTTTCTTGGGGATGAATTTTTTATTGCCCCCCAGCATCCCGCTGAGCTGCCGAAAGGCATTGCTGCAGCAATATCGAGATAAATGCTGCGCAGCAATCACTTAGTTACCGCGTTGAAAATATCGTCGCCAAGGTGACAAAAATACAACTTTGTGGCGGTTTGCCGCGAATGGGCTAAGACGGATGGTGATGCCCAAAATGCGAAAAAAGAGCGACCTTCCCAGCAAGATTTGCCTGCAGTGCCAACGTCCGTTCACATGGCGAAAAAAATGGGCGAAGGAATGGGATAACGTCCTCTATTGTTCGGACACCTGCCGTCGTAAGCGATAGAATATCCTGGCGTCTGGCAACTACGTAAATTGCCGCACGTAGATTCCCACGCCCCGATATTGCCTTATCGCAACTCGTCGATTTTTCATCACGCTATCCAGTGAATGTCCGCACCCCGGCGGGCAGACGATATTCTCGGGCCCGCGAACA
>JBGSPK010000372.1:0-5625 GCA_041738665.1 Sphingorhabdus sp. | reverse complement strand
CACAAGGCTTCCCATTGCGCGCGGTCAAGACTTTCGATGGGGGCTTCCCAGAATTTCGCTTGGTCGGTCACCGAACCCATTTGGCGAGTTCCGCCTCGACCAGTTTCGGTGCGCCTTCATTGGCATCGGTCTTTGGCTGGTCGGCCGGGAGAATTGCCAGAGGCTTGCCGTCGGGTGCCATCAAATAGGGTGTCTGGCTGTGGCTCATCAAATAGCTTTCGGGCGAAGATCCCTCGACACGGCTCGAATAGATCGCGAATTTCTTGGTCGCATCGGCGATTTCAGCGTCGGTGCCAGTCAGGCCGATGGCGCGCGGGTGAAAGGCACCGACAAATTGTTTCAGTATTTCAGGCGTGTCGCGCTTCGGATCGACGGTGATAAATATCGGCTGGATTTTCGCGGCGAGGTCGGGGCTGGACTTTTCGAACGCCTTCAGACCCGCCATCAAATTCTGCATGTCCGGCGTGCAGATATCAGGGCAGTTGGTGTAACCGAAATAGACGATGCGATATTGCCCGTCGAATTCCTTATAGGTACGTTTCTTGCCATCCTGATCGGTCAGGCTGAAATCGCCGCCGATTGCGGCCCCAGCGAGCGGCGCGGAAGATAATGGAATTTGGGTTGGCTCATTATTGCAGGCGGAAAGCAAAAGTGCGGCGGATAGAGCGATTGGGAGAGTTTTGTTCATAGCGGGGCCAGACATGGTCTGCTAATGCCGCGATATCAAGCTTTTTGGGTATTGAAAAAATGGGGCAAGTTTCCTTGAAGAAGAATTTGGTTTTGGCTTTCGCCGCCGGTGCGATGCTTCCAGTTGCGGGTGGCTTGATTGCACCTGCCGCATATGCGCAATTCTCAGACAGCTATAATTTCCTGAAAGCGGTCAAGGACCGCAAAGGCGAAGAGGCTGAAAAATTTCTGGCCGAACCCGGGAGCGTTATAATCAATACGCGCGATGTCACCACCGGCGAAACCGCGCTGCATATCGTCATACAGCGGCGCGATTCGACTTGGCTTGGCTATCTTCTGCAAAAGGGTGCGAACCCCAATCTTGCGGACAAAAAAGGCACGACACCTTTGATGCTGGCGACTCAGCTCGGCTACGTAGATGGTATTGATTGGCTGGTCCAAAAAAAGGCGCAGGTTGACCAAACCAATCGCTCGGGCGAAACGGCGTTGATTTTGGCTGTGCAGCTGCGCAATGCCGAAGCCGTCCGCGCGCTTCTAAAAGCTGGTGCTAATCCGGACAAAAAAGACAGCCGGGCGGGGTATTCGGCACTGGATTATGCAAAGCAGGACGGGCGTTCGAGTGCAATTGTCTCGATCATCGAAAATCATGACAAAGCCGACGCGGCGAAAAAGCCAGCCGATCTCGACTTTTCAGGAATTGGCGAACCTAAATAGCGCCCGTCAGCCTGCGACGAATTTCATGGCGACGCCATTCATGCAATAGCGTTTGCCCGTTGGCTTTGGCCCGTCGTTGAACACATGGCCCAGATGCCCACCGCAACGGGCGCAATGCACCTCCGTACGAGGCAATCCGATTTTGTAATCCGTGCTGGTACCAACGCCTCCTGCCAAGGGCTGGTAAAAGCTTGGCCAGCCGGTACCGCTGTCGAACTTGGTTGCCGATGAGAACAACCGCTGATTACATCCGGCACATACAAAGGTGCCGCGACGTTTTTCCTTGTCGAGTGGGCTGGTGTAAGGAGTTTCAGTGCCTTCTTGCCGCAGCACCCGATAGGCAGCAGGCGATAATCGCTTGCGCCATTCGGCATCGCTGTACGTCACCGCATAGCGCGGTTTGGCAGTCGCATCCTTGCTGCAACCGAACATGAAGGCTGCGGCGCCGATGCTGGTCAGCGACAGAAACTGGCGTTTGGAAAACTGCATGGCGACCATCCTCTAACTATTGTCAGATATAAATACGCTGCACGCAGCCAAAAGGTTTCACCTCAATATTTCGACAGCTCGACCATCATCTTTTTGTAGCCGTGCACAAAGCAGCCTGCGACCCGGTCAGGTTCGGCGACGACATTGGGCCGCAACCGTCGCTTCGCCATTTCCTCAAGCAATATCCGGATCTGCAATTCGGCGAGGCGCGCGCCGACGCAGCGATGGATGCCGTAGCCAAAGGCCAAATGCCGTCGCGCATTTTCGCGGTCGACGATCAACTTGTCAGGATTGTTGAACACGCTCTCGTCGCGATTGGCCGACAGATACCACATGCCAATCTTGTCGCCTGCCCTGATCGGCGCACCGAACAGGTCATGATCCTGCGTCGCTGTACGCCGCATATGGGCCAGCGGCGTCTGCCAGCGGATGATTTCACTGACCGCATTGGGAATGAACTCTGGGTTTTTCTCCAGCTTTTCGCGCTCGTCCTGAAAGCTGTGCAGGCCATAAGCATAGCCCGACATCGAATTTCGGGTCGTATCATTACCACCGACAATCAGCAGGATGAGATTACCCATATATTCGAACTGGTTCATCTCCTTCATCGGCGAATGGATCATGCGCGATATCAGGTCTGGCGCTTCGCCCCGGTCCTTGCGCTCCTCCCATAGGCGCTGAAAATAGGCGCCCATTTCAAACATTTTCGCGAGGCGTGCCTTGCGCGTTTCCTCGGTGCGGAACAGTTCGACATCGCCGGCCCAATCCGACCATTCGGTCAGCAGGCGGCGGTCTTCCCAGGGAAAGTCGAATATGATCGCGAGCATTTGCGTGGTCAGTTCGATCGATACCAGATCGACCCAGTCAAATTCTTGTCCGACCGGCAAAGTGTCGAGCAACTCACCGGTGCGGCTGCGAATATCGTGCGACATCCGCTCCATCTCGCCGGGCGTAAAGGCTGGCGCAATGACGCGGCGTTCTTCGGTATGCTTTGGCCGGTCCATCGCAATGAACATCGGCATGACGATCTTCTGGTCTTCGGGGATGGGTTCCTCGAGTGAGTTATCATCGATCAGCGTGATGCCGCCATGTTCGAACGAAGACGAATATATGTCCGGCAATGCCTCGACATGCTGGATCGCCTTAAGCGTTGTTACATTCCAGTAAGCGCCAAAATCGCTACCCTCGATCTTGTTAATCGGAGCCCGCTCGCGCATTTCCTTGAATATCGATTGCCAGCGGTCCTCGGCATAAATTTCAGGCTTCGTCACATCCCAATGATGTGGTGCCTGATTAATTTCCCAAGGAAGCGAATCGCTTTCGAACACGGGGGCAGTGGCCATTTTGTAGACTCCTCTCAACGGTCTGAAACTGCCACTACTTACAAATATGTCAATCCCGTTTCGATATGCAACTTGTCTGAGGAAAAATGCGGTCTATCCACGAACCGGTATCAGCCCGAACAATTTACGCTTGCCTTCCTCCTTTATGCGGCCCGCGTTTCCGGATTTCATGACATTCTTTTTGAACAGCATGACGCCGAGGCGGAGCAACAGGACCGCGAAGAAGATCTGGCCAGTAATTGCGACAGCGTGATGCCACAGCGTCGGTTCCAGCGCGGCTCTTCCAATCATCGCGAACGGCGAACTGAACGGGAAGATCGATGCGAATTTCTCGATGGGCTCGCCAGTCTTGGTGAGCGCGTAGGATGCGAAAAAGAAGTTAATCAGCTGCGCCATCGTCACCGGCATAGAAATGGTCTGCACCTCGCGGACCGTGGCCGCCATCGCGCCAATGCCGAGGAACAACGCACCCAGCATCAGATAGGCCAGGATGAAATAGGTGAAGCACAGTCCGATGAATAATGGCCAGCCCACTGCTGGAGTGGGGAAGCTGGGAAGGCTTCCTCCGACAAATTGCAGCCCGATAAAGCCCACGCTGGTCCACACCAGGATTCCGAGTAATGCCATTCCAAGCATCGCGAACAGCTTGCCAAGAAACACCGATTCCATCGGGATTGATGCCGCCAGTATTTCGATAATCTTGTTGGCTTTTTCCTCGACCAGATTTGAAAGTACCATGCCTGCAAGCAGCATCGTCAGGAAGAATACCAATATCTGCCCCCCCTGCGCCGTAACGGTGCGTAGCTGCTTGTCGTTATTGGCGGTTTCGGCTACGATATCCGATGTGGATTTCGGCAAAATCAAAGCGCCCGGATTGCGCGCATAGCCAGCTAGCAATTCAATATCTGCTTGCTCGCGTTCGACCGACCGGGTGGTGCCGGTAACCACCGGTTGGGCCAAGGAGCCGGTGACGACGACGCTGAGATTATCCTCTTTTTTCTTGAGATAATCCTGGGGATTGCCACCTCGATCCTTTGCCGCATCACCAACAATTTTCATTTCGGTAAAATATTTTTCGCCCATGCTTTTCGCGAGCGCTTGGCGCGCCGCGAGTAGCTTTTCCGAATCTGCCTGGATCATGGCGACGCCAATAACGGGCTGCGCCGATTCCTTGGCGATTTGCCCGCCAAGGCTGCCGGCTGCAACACCAGCCAATACCGGGAAAAACGGACCCAGCAGGAAAAAGATGAACGCCTTTGAATAGATGATGGCGGTGAAATCGCGACGGGCGATCACGAAAGCAGCGCGGATTATTTCTTTCACAACAAATCTCCTGCCACAGGTTCATCCATCTCGGCGGCGACAGCTTCACCTGCGATGGCGACAAAGGCATCGTGCAAACCAGGTCGCTCTATCGACAGCGACTTGATGCCCGCCTTGCCCTCAACCAGCGCGGTCAGCAATGGCTCGACACCTGTTTCCGGCAGTGTGAAGTGCCACCAATGGCCCTCGGCCTTGGTATCGGCGGGCAGCGACGTGCGCCACGGGCCGTCCAAAGATTCGGTTTCCAGATGCACTTGCGGACGCAAACGGTCGCGCGCCTCGGAGACCAAGCCGTCAAAACTAATCTTGCCCTTGGCAATGATAGCGATGCGCTCGCACAGCCGCTCGGCATGCGCAATGACATGGGTTGAAAAAATCACCGTCACACCTTTGGCGGCCTGCGCGCGGATCATTTTTTCGAGCTTTGCCTGGTTGAGCGCATCAAGCCCGGAAAACGGTTCGTCGAGCACAATCAGTTTCGGGTCGTGAACAATGGTGCCCATCAGCTGCACCGTTTGCGCCATGCCTTTGGACAGTTGCCGAATCTGCCGGTCGGCGGCGTATCCGAGACCAGCTTCTTCCAACAAAGCACGGCCTTTGTTGGCTGCTTCCTTGAGCGGCATCCCACGCAGCGCGCCCATGAAAGCAATCGTGTCGACGGCGCGCATCGATTGATAAAGGCCGCGTTCCTCGGGCAAATACCCAACGTTACGCGACTGCGTTATCGGGCGGTCCGAACCCAGCAAGGTGCGGACACCTTCGTCGGGGTCGATTATGCCGAGCACCGTCCGCAGCATCGTCGTTTTGCCTGCGCCGTTCGGGCCCAATATGCCGTAAATGCTGCCTTCAGGGACGGCGAGGTCGACGCCATCGACGGCCCGAAATCCGTCGAATTGCTTTACCAGTCCCTTTGCTTCTATTGCATACATGCTGAATTGCGCCCTGTTTGATCTGGGTGCTGAATAGGATTGGCGTGTGAAAAGACACAAGACAAATTTGGTTAACACGTTGAAAGAGCGGGCAGCAGCGGAGGGCTTCGTGGCGTTTGGGATTGCGCCGGGTAAGCTTG
>JBGSPK010000347.1:0-1649 GCA_041738665.1 Sphingorhabdus sp. | reverse complement strand
CATGTTGCTGAGCAGTTCGGCATTTGGTTGCGTGAGGAGGGATTTGCACCCACAGTCATACATCGTAATCTGACGTCAAGACCGATTGACGCGCTGGAGGGGCCTGCTAACGGCGCTGACACGAAAAAGACAAAACGGGGTAGCGAACGCACATGATCGGGTTGATTTTGGTCACACATGGCAGGCTGGCAGAGGAATTCCTTGTCGCGCTTGAACATGTCGTTGGCCCGCAAAAGCAGATAGCGACGGTATGTATCGGACCGCACGACGATATGGAAAGTCGGCGCAAAGAAATCGCTGCGGGCATAAAACATGTCGACACCGGCGAGGGCGTCATCATCCTGACCGACCTGTTCGGCGGCACACCATCCAATTTGTCTATTTCGCTGCTCAACTCCGGGCATGTCGAAGTCATTGCGGGCGTCAACCTGCCAATGCTTATTCGCCTCGACAGCGCACGTAAAAATATGGACGTGAAGGAAGCAGTCGCTGCAGCACGTGAGGCCGGCCGTAAATATATCAGCGTGGCATCCGAAGTGCTGGAGGCGTCCAAATGACGCGGGTAAGTCGCCAGGTTACTATTGTGAACCAGAAAGGGCTTCACGCGCGGGCAAGTGCGAAATTTGTAACATTCGTTAGCCGGTTGCCCGAAGGCGTTAAGGTCGAGGTAGAAAAAGACGGGCATTGCGTCACTGGCACATCGATTATGGGGCTTATGATGCTCGGCGCAGCCAAGGGAAGCGACATCATTGTGCACGTCGAGGGCGAGCAAGCCGAAATGGCGCTCGAAAAGCTTGTCGGGTTGGTGGTTGACGGTTTCGGCGAAGACTGATGCGCCGGGAAATTACCGGTTTCTCCAACCCGCTCCTTAAAGAAGTCCGGAGCCTGCGCGAAAAAAAGCACAGGAAACGCGCCGGACTGTTCCTCGCCGAAGGCTTGCGCATTATGACCGAAGCGCGTGAGGCAGGTTTTCTTCCCCAGATGCTGTTCAGGGTAAAAGACCGCGAAGTCCATGCGCTAGAAATCGCGCTGGAGACCGATGTGTTGGCGGACGGCGGCGACGTTATCGAAACCACCGCGGAAATCATGGCAAAGCTCTCCGGCAAAGATAATGCACAAACCGTTGTGGGCATTTACCGCGATCATGCGACTGCACTTCAGGATATCCGCCGGGAAGATGCTCCAATCTGGCTGGTCGCCCAAGCCATGCGCGATCCCGGCAATCTGGGGACGATGTTGCGGACCGGGGACGCTGTTGGTGCCGGCGGGCTTATCTTGATTGACGATTGCACCGACCCATTTTCGGTTGAGGCCGTTCGCGCCAGCATGGGTGCGATCTTTACGCAAAAAATTGTGCAGTGCCGGTGGGATGAGTTCATCACTTGGTTACGCGAAGGGCGCGGCCAGTTAGTCGGGACCAGTCTGCAAACCGAAACTGATTATCAAGCAGCCTTATATGAAGCGCCTTGTTTTATTCTGACCGGCAACGAGGCACAAGGCCTGCCAGCCGACTATGAAAGTCAGTGCGACTTGCTTGTGAAAATGCCGATGCGGGGCAAGGCGGACAGTCTGAATGCGGCCGTCGCCACCGCAGTCATGGCGTATGAAGTGCTAAACCAGTTCCGGCGTGTTTAAACTTTAGCTATATC
>JBGSPK010000334.1:0-2481 GCA_041738665.1 Sphingorhabdus sp. | reverse complement strand
ACCGAAACGCTTGCCTGCTACCTTAATGCACTTGAGGGCAAGGGCGTGCATGTTGTTACCGTGAACGACTATCTCGCCCGGCGCGACGCCGAATGGATGGGTAGGATATACGGCTTCCTCGGGCTGACTACCGGCGTGGTTGTTCCAAATATAGCGGAGCATGAGCGTCGCGCCGCCTATCAGTGCGACATTACATATGCCACCAATAACGAGCTCGGTTTCGACTATCTGCGCGACAATATGAAATATGAACGCGCGCAGATGGTGCAGCGTCCATTTAATTTCGCGATCGTCGATGAGGTGGATTCGATCTTGGTCGATGAAGCACGCACGCCTCTGATTATCTCAGGGCCAACCGACGACAAGTCGGAACTCTATCTGCAGGTCCACGCCATCGTATTGCAATTGGAAGAGGCAGATTACGAAAAAGACGAGAAAAGCCGCAATGTCATTTTGACCGAGGACGGGACGGAAAAAGCAGAGCGCCTTTTGGAATCTGCAGGCCTTTTGACCGGCTCCAACCTGTACGATTACGAAAACACATTGGTCGTCCACCATCTCGATCAGGCGCTTAAAGCGAATGTGATGTTCAAGCGCGATACCGATTACATCGTCAAGGATGGCAAGGTTATCATCATTGACGAGTTTACCGGCCGCATGATGGACGGCCGCCGCTGGTCGAACGGCCTGCATCAGGCAGTCGAAGCCAAGGAAGGCGTCGAAATCGAGCCGGAAAACCAGACACTGGCGACCATTACATTCCAGAATTATTTCCGGATGTATCCGAAATTGAGCGGGATGACCGGCACCGCTGCTACCGAAGCGGGTGAATTCCACGAAATTTACAAGCTCAATGTCGTTGAAATCCCGACCAACGTGCCAGTGCTGCGCATTGATGAGGACGACCAGTTTTACAAAAACACGCAGGACAAGTTTGGCGCGATTGCAAAAACAATCAAGGAAGCCAATGATCGCGGGCAACCCGTATTGGTCGGGACCGTCTCGATCGAAAAGTCAGAGCTGCTGTCTGAATTTCTCGAAAAAGAAGGCGTCGAACACAGCGTTCTCAACGCTCGATTCCACGAGAGCGAAGCGCATATTGTTGCGCAGGCGGGGCGATTGGGCAGCGTCACGATTGCCACGAATATGGCGGGTCGCGGTACCGATATTCAGCTCGGCGGTAATTACGAATTCAGGCTCGAAGACGAATTGCGCGACGTACCCGAAGGTCCGGAACGTGATGCCGCCGTCGACGCTTTGAAGGCTGAAATCGCTGCTGAAAAGGCCAAGGTAATCGAAGCGGGCGGCCTGTTCGTGCTCGCCACCGAGCGACATGAAAGCCGCCGTATCGATAACCAGCTGCGCGGTCGTTCGGGACGTCAGGGCGACCCCGGTCTTTCGCGTTTCTACCTGTCGCTTGATGACGATTTGTTGCGGATATTCGGGTCGGAAACGCTGTTTTCCAAAATGATGAACTCGTCGCTTGAGGACGGCGAGGCCATTGGTGGTAAGTGGCTGTCAAAGGCCATCGAAACCGCGCAGAAAAAGGTCGAAGCGCGCAACTACGATGTCCGTAAGCAGCTCGTTGAATATGACAACGTCATGAACGATCAGCGTAAAGTTATCTACGAACAGCGCAGTGATATCATGGATGCCGATGCAGTCGACGATATCGTTGAAGATATGCGCAACGATACCGTCAACATGCTGGTGGGTGATTATTGTCCGGTCGGAACCTATCCCGAGCAATGGGACATTGAGGGCCTCAAAGCGAAATGTGCAGAGGTTTTGGGGCTAGCTCCGGATGTCGACAGCTGGTTGCAGGAAGATGGCCTTGAGCCGGAGATCATTGAAACACGCATCGCCGACATGGCGTCAGCCAAGTTTGCAGCAAAGGGTGCCGAACTGGATGAAACAGTCTGGCGTCAGGTTGAAAAGAGCATATTGCTGCAAACGCTCGACCATCACTGGAAAGAGCATCTGTCGACGCTCGACGCTTTGCGTCAGGTTATTTATTTGCGTGCATATGCCCAGAAAAACCCGATCAACGAATATAAGCAAGAAGCATTCGGCCTATTCGAACGCATGCTGGTAGCCATTCGTGAAGGCGTGACCAAAACGATCGCCACCAACGAGTTCCGGGCCGAAGAAGAGTTTGTGCCTCCTGAACTTCCGGAGTTGCCAGATTTTCTCACCACACATATCGATCCGTTTACTGGCGAGGATGACAGCGACGACATCGACGGCGGGTCGCTCGGCTTGGTGACAACACGCGCTCCGCGTCAGGCACCCCCGCCCCAAGGCGATGATCCGTTTGCGGCTAACCCCGACATTCGCCGCAACGACCCTTGCCCATGCGGTTCGGGGCAGAAATACAAGCACTGCCACGGCGCTTACTGATTTGGTGAACATGGGAGGGCGAAGATGATCTGGTTATCGGGTCTTTTCGCCTTCGTCGCACTGATTTATGCTTCGGTCGGC
>JBGSPK010000263.1:0-4106 GCA_041738665.1 Sphingorhabdus sp. | reverse complement strand
TTCTGGCTTAACATGCGTCAACAGATGCTGGAAAAGAGCAGGATTGGCCGCTGCGGCATCCTTTTCTGACAGACCGGTGAAATCAACAACCCACTTCGCTTCTGGGCGCTGAACTAGATCGCGGCCAATGATATACGGCTTTAAGTTGGCGGGTAGCGCCGCTGGATCTATTCCTTTGGCCGATAGATCATTTGAGGAAAGCCGAAACCCAAGGCCAAGCGGGTTCATTCCCTGCACCGCAATATCACTATTCGATTTGAGGTCCGATGCGCCTTGAACATCAACGCCGACTGTGAGATCGGCATTTAATACGTCCGCGCTAATTCGGTCGAGCTTCACCCATCGTTCGCCATAGCCGTCCAGCATGTCACCTTCATCACCGACGGTTTCAAGGATTGCTGGTTCACGGCTCATCGAAGCGCAAGTCATCGCGATCCTGACTGCCGCACCATCAACGCCATCGACCCAAGGATGATCCGGAATTGCATATTTGATCTTCGGCTTGGCGACTTCGACGACAACCCGATTGAACGGTTGCGTGATGGAATTGGTAGTGATGAAGCCGAACCGCTTGGCGTTGCCTTCTGCCGTTTTTGCGGCTGCCACCTCCCACCAATACATTACAAAATCGACGGTTTCCGGTGTTTTGGAGTAGGCGTTGCGGACCGCTTCGGTGTAGCCGTCTCCAAGACGTTCACGCATTCGCTTGTTGCCAATGAAGGGCGGGTTTCCAACGATAAAGTCGGCCCTTGGCCACTTCACCTGCCTCGGCTTCACATAGCGAAATAGCTCCATTCGTCCGGTGTCATCGGGTACTAGCTTATCTGTCACGGGATGACGCTTCATAGTTATGCCGTCCCAAATTGTGAGCGGCTTTCCATGCTCGTCCCGCTCCAGCACTTTCTTGTCCCAAGTGATCAGCGCATCGCGGTTTTCGATCGTCTTCACATCGCGCAGCACCGGTTCGGGCGGCACCTTGCCTTCGCCGTTCACGCGGAAATGCCATTGAAGATAGCCGATCCACAGCACTAGCTGGGCAATTGCCGCCGCGCGCGGGTTGATCTCGATGCCGAGGAAGTTTTCCGGCGTTATGGTGTGGCCGCTGAGGCCCAGAACATAATCCATATCGCCAAGTTCGGTTAGGAACGAGACCACCTCGCCTTCAAGCTCCTTCATCCGCGCCAAGGCAACATAAAGGAAATTGCCAGTGCCACAGGCAGGATCAAGCACTTTGGTCTGCGCCAGTTGTCCGTGGAACGTCTCAACCACCGCGCGGGCTTCATCGGCTTTATCGGCTTCGATCAAACTCGCCGCCGCTGCTTGAACTGCTGCCCAGTCCGCCCGTAACGGCTCCATCACTGTGGGCATCACCAATCGTTCAACATAGGCGCGCGGGGTATAATGCGCGCCGAGCTTGGCGCGTTCCTTTCCGTCCAGCGCCCGTTCGAGCAACGTGCCAAAAATCGCGGGTTCGACGTGGTTCCATTTTTTGGAAGCCGCCTCAATCAGCAGGCCGATTTCTTTTTCGTCGAGCGCAATCGCTGTGGTGTCTTTGAACAGATAGCCGTTGAACTGCAAAACGGTTTCGCCCGCCTCACCAAGCCCGCCTGCTAGCCCACCTTTGTCCATCGCTTGCCACAAAGCCGATATTTGGGGCGCGAATTTTTCCGGACGCGTCTGCATCCGTTTCAGGAACCCCGTAAAGCTGTCTTGCGGAATCAGCTTCACGTCCTCGGCAAACATCGTGAACAGGCAACGCATCAAGAAATCGGCAACGCGTGTCGGGTTGTTCTCACGCGCCTCCAGCCGTTTGGACAAATCAGCAAGATAGCCAGCAATCTCGCGAGTGACCTTGGCTGCCTCCTTTGACGGATCAAGGCTGAGCGGGTCGGTCCAAATCGCAGCAAGCCGGGCGCGGACTTCTTCATCGCGGAAGTCATCCAGCTTTATACGGAACCGTGCGGCGTCTGGAAACTGGGTATATTGTTTTCCGGTGCCGCTGAAATCGGCATAAACGTCGATGCAATGGCCGACGTCCGTTACCAGCAAAAAGGGTGGCCAGCCATGATCCACAGGCAAGGCCTTGGCATAGCGTTCTGCCTGACCCTTGGCCTTAATCATCGCAGCGGCCCAACCCGGCGTACCGCGTCGCGCCGTGCCTTGCTTCAGCTTTTCGCTGATAGGTTTGCCAAAGAAGTCGGCCTCGCCACGGCTAGCCGCCGCCTTATCCGCATCTGTGCCTTGCTTCGCCTCAAGCACAAAACAGTTTCGTTTGTAGGCATCGAGACGACCAAAGCTGTTTGTGCCGTCGCCATTGTCTTGGAAAACGGTTCGTTCAAAAACATAATCATTTTGCAGATTGTCAGGCTGGGCACCACTTGGGGCAGTAACGCCGATGATACTACAAAGGCCAACCACAAAAAGATGCGTGTTCGCCAGTTCGGAGCCGCCGGTCAGCGCCCATTCTGCAATGAAGGATTCGAGTTTATCGTTATCTAACACGAATTGTCTTTAGCCGTTGAATGTCATTACCCGCAATCGACAATGGGGGTGGCAGTTTCATTTGAAATCAACACCCTCATCGACAGCAAGCCGGTAGCGCGCATAGCGCCGCTCTCCGGTGCGGAGCAGCGCACCTTTCTCAACTAGATCGGCCAAATCTCGTGTCGCGGTGGCTAGGCTGGCATCGGTGATCGTCCGGTAATTGCCAGCGCTCAACCCACCCGCAAAACCGTCCGGCCCCTCGCGGAACAAGCGCAGCAGCGCCTTTTCCTGCCGTTCGTTGATTTGGCCGCCCAAGCGATCGAGCAGCCGAGTCTTGTCGATCAGGAAGCGTATGCGGGTGATCGTCCGCGCCTGCGCCTCAATGACAATATCGGCAAACCATGTCAGCCAGGCATCAATATCGTTGCTCTGGCTGCCGAGCTGAAGCGCGGCATAATAAGCTTTGCGATGCCGATGGATCGTTTCCGCGAGCGCCGTCAGCGTCGGGGCCGCAAGGTTTTGCGCCAAAGCTTTTTCAGCAATCGCCCGCCCGATCCGGCCATTGCCATCCTCGAAGGGATGGATGCTCTCGAACCACAGGTGCGAGATAGCGGCACGGGTGATCGCCGGAAGCGGGTTCGCAGATGCCGGTGCGCTGCCGTTGAACCACGCGATGAAGCGGGACATTTCCGCAGCAACGGTATCGGACGGCGGTGCCTCGAAATGCACACGCGGCGCATGAAGCGCGGCCGACACGATCTGCATCACATCTTCATGTGTCCGGTAGCGCCCGACATCGGCAATGTCGCGGCGACCATTCATCAACATCGCGTGCCATGCGAACAGGGTCTGGTCGTCAAGCGGCGCAGCATGGTTGCGATAAACATCTGCCATGAGTTCAGCCGCCCCAGCCTCTGCCGCATTCGCGCGGCGTTGGTCGGTCGCAAAGCCCAGATGCCGCGCGAGCGACGACTGGATGCTGGCGCGGTCGAGGATTTCGCCCTCGATGGCGGAGCTATCGACCACTTCTTGTGAAATCAGTTCGATGGTCAGGCCGTCACGCGCATCGGCATCAAGGTGGTGCAGCGCGCCTATGACGACGCCCGAGCCTTTCAGGAATTGCTCTTCGGACGCGCGGATGCGATCCGCATCGAAGCGGAAATCAGGCCAATCGGGAAGCTGCCAATTCCAGCGCATGATGGATAAGATGCCTTTCTATCAATCACGATATAGGATGATTATGATTGATAAAGCGATAGCCAATCAATCAATAGCGGCCAAGATTTTCCGTTGCCGGTGGAAAGACACCGCATTGCACCCCTTTAAGTTCGCCAGCGGCGAAGGGGCGCAATGCGGTTAAGACGCAGGCAAAGGGGTGCTTGAGGCTCGGCGCACCTATTTCCTTCACCCGCTTGGCCGGTGTCCCGATCAAGAGCGCCAGCCGCGCATCGGCAAACCGGCGCAAACGCAAGGCTCCAAAGGGCATCAGCGATGCGGAGTCAGCGTTTGAAGTGGGCAGGGCGAACCGACTGTTTCGATTTTGCCGCCTCTCGCACCTTGGCGGTGGCTTCTTCAACGTCGCCTTCGGCATCCATATCGGCGTGCATGGCTTCCCATCCGCC
>JBGSPK010000188.1:0-5811 GCA_041738665.1 Sphingorhabdus sp. | reverse complement strand
GAAACGCGCTCCACTTGGGGCAAGGAAGGCGATACGCTGGCGCTCGACATTGATCCGACCTCGCACCCGGCATGGACTGGTGGGCGTGGCTCGATGCTTGATACTGGTGGCCGCGTGGCCCAGTTTAACAAGCGTTTTGGTGGTCTTAGCCTCAAGAAATAAGCGTTTCGGTATGCCGGGTTGACGCCCGGCGTCCGATAACCTTAAGGAACGCGCCTGCCTTAGTGGCGCTGTGGCGATCGTAGTTCAATTGGTTAGAGCACCGGCTTGTGATGCCGGAAGTTGCGGGTTCAAGTCCCGTCGGTCGCCCCACCTTTTATATCCTTTTAATGATGACAAATGGTGTGCGTAATATTATTACGCGCTACCGTAATTTGATTCCGCTCACCAGTTTATGGCGGAGCGACGAGGGGATAAAGCGATGCCCGCCATCTGGGACCTGCCTGATTTCGACGCGCACGAGGCTGTGCATGTATTCGAAGACCGCAAGACAGGTCTGAAAGCCGTAATTGCCGTTCACTCGACGCATCTCGGCCCAGCCGCAGGCGGTACGCGCTTTTGGCATTATGCCGACAGTCAGGCCGCTATTACCGACGCGCTTCGGCTGTCGCGCGGGATGAGCTATAAAAATGCGATGGCTGGTTTGCCCGCAGGTGGTGGCAAGGCCGTGATCCTTGCCAATCCTTCGCGTGCCAAGCCGCAAGATATGCTCGACGCCTTCGCCCGCGCGGTCGATTCGCTTGGCGGTACATATATCACTGCACAGGATGTCGGCATGTCCGAGGCCGATATGGTTTCGCTTTCGAAGGTCACGCAGCATGTGGCGGGTCTTCCGCATCAAGGCGGCGATCCCGGGCCGTACACTGCGCGCGGTGTATTTCTTGGCGTTCAGGCTGCGGCCAAGCACGCACTTGGCAGCGATGATATGAGCGGCGTTCATGTTGCAATTCAGGGTGTAGGTAGCGTTGGCGGTGGTCTCGCGCGTTACCTCGCCGCACAAGGTGCGAAGCTCACCTTGGCCGATGTAGACGCAAAGCGGGCGGCAGAATTGGCAGCGGAGCTGGGCGGCGTATCGGTACCCGCTGATGCCATCATGGACGTAGAAGCCGATATATTCAGCCCGTGCGCGCTGGGAGCGATCCTTACCGGATCGACCGTTGCTGTGCTTAAGGTCAAAGCGGTGGCCGGCGGCGCAAATAATCAGCTTGCAACCGGACCGGAGGGCCAGATGCTCGCTGATCGCGGCATCCTTTATGCGCCGGATTATGTTATCAACGCCGGTGGCATCATCAACGTCCTTCGCCATGTCGACAATGCCGATGATGCAGAAATCAATCGCCGCATCGATACGATTCCGGGCCGACTTGCGGACATCTGGCAGGAAAGCGATTCGGGCGGCAAGACACCGGCAGAGGTCGCCGACAATATGGCACAAAAGCTTATAGGTCGCTGACCCCAAATTCATTGGCGTGAACCGCTGGTGGTGCTAGACGCTGCCTGAATCATGCATCGTTTCGCCAATCCTGCCCGTTTTCTGCGCCTTGCAAAGCCGCTGACTCCTGCCCTGTTCTGGCCGGGACTGGTTCTGGCATTGGGCGCGTGCCTTTGGGGACTGTTCGCAACACCGACTGAGCGCCTGATGGGCGATACCGTCAAGATCATGTTTGTGCATGTGCCGTCGGCATGGTTGGGTATGGGTGGCTGGACCGGCATCGCCATTGCCAGCATCGTGCAGTTGGTGTGGCGCCATCCGCTTGCCGGGATCGCCGCGCGCGCCATTGCTGTTCCTGGCGCAACCTTCGCCGCAATCTGCTTGCTTACCGGATCGATTTGGGGCCGGCCGACATGGGGAACATGGTGGGTGTGGGACGGGCGGTTGACCTCGATGCTCGTGCTATTTTTCCTCTATCTCGGTTACATCGCGCTGACCAATGCAAGCAGTGAAAAAGGCGATACCAGCCGCGTTGCTGCCGTTTTCGGCATCATCGGCGCAGTGAATATTCCGATTATCAACCGCTCGGTTATCTGGTGGGAAAGCCAACACCAGAAGGCTAGCATTACACTCGGTGGTTCGTCGATCAATGAGGCGTATCTGGTGCCATTGTTCGTTGCCGTTGCTGGATTTAGCCTGCTCTTTGGTGCGCTGGTCCTGATGCGGATGCGCGCGGCGCTGGCCGAAATGCGGATCGAGGCGCGGATGCGCCGGATGGCGGAAAGCTGATGCCACATTTGCCGTTCATTATCGCTGCCTTTGCAGTAACCGGTGTTGGTGTAATATGGCTCGTCGTATCGAGCTATGTCGGGATGCGCCGTTCGGAGGCCTTAGCCGATGATTTGAGGCAACAGCCATGAGGCCCAAGCATCAGCGGCTCCTTTTAGCGATTGTAGCGCTTGTCGCACTGATTGGAGCCGGGCTTATTGCGGCGGCTGCATTGCGTGAGGAAGCATCATATTTCTACACGCCGACTACCTTGGCCAAGGCGCAGGTTGCGCCCGGCAAGGCCATCCGGCTGGGCGGCATGGTTCAACAAGGGTCGATTGTGCGTGCAAAGGACGGCGTATCGATAACCTTCACTGTGCAGGACAAGGATCAGGCGCAAAAAGTCGCTTATCGCGGCATTACACCTGACCTTTTTGTCGAAGGCTCCGGCGTCGTCGCCGATGGCCGGCTTCGCGACGACGGTGTATTCGTCGCTGAAAGCCTGCTCGCCAAGCATGATGAGAATTATGTGCCGAAAGAGCTGGCCGACATCGACATGAGCGCCGCCGAGCACACAAAGGACACCCTAGCGAAATGATGGCAGAGGCAGGACTGGCTGCGCTTTGGCTCGCGGCGGCGATGGCGCTGTTGCAGCTTGCCGGTGGTTTGACGCTGCTGCGGGGCGGGGCGGGGCAACTGACGCCCCTAATCAAACCCGCAGCCATCGTGCAGGGTGCGTTGTGCGTCTTTTCCTTTTTTGCGCTGATGTATTTGTTCACTATCACCGACCTGTCGGTGCTGCTCGTTGCGAGCAACAGCCATATCGACAAGCCGATGATCTTCAAACTTGCTGGCACATGGGGCAATCACGAAGGTTCGATGCTTTTGTGGGTCACGATTTTGTCTGTGTCGGGCGCGGCGATCGCGCTGATTGAAAAGCGTATTGATGCTCGGACTCTTCAGGTCACGCTCGCCGTACAAGCCTTTATCGCGCTTGGCTTTTTCGCGTTTCTACTGTTCTCCTCCAACCCGTTCGAGCGGTTAACGCCTGCGCCAGCGCAAGGGGCAGGGCTGAACCCATTGTTGCAGGATATCGGTCTCGCCTTCCATCCGCCGACCCTCTATTTCGGTTATGTCGGGTTGTCCGTAGCCTTTTCATTTGCGGTGGCCGCGATGCTGACGCGGCAGGTCGGCCCGGCCTTTGCGCGCGCGATGCGGCCTTGGGTGCTCGGCGCGTGGATATTCCTGACGCTTGGCATCACCGCAGGAAGCTACTGGGCCTATTATGAGCTCGGCTGGGGCGGCTGGTGGTTTTGGGATCCGGTCGAGAACGCTTCGCTGATGCCTTGGCTGGCCGCGACCGCTCTGCTTCATTCAGTCAGCGTGCTGGCCACCCGCAACGCCCTGCGGGCATGGACGATCATGCTCGCACTGGTCGCTTTTGCAATGTCGATGGCTGGAACCTTCCTGGTGCGTTCGGGAATCCTCACCAGCGTTCATGCCTTTGCGGTTGATCCCGAACGTGGCTCGTTCATCCTTGCGCTGATGCTTGTCTACACCAGCCTCGCCTTCATCATTTTTGCGCTGCGTATCGGAACCGTAAAGCAGGGTGAGCCGTTCCAGCTTTTAAGCCGCGAGGGCGGTATCGTTGCCAACAATATCTTCCTCAGCGTCATTCTTGCTGTGGTTCTTATCGGAACGCTTTATCCACTCGCTGCCGAAGCTATGGGCGACAAGATTTCCGTCGGCCCGCCTTATTTCAACAAAACCACGGCGCCGATTGCCTTACTGCTGATGCTCGCGCTGCTGCTTGGGCCAATGCTTCGCTGGCGCAGGGATGATATAAAACGGCATAAATACTGGCTGGTCGGTTTTTTCGCGATCATATTGTGGTCGGGCGTGGCCCTATGGAAATTTGCACCGGATATCGGCATTTTTCCGATGTTAGGTCTCGCGTTCGCGCTTGCGCTGGCGGTCGCTGCATGGGTTCCGCTGAAAGGTCGCAAGCTGCTCCGAACACCATTACCGGTTTTCGGCATGGTAATTGCCCATTTCGGACTCGCCGTCAGTGTTTTCGGCATGGCTTCTGAGTCGGGATTTTCCAAGGAAACACTGACCGCACTCGCGCCTGGCGAAAGCGCTAAAGTTGCAGGCTGGCAGGTCAAGCTGGCCGATGTCAATCCGGTAGTCGGTGACAATTGGGTTGCAATCGAGGGCGAAATAGTTGCGCGCACTGGTGGTCGGTCATTTGTCCTGCGTCCGCAGTCGCGGCAATTTTTTCAGCCTGAAATGCAAACCAGCGAAGCTGCGTTACTCACGCGCTGGAATGGTCAGCTATATGCCGTCATCGCTCAGCCCGACGAGAATGGCGATGGTCGCTGGCAGGTGCGTTTGTGGTGGAAGCCATTTGTTAGCTTCATCTGGCTCGGTGGCGTATTAGTTGCATTGGGCGGCCTGATCGCTTTGCTGGGCCGCATGTTCCGCCGCGCCAAAAAGCCGGCCAAGAATCGCTGGAGCGAAGCATGAACCGCTCGTGGCTCCTTTGGCTGCCATTGGCCGTGGTGGCTTTCCTCGGTGGGTGGTTTATCTATGGTCTGGTCGCGCCAAAGGACGATCTGGTTCATTCTGCGATGGTCGGAAAGGCGCTCCCGGAATTTGCGCTCCCACCGGCAACGACGGGGGTCGAGGGGCTATCGAACGGCGATATGAAGGATGGCACGCCCCGTTTGCTCAATATCTTTGCCAGTTGGTGCATCCCGTGCAAAGCAGAAGCGCCGCAATTAGACGCGTTAAAAAAGGCGGGAGCCGAAATCGACGCAATCGCCATCCGTGACAAGCCCGAAGATGTAGCGGCATTTCTCTCTGAATTCGGCAACCCCTACCGGAGAATCGGCGCAGACAGCGAAATGGCTATCCAGCTCAAGCTGGGCTCGTCTGGTGTGCCCGAAACCTATGTCATTGGCGGTGATGGCACGATATTATACCAGCACATCGGCGATATCCGCGAAGAGCATGTGCCGATGTTGCTGGAAAAGTTGAGGTCAGCCCGATGAGAACGGCATTTATGTCTCTTCTGGTGTTCATTGCGACGCCCGTCTTTGCGCAGGGCACCGGGGCCACGCCCGCGCTCGCTAATCGGCAACTACCGAATCCCGCGCAGGAAGCGAGCGCGACCAAACTGATGCACAGCCTTCGGTGTATCCAATGCCAAGGTCAGTCGATTGCGGATAGCGACGCACAAATGGCGGGAACCATGCGGGCAGAGGTGCGCCAACAAATCGCGTCGGGGCAAGAGCCGGAGGCGATCCGTCAGTGGATGGTGGATCGCTATGGCGAATGGGTCAGCTTCGAACCCGAAATGAAGGGCGTGGGACTGCTGCTCTGGGCAATGCCCTTGCTGATTTTGCTACTCGCACTCTGGCTGGCACGCGGGTTGTTCAGGAGGCGCACATGAATGGATGGGTAGCTCTTGTGTTGCTTGCGGCGATAAGTCTGGCGGCCATCGTCTGGTTCGGTCGCTTGCCGAAAGGACTCTGGCAAGTGGCCGCTTCGTCGATCCTTTTGGGGATGACTGGCTATGCGTTGCAGGGCAGGCCAGTGACGCCGTCCTC
>JBGSPK010000180.1:0-2035 GCA_041738665.1 Sphingorhabdus sp. | reverse complement strand
CGCACGCTGGAAATGACGGTCAAGCTGCTGCTGGAGCGCGGGCACGACGTAAAAGTTATAAGTCCCGACCAGTTTCGGACCGTGCCATGTCCTGGCTATGGCGAAATCCGTTTGGCGCTGGCACCGCGTTTTGGACTTCGCAAGACGCTGGCCGAGTTTGTCCCCGACATTGTCCATATATCGACCGAAGGGCCGATTGGGTGGAGCACAAGGCGCTGGTGCATGGCGAACGACGTGCCCTTCACGACCGCCTTCCACACGCGTTTTCCGGATTATGCGTCGGTGCGAACGGGCTTGTCGCCCGATTTCTTTTGGCCAGTGATGCGACGTTTTCACGCGCCATCGCGAGCTGTGTTGTCCGCGACACCGCGATTGAGCGATGAACTTGCTAGCCGTGGAATCGTCCACACCCGGCCATGGACGCGGGGAATTGATACCGCGATTTTTAAACGAGAGATGATTCCCCATCCCGCATTGGCGAATTTGCCGCGTCCAATATTATTGTCGGTGGGCAGGGTCGCGATTGAGAAGAACCTCGAAGATTTCCTGAGCGCCGATGTCGCCGGGACCAAAGTGGTTGTGGGCGATGGCCCCGCTTCATCTGAACTCAAAGCCCGCTATCCGGATGCAGTTTTTACCGGCAGTTTGAAAGGTGCTGAATTGGCGCAAGCTTATGCCGCAGCAGACGTCTTTGTGTTTCCGAGCAAGACGGATACCTTTGGCCTTGTGATGATCGAGGCACTTGCCTGCGGCGTGCCCGTGGCGGGCTATTGCGTCCCGGGTCCGCTGGATATCGTTGGCGCAAATGGGTTGGGCCCGGCAGATGATTTAACTCATCTGGTTGGTGCGGTGTCGGAATCACTGACCGCAGCCATCGCTGCCGCATTGAAATGCGACCGGGGTGTTGCCGCCGATTATGGTGCGAATTTTACTTGGGATAACGCTGCCGACCAGTTTCTGTCAGCGCTGGCTTACGCACGGGGCAGGGCGTTGCAAGCGGCTTAACCGCGTTTGCGGGTCTGTCTGTAGGTACCGAGCAGGCGAACCGAATTGCAATGGAAGCGTAGTTCTTCGAGGGCGCGGTCGACTGCAACATCGCCCGGCGCGCCTTCGATATCGGCGAAAAATTCGGTCGCGGCAAAGCTGGCCCCATTCTGGTAGCTTTCCAGCTTCGTCATGTTCACGCCGTTGGTCGCAAAGCCGCCCATTGCCTTGTACAGAGCAGCCGGGATATTTTTTACTTCGAAGATGAACGTTGTCATCAGCGTACCGTCCATCGCCGTCGCGTCCGCTGCTTCGCGCGACAGCACAACGAACCGGGTCGTATTGCTCGCATCGTCCTGAATAGCATCGTTGATCGCCACAAGCCCGTATAATTCCGCAGCAATTGGCGGGGCGATTGCACCGGCGCTTGGATCATCGCTTCCGGCGACAAATGCGGCAGCGGCGGCGGTGTCTGCATAGGCCACAGGGATAATGCCATGTTCACGCAAATAATGGCGGCATTGGCCGAGCGCCTGCGGATGGCTCATCGCGGTAGTCAGTTTCGCATCTGCCGATTTCGCCATTAGGCAATGGCGGATAGGCATGAAATGTTCGGCAATGATGCTCAGGCCGGATTCCGGCAAAAGGAAATGGATGTCCGCTACCCGGCCGTGCAGCGAGTTTTCAATCGGGATGATCGCACGAGCGGCCGTGCCATCCTTGACCGCATCAATGGCATCCTCGAAAGAAAAACAGGGAAGCGGCAAACAGCCGGCGTCGAATTCCAGCGCCGCAAGATGCGAATTCGCGCCCGGCGCACCCTGAAATGCCATCGCGCGTGCCGGTTCGGCGGCAGCAGCGGCGGTCATTTCCTTGACCTTGACGAGCGCAGTAGCGGGATAGCTGTCCATAACGCTCGCCGCGTTAGGGCAGGGGAACTTATCCGGCAAGACCGGATTTCGGCACTTGCACGGCTACCCTTCGGTCATTAGAGGGACGGGAGAATCCGGCGGACCCCGTTGCCGCCCGTACACAACCGCACATCAGGGCT
>JBGSPK010000175.1:0-2737 GCA_041738665.1 Sphingorhabdus sp. | reverse complement strand
AGCGATGTTGCGCCGCAACGAACTTTGCGTTATGGGCGCGGCGAAATCGGGCGATTGCGGTCGTCCCACTCCCAAAAGGCTTTATTATATGTCCCTTCGCAATATCGCGATTATCGCGCACGTTGACCACGGCAAAACTACTCTGGTTGACCAGCTTTTCCGCCAATCCGGCACCTTCCGCGACAATCAGCGCGTCGAAGAGCGTGCAATGGATTCCAACGATCTCGAAAAAGAACGTGGCATCACGATTCTTGCCAAGTGCACGTCGGTCGAATGGGAAGATACCCGCATCAATATCGTCGATACGCCTGGACACGCGGACTTCGGCGGCGAAGTGGAGCGCATCCTTTCGATGGTCGATGGCGTCATTCTGTTGGTCGATGCGTCCGAAGGTGCGATGCCGCAGACCAAGTTCGTCACCGGCAAGGCCTTGGCCCTCGGTCTGCGCCCTATCGTCGTCGTCAACAAGGTCGACCGTCCCGACGAGCGCATTCAGGAAGTGCTCGACGAAGTATTCGACCTTTTCGTCTCGCTCGACGCGTCGGACGAGCAGCTTGATTTCCCCGTGTTGTATGCGTCGGGCCGTAACGGCTATGCGTCGACCGACCCAGACCGCCGCGAAGGCACGCTGACCCCGATGTTCGAAACCATCGTCAGCCATGTTCCGGCACCGAAAGCCGACGTAGACGGTGAATTCAAGATGCTCGTTACCCTGCTCGACCGCGATAACTTCCTTGGCCGTATCCTCACCGGCCTCGTGCTTTCGGGCACGGTCAAGGTGAACCAGCAGATCCACGCGCTCAGCCCTGACGGCAAGATCGTCGAAACCGGCCGCGCGTCGAAAATCATGTCGTTCCGTGGCCTTGAGCGTGTTCCAGTTGAGGAAGCGAAGGCCGGCGACATCATTTCCATCGCCGGTATGACCACCGCAACTGTGGCCGACACCATCGCGGAACCAAGCGTAACCGAGCCATTGCACGCACAGCCCATCGATCCGCCGACCTTGTCGATGCGTTTCTCGGTTAACGACAGCCCAATGGCTGGCCGCGAAGGCACCAAGGTTACCAGCCGCATGATCCGCGACCGCCTGATGCGCGAAGCCGAAAGCAACGTTGCTGTCCGAATCACCGAAGCCGCCGACAAGGACAGCTTCGAAGTCGCAGGCCGCGGCGAATTGCAGCTCGGCGTGCTCATCGAAACGATGCGCCGCGAAGGATTCGAACTCGGCATTTCGCGCCCACGCGTGTTGTTTGGCGAGGACGAAAAGGGTAATCCGACCGAGCCCTATGAAACCGTCGTCATCGACGTCGACGATGAATATTCGGGCACCGTTGTTGAAAAAATGGCGATCCGCAAAGGCGACCTCACCGACATGCGCCCCTCAGGCGGCGGCAAGACCCGCATCACCTTCAGCGCGCCATCGCGCGGCCTGATCGGTTATCACGGCGAATTCCTGTCCGACACGCGCGGCACTGGCATCATGAACCGTCTGTTCGAAAAATACGGCCCGCATAAAGGCAAGATTGAAGGCCGCAAAAATGGCGTACTGATTTCGAACGGTGCCGGCGAAGCCGTTGCCTATGCACTCGGCCCATTGGAAGAACGCGGCATCCTAATGGTTTCGCCAGGTGAGGCTCTATACGAGGGCATGATCATCGGTGAAAATGCCAAGCCTGACGACCTCGAAGTCAACCCGATGAAGTCGAAGCAGCTGACCAACTTCCGTTCGACCGGCAAGGACGACGCAATCCGCCTCACCCCGCCGTGGCGGATGACGCTTGAGCAGGCGATTGCATATGTCGACGATGACGAAATGGTCGAGGTTACGCCAAAGAACATCCGTTTGCGGAAACGCTTCCTCGACCCGAACGAGCGCAAGAAGCAATCGCGCGCCAAACAGGCGGCATAAATAAAAAAGGGCGCCGTTTTACCGGCGCCCTTTTTTTATACCCGAAGATATCCTCTTTAGAAACGCAACGAAGCGGTCAAACGGATGTTGTGCATGTCGAAATCGCTATCGTCGCGGCGCATATCGGTTCCCGCTGGATTGACGAGCAGAAACGGGTTGGTGGCAGTGGCGGTGCCAGGGCCAACCGAAACGCGGTAATCGTCGTCGACATAATTGGTGTAGAGATATTCGAGGCCGAGGCTGAGGTTGCTTGCAACCTTGACTTCGGCACCGCCACCATAGCTGTAACCCCAGCTTTTCGTGCTGCCGTTATCAGAAAACGAATTCAGGCCGTTGGTGGTCGAGAAGCCATTGTCGATCTTCGCGTAGGCGGCACCACCTGTTGCATAGAACAAAGCGCCACGCGCCGCATAACCGACACGAGCGCGTGCCTGAAGCGCGTAATCAATTTCGCGCGTGAACGTGTACGAAGCGGGCGTGCTGCTGAATGCAGTCACGCTATCGCGTGATTCATTTTTGCCGCCTTCAAGGACGAAACCATAAACAATGTTGCCCTGCTGTACATCATAGCCAGCACGGATGTTGTATTCGAGACCATCCTTGTCACCACGGCAACCTTCAATCGGTGTGCGGCCATTCGCCGCGCCACCGCAGAATCCGGGGGAAAAAGCATTGGCACCAGCAAGCGTGTTTACATTATTGTCAAAGCTACCGTCGAGATTGGTATCGAATACAACACCTTCGCGGCGGTCATTATTCTGTGCGGCAAGACCTATTGAACCGCCGATGTAAGGTCCGGTCCAATCTTCGTCGATTGCTTCCTGCGCG
>JBGSPK010000171.1:0-2827 GCA_041738665.1 Sphingorhabdus sp. | reverse complement strand
GCCGCAGCAATTCGAAAATCCCGCCAATATCGATGTGCATGTCCGTACGACAGCGCAGGAAATTCTTGCAGACTTCGCCGATACGCCGATTGATGCGCTGATCACTGGCGTTGGAACTGGCGGGCACATCACAGGGTGCGCAGAGGTTCTCAAAAAAGTTTGGCCTGCTCTCAAGGTCTATGCAGTAGAACCAACGTTATCGCCTGTTATCAGTGGCGGCCAGCCTGGCCCACATGCTATTCAGGGGATTGGCGCAGGCTTTATTCCAGCCAATTTACATACTGCGTTACTAGACGGGGTGATACAGGTTGACCCCGAAGCCGCAAAAGAGGCCGCGCGCCGTGCAGCGCGCGAAGAAGGGATGCTGGTAGGCATTTCTTCCGGCGCGACGCTCGCTGCCATCGCGCAAAAGCTTCCTGACCTACCCGCCGGAAGCCGTGTCCTTGGCTTCAATTACGACACCGGTGAACGCTATTTGTCGGTTCCGGATTTCCTGCCCGTCGAATGACCAAAAAGTGCCGGGATTGACCAATATCCCGGCACTTTTCGATGCGCTCCGTTAAGTATCTGATTAGCGTGTCGTTGGCTTCGCGTCGGGCTTGCCGTCGCCGTCATCATCGAACTTGTCCGGCTTCCCGTCGCCGTTAACGTCCCACGCGTCAGGCGTGCCATTTCCGTCTCGGTCCCAGGCATCGGCTTTGCCATCTTCATTGGAGTCGATCGTGGGGGGCGGCACCGTCCCTTCGGGCGCCGGTGCAGTTTTCTCTTCGGTTGGTTTTGGAGCGGTCTGCGCGTTTACGCCTCCGCCTATCGAAAGTGCCGCAATCGCCGCAGCGGTCATTATTGCGAACCTTTTATTCAATTTTGACATTGGTTGCTCCTGTAAGCCAACCCCCTGTCAATGCCGACGTTGCTAGCTTTTGCTGCGCAACGCCAGCGACTTGCGCCGATCCGATGTTCGGAAGAGGCTGGCGGAAAACCAGCCTCTACCCGTCGCAACGCACACTCTTTTGACCGTCAAGCGACGGCGAACATTGCTGGCTCCAACGCCATAATGGCTTCGCTTCCCGCCTCAATCTTGCGGCGCAGCGCACCGCAATCGGGCATGAACCGCTCGGCAAAATATCGGGCAGTTACCAACTTGGTTTCGTAAAATGCTGCGTTGCCGGTGCCTGCATCCAGCGCTCGCTGCGCTGCCTCTGCCATCCGCAGCCACTGTAGCCCGAGCGCTACAATCCCCATGATGTGCATATAATGATGCGCACCGGCACCCACATTGTTCGGATTCGCCATGCCGTTCTGCATGAACCACATGGTCGCGGCCTTTAGCTCACCATTCGCCTTTTCCAGCCGCCCGGCCAGATCAGCAAGAGTTCCGGACTTTGCCGAAGCACATTCCTCGTCAACTACCTTGAAGAACGCCTGCACCGCACGCCCGCCATTTTGCGCAAGCTTGCGGCCGACGAGGTCCATCGCCTGCACGCCGTTGGTGCCTTCGTAAATCATCGCGATCCGCGCATCGCGGACATATTGTTCCATGCCCCATTCGCCGATATAGCCGTGACCGCCGTAAACCTGCTGAGCATTGGTTGCGACTTCATAGCCCTTGTCGGTGCCATAGCCCTTGATAACCGGCGTCAGCAGCGAGAGCAGGTCATCGGCCATCTGCCGCTCTTCCTCGGTCTGCGCATGGTGCAAAAGGTCCGCCTGCAACGCACCCCACAGGCACAAAGCGCGCATGCCTTCGGTAAATGCCTTCGAATCCATCAGCATCCGACGCACATCGGGGTGCACGAACAAGGTATCGGCTTTCTGGTCCAGATCCTGCGGGCCGGTCAGCGCGCGGCCCTGACGACGGTCATTGGCGTAATGCACCGCATTCTGGTAAGCGACCTCGGCAATGCCCAGCCCCTGTTGGCCAACACCCAATCGCGCAATATTCATCATGATGAACATCGCGGCGAGGCCTTTATTCTCCTCACCCACCAAGTAGCCGGTCGCGCCGTCATAGTTCATCACGCAGGTCGAGTTGCCGTGGATACCCATCTTGTGCTCGATTGAACCACAGCTAACCGCGTTACGCTCACCCAATGAGCCATCGTCATTGACCAAAAACTTCGGCACGATGAACAGCGAGATGCCCTTCACACTATCGGGCGCGTCGGGCGTTTTCGCCAACACCAGATGGATGATATTCTCGGTCAGGTCATGCTCGCCCGACGAGATGAATATCTTCATGCCCGTTACAGCGTAGGTGCTATCGCCGTTCGGCACAGCCTTAGTACGGATCAGCCCCAGATCGGTGCCGCAATGCGGCTCGGTCAGGTTCATCGTGCCGCCCCATTTGCCCGAAATCATGTTCGGCGCATATTTGGCTTTCAGTTCGTCGCTGCCCTTGACCAAAATCGCCGACACCGCGCCGTGCGTCAGCCCCGGATACATGGCAAAGGCCATGTTCGAGCTCGCCATATATTCCTCGAACGCCATCGATACGATATGCGGCATCCCCTGCCCGCCGAATTCTTCCGGCGCCGACAATGTGCCCCAACCGGCGGCACAATATTGGTCATAGGCGTCCTTGAAGCCATCCGGCGTGGTGACGCTTCCGTCTGCAAGGCGCGTGCAGCCCTGAAGGTCGCCGACCTGATTGAGCGGGAACAATACGCCCTCAACAAACTTCGCGCCTTCGCCAAGAATCGCTTCGATCATATCCGCGCTAGCGTTCTCAAAGCCGGGCAAATTGGCAAAACGTTCGATGCCCAACACTTCGTTGATGACGAACTGGGTATCGCGAACGGGGGCTTGATAACTGGGCATGATTTGTCCT
>JBGSPK010000155.1:0-3754 GCA_041738665.1 Sphingorhabdus sp. | reverse complement strand
ACTGCAGGAATGGTGCGCCGCAAATGGACGCAAAGTTCCTGAATATACCATAACCAAAAAAGAAGGTCCGCCGCACGCCATGCGTTTTGAAATTACAGTCACCGTCAAAGGGTTTGACCCCGTCAGCGCCAGCGCCAACAGTAAACAGGCAGCGGAAACCGCGGCCGCCCTCGCCTTTTTGGAGGCACACGCATGACCAAAAGATGCGGACATGTCGCAATCATTGGTGCGCCGAATGCGGGTAAATCGACCTTGGTTAACGCAATGGTGGGGCAAAAAGTCGCTATCGTTAGCCCAAAGGCACAAACGACGCGCACTCGAATGCTCGGCGTAGCGTTGGAAGGCGATACGCAAATCATCCTTGTCGATACGCCCGGCATCTTTGCGGCGCAGCGCAGGCTTGACCGCGCCATGGTCGCGGCGGCTTGGGATGGTGCTGGTGATGCCGATTTGATTGCGCTGATCGTCGATGGCCGCGCTGGCGCCGGGCCAAAAGTTGAAAAAATCCTGGAAGGTCTTAAAAATCGGCCCGAGCGTAAATGGTTGGTGCTCAACAAGGTTGATATTGCGGCGAAAGAAAAGCTGCTTTTGTTGACCACTAAACTTACCGAAATCTGCGAGTTCGAGCAGATATACTACATAAGTGCTGCGACTGGCGATGGCCTGACCGAATTCAAGACCGCAATTGCTAATGCCATGCCCGAAGGAGAATGGCACTTCCCTGAAGATCAGGTGTCAGATGCTACGGACCGGCTGATTGCATCCGAAATCACCCGCGAGCAGCTGTATCTGCAACTGCATGAAGAGCTGCCTTATGCCAGCGCGGTCGAAACGGAGAAGTACAGCGAGCGCGAGGATGGGTCACTTGAAATTCACCAGCAAATCCTTGTCGCGCGGCCTACACAGCGCGCCATTGTACTCGGCAAGGGCGGCGCGCGCATCAAGGCGATTGGTGAGGCCGCCCGCTTGGAACTCGCCAAGCTGATGGGCGTGAAGGTGCACCTCTATCTTCATGTCAAAGTGCACGCGAAATGGGACGAAGACCGAAGCCTGTATCGCGATATCGGGCTGGAGTGGGTCGAGTAGCCTGCTTACAAAAGAGATCTCGTCATCCTGAACTCATTTCAGGATGAGGAAATCACTGGAATTTTAAGCTTTCGCTTTTGCCTTGGGCTTTGCTGCCGCCTTATTCTTGGGTGACGCTTTTTTCTTTGGTGCGGCCTTCTTTTTGCCCTTAGGCGGCATTGCTGCGCGGGCGTCGATGAGTTGCGCGGCTTCCTCTAGCGTCAGTTCATCCGGGGCAATCGACTTTGGCAATGTCGCATTGGTCGTCCCGTCGGTGACATAGGGACCAAAACGCCCCTCCATCAATTTGATCTCGGCTTCCGTGCGTGGATGCTTGCCGAGTTCCTTGAGCGGCGCACGCGCCGCGCCGCGGCCACGGCCAGGGTTTGCCAGTGCTTCGGCAAGTTTGACGACTGCGCTGTTCATGCCCGTTTCGAATACTTCGAGTGTAGACTGAAGCCGCGCATATTTGCCTGCATGCGCTAGATACGGCCCATAGCGACCAATACTTGCGGTAACGGGCTCACCGCTCTCGGGATGTGTACCGACAGTTCTTGGCAAAGACAGCAGCTTCACCGCCCATTCGAGGCCCAAATCCTCCGCCGGAATGTCCTTTGGTAGCGATGCACGCTTGGCTTCCTTGCCCTCGCCCATTTCGAAATAGGGTCCAAATCGTCCGGATTTCCGGGTGACTTCTAGCCCGGTTTCGGGATGTGCGCCCAAGACTTCGGGGCCAGTATCCTCGCCATTTTCACCGCCAGGTTGAGCGAATTTGCGGGTATATTTACAATCTGGATAGTTCGAGCAAGCCACAAACGCACCGAATTTTCCGCCGCGCAAAGCCAGCCTGCCGTTGCCGCATTTCGGGCAAAGGCGCGGGTCGGTTCCATCTTCTCGTTCCGGGAACAGATAAGGCGAAAGGAATATATCGAGTTCGGCGGTCACTTCCGAAGGCTTCTGCTCCATGACTTCAGCGGTCTTCGGTTTGAAATCACGCCAGAAGGTTTCCAGAAACGCCTGCCAGTCGGCACGCCCGCCGCTGATTTCGTCCAGCTGGTCTTCGAGGCCTGCAGTATAATCATACGCAACATAGCGTTCGAAAAATCTTTCAAGAAATGCTGTAAGAAGACGTCCTGATTCCTCTGCAAAGAAACGGTTTTTTTCGACACGAACATATGCCCGGTCCTTCAGAACCTGAATTGTGGAGGCGTAGGTAGATGGCCGGCCAATGCCTAGCTCTTCGAGCCGTTTAACGAGGGTGGCTTCCGAAAAACGTGGCGGGGGCTGAGTGAAGTGCTGCGTCTTTTCAACGGCATGCTTGGCTGGCGTGTCGCCAGCGATCATCGGCGGAAGGATCGCGCCATCCTCGCTTTCGCTATCGTCCAAGCCTTCTTCGTAAACCGCCAGAAATCCGGGGAATTTCATCACCTGCCCGGTCGCCCGCAAGCCGGTCTGTCCAGTGCCGTCAAGCATATCGACAGTGGTCCGCTCCATTCGTGCCGAGGCCATCTGGCTCGCCATCGCGCGCTTGTAGATCAGGTCATAAAGGCGGCCATGGTCTCCCGATCCGGCCTTGTCCTTGGAGAAATCGGTAGGGCGGATCGCCTCATGCGCTTCCTGCGCATTTTTCGCCTTGGTTTGGTAAACGCGCGGTTTTTCAGGTAAGTAGCCGCTGTCAAAGCGGTCCGCGATGGTTTTGCGTGCTGCCGAAATCGCGCTGTGGTCCATCTGAACGCCGTCAGTTCGCATGTAAGTTATCGCGCCATCCTCATAGAGCCCCTGCGCGACGCGCATGGTGTGGCTGGCCGAGAAACCGAGCTTTCGCGCGGCTTCCTGCTGCAGTGTCGAGGTGGTGAACGGCGGCTGCGGATTGCGCGTCACCGGCTTTGTTTCGACACTTTCGACACTGAAATTGCCGGTTTCGACCGCTAGCCGAGCGGTTTCCGCGTCAGCCTCGGTCTTCAAATCCATCTTATCGAGCTTTTTCCCCGAGTGCAGGGTTAGGCGTGCATCGAATTTCTGGCCCTTATGCTCCATATTCGCCTTAACCGACCAATATTCCTGCGCACGGAATGCCTCGATTTCCCGTTCGCGCTCGACGATCAGACGTAACGCCACCGATTGTACTCGGCCCGCAGACTTCGCACCCGGCAATTTGCGCCATAACACAGGCGAAAGCGTGAATCCGACGAGATAATCCAGTGCGCGGCGCGCACGATATGCGTCAATGAGATCCTCATCCAACGCACGTGGATGCGCCATCGCTTCGGTCACAGCCTGCTTGGTGATGGCGTTAAACGTCACGCGCCCGACATTTTTGGGCAACGCTTTCTTGTTCGCGAGCACTTCCTGCACATGCCAGCTAATCGCCTCGCCTTCCCGGTCAGGGTCGGTCGCGAGGATCAGGCCATCGGCCTTCTTCGCCTCATCGGTAATCGCCTTAAGCTGCTTCGCCTTGTCGGCGTAATTATCCCACAACATCAAGAAGCCGTTTTCAGGATCGACCGAGCCATCCTTTGGGGGCAAGTCGCGGATGTGGCCGTAGGAGGCCAGCACCTTGTAACCAGGCCCCAGATATTTCTCGATTGTCTTGGCTTTTGCAGGTGATTCAACGATGACTAATTGCATGATAATATAAGCTTTTCTAAAATCTCTCGCGTACGCGTATAGGCTGATGGGGTTAAAGGGG
>JBGSPK010000142.1:0-1665 GCA_041738665.1 Sphingorhabdus sp. | reverse complement strand
CCGCACACCAAATATGCGCTGCCCGCTTATTATATCATCGCGCCAGCCGAAGCCTCGTCGAACCTCGCGCGTTATGACGGCGTCCGCTTTGGCCTGCGCGACCTGCCCGAAGGCGCTGGCCTGCAAGACATGTACGCCGCGACCCGCGCCGCCGGTTTCGGCGAAGAAGTCCGCCGCCGTATCATGATTGGTACCTATGTGCTGAGCGCCGGTTTCTACGACGCTTATTACACGCAGGCGCAGAAGGTCCGCGCCTTGATCGCGCGCGATTTCGAAAATGCGTGGGCAAGCTGCGACCTCATCCTCGCGCCAACCGCTCCAAGCGCCGCCTTCGGCCTCGGCGAGAAAACCAGCGACCCGCTGTCGATGTATCTCAATGACGTCTTCGCTGTTCCTGCCTCGCTGGCTGGTCTGCCCGCAATGTCGGTGCCCGGTGGCCTCAGCAAAGACGGCCTGCCATTGGGCCTTCAGATCATCGGCAAGGCGCTCGACGAACAGGCTGTGCTCAACGCAGGTCTCGCCATCGAGCAGAGGTCAGGATTTACGGCGGAAGCCGGAGAGTGGTGGTAATATGAGCGAATACCGCATCCAGGGAAACACCGGCGAGTGGGAGGTCGTGATCGGCCTTGAGGTTCATGCGCAGGTGACTAGTGAGTCCAAGCTGTTTTCAGGTTCTTCCACTGGCTTCGGGGCTGAGCCGAACAGCCATGTCTCCCTCGTTGACGCAGCGATGCCGGGGATGCTCCCTGTGCCGAACCGCGAATGTCTGCGTCAGGCTGTGCGTACGGGCATGGCGATCAATGCGCAGATCAATCGCTGGTCGCGCTTTGACCGGAAAAATTATTTCTACGCCGATTTGCCGCAGGGCTACCAGATTTCGCAGCTCTATCACCCGATTGTCGGCGAGGGCGAAATCGAGGTCACGCTTAACGAAAAAGACCCCGACAGCGCGGTCAAGAAAATCGGTATCGAGCGAATCCATGTCGAGCAGGATGCGGGCAAGCTGATGCACGACCAGCATCCGACGATGTCCTTTGTCGACCTCAACCGTTCGGGCGTCGCGCTGATGGAAATCGTCTCGCGCCCCGATATGCGCAGCCCGCAAGAGGCGGGGGCCTATGTCAAGAAGCTGCGCTCGATCCTGCGCTATGTTGGGTCGTGCGACGGCAATATGGAGCAAGGCTCGATGCGCGCCGACGTCAATGTCTCGGTCCGCAAACCGGGTGGCGAACTTGGCACGCGCACAGAGACCAAGAATGTGAACTCGATCCGCTTCATGATGCAGGCGATCGAATATGAGGCGCAGCGTCAGGTCGACCTGATCGAAAGCGGCGGCGCGGTGGTGCAGGAAACGCGGCTGTTCGACCCCAACAAGATGGAAACGCGGTCGATGCGCTCGAAGGAAGACGCGCATGATTACCGTTATTTCCCCGATCCGGATTTGCTACCGGTGGAACTCGATGATGCGTTCATCGAGGAATGCCGTGCGAGCTTGCCCGAACTTCCCGACGCAAAGCGCACTCGCTATGAAGCGATGGGCCTTACCGCCTACAACGCCGCCGTCCTGACTGCCGAAGCCGAAACCGCATTCTGGTTTGAGGATTTGCTCGCAGAGGGCGTGGACGCGAAGCAGGGTTCCAACTGGCTGATGTCCGAACTGTTCGG
>JBGSPK010000121.1:0-3491 GCA_041738665.1 Sphingorhabdus sp. | reverse complement strand
AATATGGCCGCCTTTGGTCAGGCGACCTTCAATTTTAGCGACAGTTTCCGCGCTATTGCAGGACTTCGCTATACGCATGACCAGCTAAACGGGTTCCAAATCCGTACGACGCCGGTCCCGGGCGCATCGAACGCCGTATTCGACCAAGGCGTATATAATGAATATATTCGCCAACTGAGCTTGGGTGCGACGCCGGCGGCTGCGCAGACTGCCGCCGTTCTTGCATCGAACGGTCAGCCTTTCCGGCAGAAGGTAACAAACAATAACATCTCGGGAAAAGTGGGGCTGCAATATGACGTTTCCGAGGACGTTATGGCTTACGCAAGCTATTCGCGTGGGTACAAGGGGCCCGGCCTGAATATCTTTTTCAACCTGAACTCGAACGGCACGCCGCCGCTTGCTGACGAAACCGGTGATAGCTACGAGGCAGGCCTAAAGACCAGCATGCTCGATGGTCAACTAACGCTGAATGTTGCGGGTTATTACGCCAAGTATAAGAATTTTCAGGCGAACAATCCCGACTTCGTGCTCGGTCAGCGCATAACGCGGTTCACTAATGCAGGCACCGTGTCCACGCGCGGGTTCGAGGCAGATTTGCTCTATCGTCCATCGGATGATTTCACGCTGTCCGGCGGCGTAGCCTACACCGATGCAAAGGTAGATGCGTTCCGTCTGCCTCCGGGGGCTCCGCTGACTGACCAGATCCCGAGCGGAACGGTTTTGCCATTCTCTCCGAAATGGAAGACCTCGCTGGGCGGCAGCTACACAATCCGCACCGGAGGTTTTGCTGACATCGAACTTGGCGCACAAGGATCGTACCAGACTAAGCAATTGTCGCTTCTGGTCGCCAGCCCGTTGATCCGGCAAAACGGCACCATCAAGGATTATGGTCTGCTTGACATATCTATTGCGCTCGTGGGTGCCGACGACAAGTTTCGCATCTCGTTCCTTGCAAAGAACGTGTTAGATACAAGCTTCGCTGCATCGATTGTTGATGGCGGGCCATTGTCCGCAGGCAACACGGGCAGCTCGAGCTATCGCTACATTATCCCGCGCGAGGCCGACCGCTATTTCGGCGTTACTGCCAAGGTCAATTTCGGCGGAAATTAAAAACTAACCCATAGGGTCGCGCCAAGGGGCTGGAATCCGCATCGGGTTCCGGCCCTTTTTGTTATCGATTTTGGGGGAGTAAGCCAGGACGGGCGGTGCGAGACCAGTAGCAGCCCGCCCGTCCTTGCTTGGGTGGGTGTGTTGAACATAAAGAGATATGCACCCCATGTGCCAGTTTGAACGCATGCAGTGTTTTCAACGGGATAGCAGGTTACTGCCGCGTTAACCTGGTTTCACCCTGTAAAGAAGTTCGACAAAAAGCCGACAGCTGCATACGAACGACGTTTACAGATGTAATCGAATCGATTACGTCTGTAGTCGGAGATTCGATATATGGCACTTGAACGTATCAGCGACGCCGAGCTGACCATTATGGAGATTTTGTGGGACCAGGCACCGCTTACCGCGACCGATGTCGCCGCCCGGCTGCCCGATGACCGTGACTGGTCCCTGCCTACAGTGAAGACGTTGCTTTCGCGCTTGCTTGCGAAGGCTGCTGTTGAACACAGCGCCGATGGCCGCCGTTTCCTCTATACGCCGCTGGTCGAGCGCGAGGATTATGTCAGCCACGAATCCAAACGGCTCGTCGACCGGCTGTTTGGGGGTAAATTCATGCCGCTAGTCGCGCATCTCGCAGAGCAGGAGAAGCTTAGCGACGCCGAAATTAGCGAGATCGAGAAATTGCTGAGGGAGATGAAGTCATGAGTGGCGAATTCATGGGAGAATGGCTGTTCGACAGCCTGATGGTCACAACATTGTTGATGGGTGCGATATTACTGTTGCGGCGGCCCGTCGCGAAGCTTTTCGGTCCGGGCGTGGCTTATGCCTTGTGGCTGATACCTGCCGCGCGACTGTTGATGCCGAGTCTCGAGGGAGACGCTGCGCCGGTTGGTCAAAGCGGGCAAGGGGTGAGCGATTTCGTGCGGGAGTCAATACTTGCCGGAGTGTCGTCACCGCACACGGTGGTAGATACCGCGAGTAAAAGTGTCGTTGCGGCGATCGATCTCACAGCGCTCGGTGTCACCCTCTGGCTTGGTGGCGCGGCGCTCTTCTTCATCATCCAGATGATCCGCTACGCCTCGATGCGCGACGATCTGCTTTCCGAAGCCGAGGAAATCGCGTATATTGAAGGCGTCAGCGTCGTTGCCTCTGACCAGGTCGCTGGCCCGCTCGCCTTCGGTCTGTTCAAACGCTACATCGCCGTTCCGCAGGATTTCACCAAGACCTATTCGCCCGCGGAGCGGGAGCTCGCGATTGCGCATGAAATGGCGCACCATAAATCGGGCGACCTTTTCGCCAACCTTTTGGCCTTCATCATTCTGTGCCTGCAATGGTTCAACCCCGTCGCGTGGATGAGCTGGCACGCCTTCCGCTTCGATCAAGAAGCCGCATGCGATGCCCGCGTGCTTGCGGGCAAAGGGGCGGAGGAACGCGCGATTTACGGGCAGGCGTTAGCGCGGACTGCATTCGACGGTGTGCCCACTTTTGCCACTGCATTGAATTCACCGAAAACGATAATCGAACGATTGAGGAGGCTCACCATGAAAGATGCCAGCACGAAACGGCGCATATTTGGCAAACTGGGCGTGATTGCTGCCGCAGCGATAATCCTGCCCTTGACCGCGACGGTTGTGCCTGCCGTGGTTGCGCAAGATGAAACCGCCACTGAGGGCAAGCCGGAAACCGTCAAGCGTAATGTCCGCATCATCAAGTTGAAGCGCGATGGCAAAACCGTCGATATTGTTGCACATGACAGCGACGGCAAAGAGGTTACCAAGGTCGACCGCGACGGAAAGATATTCATCTTCCGGACCGACAAGAAGCTGTCGCAAGACGAAGTCGAGAAAATGGTCGCCGAGGCGCAGATCTCGAATGAGCAGGCTGATGAGGCTCTGGTTTGGGCCAATGAGGCGCGCAGCGAAGCCGAGGCGGCACGCGGCGAGGCGGAAGCTGCACGCGGCGAGGCCGACGTGGCCCGGGTCGAGGCCGCTGCAATGCGTGGCCATGCCGAAGCGATGCGCGTTCATGCCGTCGCTATGGCCGCAAACTATATCCCGGAAATCGACATCCGCGAAATCACCAAGAACTGCAAAGAAGGACAGCCGGTGACCACGAATGTCGAAGGCTTTGACGGAACCAACAAATCACGCATCCGCCTGGTCATGTGCGGCAAGGGGCAGGCGCGGATTGCCCGGGCCGAAGCGGTCAAAGGCTTGCGCGCGGCGCGCGGCGAAATCGCGTCGGAAAAGGAAATGCCCGAGGCTGTGCGTAAGGATGTGATCGAAAAGCTTGAAAAAGAGATCCGCAAGCTCGAAGCCCAAGCGGACAAGGCAGAGTAACAGGGCGCCTTAAACAGAACCCCAGCTCCCCTTTTCGGTTCT
>JBGSPK010000085.1:0-2053 GCA_041738665.1 Sphingorhabdus sp. | reverse complement strand
GAGTGCGGCGAATGTCGCGATAACCGGGGGTGCGCCCCGTTAGGAGTTTGAAATGGGTGGATTGAGCATCTGGCATTGGCTGATTGTCGGCATTTTGGTGCTGCTACTGTTCGGCAAGGGCCGCTTTTCCGACATGATGGGCGATGTCGCCAAGGGTATCAAAAGCTTCAAAAAAGGCATGAGCGAAGACGACGAAGCGACCAAAGTACCGCCGCAAATCGGTTCCAATACAGTGATCGACGCCGAAAAGCAGACTGATAAGACGCAAGGCTAAGCGATAATGGATGCGGCGCTAACATCACCCTCGGTACCGGGGGGCCGAAATGTTTGACATTGCGTCGTCCGAATTTTTGCTCGTGGTGCTGGTCGCTTTGCTGGTTATCGGTCCGAAAGACTTGCCGAAAGTATTGCGTGTTGTCGGCAAATGGGTCGGCAAAGCCCGGGGTGTTGCGGCGCAGTTCCGTTCGGGCTTTGATGAAATGGTCCGCCAGTCCGAGCTCGAGGAGCTGGAAAAAAAGTGGAAAGCCGAAAATGAGCGCATCATGCGCGACCATCCGGCGGAACCCGCGGCCGATCCGCGCTCGGAAGTCATTGGCGATGAAATGCGGCCTTTAGAGCCCGAATTACCGATTGAACCGGTGCCATCAACCGAGGCTCCGGCGAAATCATGAGTGAGATCGACGACAGCAAAATGCCCCTGCTCGATCATCTGATCGAGTTGCGCCGCCGCTTGTTATGGAGCTTCCTTGCGCTGGCAATTGCCTTTGGCATCAGCATTTACTTTGCCCGGCCGATATTCGGCTTTCTCGTGCAGCCATTATTGGCGTCGGGTCAGACGAAGCTTATTTATACGGCCATTTTCGAGGCCTTTTTTGTCGAGATCAAAGTTGCCTTCTTCGCCGCTGCTTTCTTTTCATTTCCGGTATTTGCCACGCAGCTCTGGCGGTTTGTTGCGCCGGGACTCTATTCCAAGGAAAAACGGGCTTTTCTGCCGTTCTTGCTGGCTACCCCAGTCTTGTTTACCGTGGGTGCGGCGATGGCTTATTATATGGCGATCCCGGTCGCGTTGACCTATTTGCTTGGTTTTGGCGGCAATGTCGGTGGTGTCGAGCAACAGGCGCTGCCTGGCGTCGACAATTATCTCAATTTCGTAATGAAGTTCATTTTCGGCTTCGGCATATCATTTTTGCTGCCGGTATTGCTCATGCTTCTGGAGCGGGCGGGGATCGTGACGCTGGAGCAACTGCGCGGGGCGCGGCGCTATGCGATCGTAGGGGCATTTGCGATTGCGGCGGTATTGACGCCGCCCGATGTGGTGTCGCAGTTACTGCTCGCGATACCATTGTGCATTTTATACGAACTGGCGATCATCACCATCTGGTTCACCCGCCGTCGCAGGGACAATGGTCAGGTAAAAGAAGAGCCAGCCATTTAGTCGATTGCGACCAAATGGCTGGCTTCTCCAAAATATTTTAAAATTTAGATGGCCCGGTCGCCAGCTTCGCCAACCGATTCGATGTCTTCGCCGACGCCCTTTACCGTGTTGCATGCAGCAGATAGCAGCGACGCCGACAAAAGGATGATCGTTGCAATTTTACGCATGTAAATCTCCATCATGTTCTGCCTGATTATTCAGGCCTGATGGGTGAACGCACGGTGCCATCATTGGTTCCGTTTAGTAGCAGCCATTCAGGTGGCGCGGTCACCGGCTTGGCCGACAGACTCGATATCGCGACCAAGGCCCTTTACCGTGTTGCATGCCGATACGAGCAGCGACGCGGAAATGAGGATTGCCACAGTAATTTTGCGCATGAACATTCTCCCAAAACACAGATGAAGCTCTCTGCACCTGCCAAGGTGAACGGACGCTTACAATCAGAAACTGAAGCGCGCCGTCACCTTAATGTCGCGTCCTGCCAAGGGGACGAACTCTTTCGTAAAAGATGCGGCGCGACGCGCTTCGACATCGAATATGTTATCCGCTGCAAGGATCAGGCTGACATTGCGGTCCTTGCCAAATGGTCGCCAGGTAGCGGAAGCGTTGACCATCTTA
>JBGSPK010000028.1:0-7369 GCA_041738665.1 Sphingorhabdus sp. | reverse complement strand
CATTCGTATGCGTCTAAGCTACATTGTTACAAAATAATGTCGAAACAGGAGAGTATGCGATGTCGGGACGTGACAAAACCTTTATCCACGCACTAAAATTTTCTGCAGCATGCATCGCTCTGGCGATGCCAACGCTTTCATATGCGCAGGAAGAGCCGCAGGCTGAGGAAGCCGCTACAAACGATGACGAGATCGTTGTTACCGCACAGGGCCGTACACAGTTGCTGTCGGACGTGCCTGTTGCGATTTCCGCAGTCAACGCCGAGACGCTTCAGAACAGCGGTGCGAACGACATTCGTCAGTTGAACCAGGTTGCGCCTTCTCTGCTCGTTTCGTCGACAGGTTCAGAAGCCAATGGGTCCGCCCGTATCCGCGGCATAGGTACCGTGGGCGACAACCCCGGCCTCGAAAGCTCGGTTCCTGTGTTCATCGATGGTGTTTATCGCTCGCGCTCAGGCATCGGCCTGAACGAGCTCGGCGAAATCGACCGGGTCGAAGTGCAGCGCGGGCCGCAAGGTACGCTCGGTGGACGTAACTCATCGGCTGGCCTGATTAGCATCTATTCGAAGAAGCCTTCGTTCACTTTCGGCGGCACCGGCGAGCTGACATACGGCAATTATGATTTCATGCGCGCCGCGACAAGCTTTACCGGCCCGATCACCGAGCAACTCGCGTTCCGCGTTGATGGCGTTTATGTAAAGCGTGACGGTTTTTACACCGATCCGCAGAACGGCAAGGATATCAATGATCGCGACCGTTATTTCTTGCGGGGCCAGTTATTGTTCGAGCCCTCCGATGAACTGTCGATCCGGCTGATCGCAGACTATACCAAGCGCGCTGAAAATTGCTGCGCTGCAACCTATGTTGATGGCACAGTTAACCAATTCATCGGTAATCTGAATAATCCCTCGACGCCGCTTGCCCCATTGCAGACAACTGGCAACAACATAATCAACGTGCTGCGGGACCTTGGACAACCTCTCGGTTCATTTAATCAGGGCTACAGCCGCGACGTTTCGGTCAGCCCCAATCGCAGTTTCTTTGGTAAAACAACAGATTATGGCTTTTCGGGCCAAATCGATTATGATTTCGGCGGCGCTACTCTAACTTCGATAACCGGCTATCGCCAATATCGTTCGGGCCAGGCTTCTGACACCGATTATGGCGAAGTTGATATCCTCTATCGGGCAATCGATGATAATGCGTATCGCCAGTTCCATACATTCACGCAGGAACTGCGGTTACAGGGTGAAGCTTTTGGTGGAGCGCTCGACTGGCTGGTCGGCGGCTTCTACGCGAATGAAAAATTGACCGTTCGCGATAATCTGCGGTTTGGCAATCAATATGGGCGCTTTGCGACCTGCCGCATCATCTCCGGCGGCGGTCTTGCAGGCCTTTATTCGCCAACCAGCACTGGCTGCCTGGCCCCTGTTGTTGGCCCTGCAACGGTTGCTGGGGCAAGCGGCGGCGGTGCCACTGGAGCAGCCATTGCAGCTGGTTTTGCAACGCTTGATACGCTCAACAATCTCGGCACAACCAACGACCGTTACTTTCAGAAAGACACCAATTGGGCGCTGTTCACGCACAACATCGTGCACATCACAGATACGCTCGATCTGACACTTGGCGTTCGCTACACCAAGGATAAGAAGCGGTTCAACGCTACCTTCGGTAACGACAATTCCGTATGTACATCGCTTCAGACTTCACTGACCAGCGCGCTGACTAACCCCAACGCTACGGCGCGGGCTTTGGCCGGGGCGTTGATTGGTCTGGGCTGTCAGGGTAACTCTACCGCTGAACTCAATGGCGTTTCAATTAACGACCGCCGCAGCGAGGACGAAGTTACCGGCACGGCGATCCTGTCGTGGAAGCCAACAGACGATCTGCTGCTCTATACGAGCTTTGCCCGTGGCTACAAAGCCGGCGGCTTCAACCTTGACCGGTCCGCCCTGAAAGCGCCGATTGCTGTTATCAGCGGGGTGCCAACAACCACTTTCGCTGCTGCAGGTGGTGCGCAAGCGCTGGTTGGCAATTTGCAGTTCGATCCTGAGCTGGTCGACAGTTATGAACTCGGAGCAAAATATTCAACCGGTCCGTTCAGCCTAAGCGTTTCGGCCTTTAGGTCGGATTTCTCGAACTTTCAGCTCAATACCTTTAACGGCACGGTCTTCCTCGTGCAGACAGTTAATGGTTGTGACAACCTGATCGGAGGTCCAGCGGCAGATACCGACGCCAGTGCTGCAACCGGCACCTGCGCGCCAGATGACATCACTTATGGAGTGCGGACCCAAGGTTTAGAGTTGGAAGCCTCGCTGGTACCGGCGCGCAACTTCCGCGTAGCGGCGGGTCTCACTTACGCCCGGACTAAATACCGTAGCGATATAATTGGTAACAAAACCGGTGCTGCACTTGATCCCGCCCTTCGCAAGTTGCCTGGTGACAATTTGTCGAACGCGCCGGAGCTGGTTGCAACGTCGAGCGTTACTTGGACGCCGGAGATCGGTAACAGCGGCCTGTCGGGTCTGCTCTACATCGATACTCGCCTGACCAGCGACTACAACACCGGTTCCGACCTGTTTCCGCAAAAAGAGCAGGACAGCTTTGCAGTGTTCAACGCCCGCATCGGCCTTCGCGGTCCGGACGAGTCATGGGGAATTGAGCTTTGGGGCCAGAATATCTTCAATGAGGATTATGCGCAGGTCGCGTTCAACTCGCCATTCCAGGCGGGCACTACCTCGGCTCCGTTTGTTGATCCACAATATCCCGGCGGTCGCCAGATCTTCTCGCAGTTCCTTGCCGAGCCGCGGACTTATGGCATCACGCTGCGCGGCAAGTTCTAAGAACTTAAGCAGCACAAAAGAAAAGGGCTCGCAGCAATGCGGGCCCTTTTTCATTAACGCAACTATGAGGAATTAGCTGCCGAAACCGACGCTCAGGAAACCGGGCATCGGGCCATTCCAGTCGGCATCCGCCGCGACTTCATCGGCCTCTTGCTTCGGTGCAGGCTTTGACCTTGCTGGTTTCTTTTCGAAGGATGGCGACGCTGGTTGCGGTTTTTCCAGCTCGGGCTTTGCAGCTTTATTCGTCGCGGAAGGTGTCCTCCGTCCGCGTTTGGCAGGGGTACGCGCTTCATCATCCGCGACGGGCGCTTCAATCTGGCCCAACCGCTCTATTTTCATGCCGGTCAGTTTTTCGATGCTGGCAATCGCTTCTTCGTCTGCCTTGGTGACGAAGGTGAAGGCTTTGCCCTTTGCCCCTGCCCGACCGGTCCGGCCGATCCGGTGCACATAGTCATCGGGATGCCAAGGCGCGTCGAAATTGAACACATGGCTGACGCCCTTAATGTCCAAACCGCGCGCCGCGACATCGGACGCGACAAGCAGATCGATGTCGCCGTTCTTGAACGCTTCAAGCTGCTTCTGACGCGATGCCTGATCGATATCGCCATGGATCTCGCCCGAGCGTAAGCCGTGGCGCTGCAAGCTGGTGTTCAACTCGCGCACTGTCGTCTTGCGGTTACAGAAGATGATCGCGTTGGAGACTTTCTCGCTCCGGATTAAATCACGCAACACGTCGCGCTTCTTCATCGGCGAGACGTTGACCAGAAACTGCTCGATGTTGATATTGGCCGTCGCGGGACGCGCTACTTCGATATATTTGGGGTTCGACAAAAACTTGTCGGCCAGCTTTTTGATTGGCGGTGGCATCGTGGCCGAAAACAGCAATGTCTGGCGCGTCGCTGGTAGCTTCGTACAGATATGCTCGATGTCGGGAATGAAGCCCATATCGAGCATCCGGTCAGCCTCATCGATGACCAGCATTTCGCACCCGGTCAGCAAAATCTTGCCGCGTTCGAACAAGTCCATCAGCCGACCCGGCGTCGCGATGAGCACATCGACGCCCTTTTCCAGCGCCTTGACCTGGTCACCCATTTGCACGCCGCCAATCAGCAGTGCCATGGAAAGCTTGTGATATTTGCCGTATTTCTCAAAATTCTCAGCCACCTGCGCGGCGAGTTCGCGGGTAGGCTCCAATATGAGCGAACGGGGCATCCGTGCACGCGCACGGCCATTGGCGAGAACGTCGATCATCGGCAAAACAAAGCTTGCAGTCTTGCCGGTGCCGGTCTGCGCAATTGCGATGATGTCACGCATCATCTGTACTTGGGGGATTGCGGCAGCCTGGATTGGGGTCGGCGTATCATAGCCAGCCTCGGTAACGGCTCTCAAAAGTTCATCAGACAAGCCGATATCGGCAAAGCGCATATTATTGTTCCGGAAAAGCAAGGCACGCCATGCAAGCGATCAAGGACCGTTGTGGCTTGCGCGGCCTTTGGTCTGCTATTGGCAAAATGTCAAGGAAATTGGCCGTGATTAGCGGGGAACAAGCAGCCGGAATTTGTCTACCTCACACTTCGCGCCGGTGCGTGCATGCAAAAGATCGCGGTCGACGCACAATTTGCCATCGGCCGGCCGCTCCATATAGGCACCTGCATAAAATTCACGAGCCAGGCAGCCATCGCCCAAATACGCCCTGATAATCACGCCATCGCGGGTCAATAGCTCGAGCGACTGCTTTGTGCCAACCCGCGATCCAGCGAGCTTTTCAATCCAAAGGCATTTGCCTATTTTCTGCTCTTTATATTTGATAACCGCCGCACTGGTTTTGCGAAGCCCATTTGCGCCCATCATTGCTTGCTGGCTGGGCAAGCGGACGATTACGCGCTGGTCGACACGAACCTGGTAGAAATTCGTGTTCAACCGGATAATCGGCGCAAAAGGATTATCTGCCCTTACGATCTCGACTTGACCCCAAGCGTTGTAAGACATTGCCAGCAAGCCCGCCGCAAACAACACTGAGGTAAAGGCTGCGCGCAAGAATCGTTCCGGTATCAAGTTGAAGTTCGTGGAGCTTTAGTCGATAGGGTTGAACGTTATATGAATTGGACATTCCGTCCCCCGCTGTCAATCTATCGGAAGACACCGTGCCAAATGTAAACGCATTATCCGAATTGCTGGAATTGCTTGGACCAAAAGGCTTTAGCGAAGACACTGATTTCATGGCGCCCTGGCTTACCGACTGGCGTGGACGGTTTACCGGATCGGCAGCTGCCTTGGTGTCACCGTCCAATATCGAAGAGGTCGCCGCTGTCGTCCGCATCGCCGCCAAATATCGACTGCCGCTGGTCCCGCAAGGCGGCAATAGCGGTATGGTCGCAGGTGCTACGCCCGACGCCAGTGGCGAGCAGGTCATCCTTTCTCTGCGCCGCATGAATGCCATACAGACTGTCGACGCCGATAGCGGGCTGGTACGATGCGAAGCGGGTGTGATTTTGCAAAATCTGCACGAGGCAGTCGCCGCCAAAGGTCAGCGTTTTCCATTGACCCTCGGGGGCAAGGGATCGGCAACCGTTGGCGGCCTGATATCTACTAATGCAGGCGGCACGCAGGTGCTTCGGCATGGCACGATGCGGCAGTTGGTCGCAGGGGTGCAGGCCGTGCTGCCTGATGGCTCTGTCTACGACGGCATGGCACCGCTCAAGAAAGACAATCGTGGTTATGATCTGAAACATCTGCTCATAGGCAGCGAAGGGACGATTGGTATTGTCACCGGCGCCGTGCTGCAAACTGTTCCTGCGCTCATTGACCGTGCGGTAATCTGGGTTGGGCTAGAAAGTCCGGAACAGGCCTACAGGCTGCTCTTATTCATGCAAAGTCGCGCCCGCGACAGGCTTGAGGGGTTCGAAATATTGCCGCAACGCGCACTCGATGCGGTGGTCAAACATATCACCGGTACGCGGGCACCGCTTGATACCACACATCACTGGCATGCACTTATGGAGTTTGTGCAGGACGACCCCTCCCAGCCTGCGCCTGCCGAGCTGGCGACCAGATTGCTTGAAGAGGCAATCGGAGCTGGCCTGCTAGAGAACGCGACCATCGCCAGCAGCGAGGCACAGGCCGAGGCATTCTGGAAAATCCGGGACTCGATAGCCGAGGCTGAGCGCGCCGAAGGACCCGCACTTCAACATGATATCAGCGTCCCGGTTGAGGCGATGGCGAGGTTTATTACGGCGGAATCCCCGGTGATTGAGGACAAATGGCCGGGCACGAAAACTGTTGCATTCGGTCACTTGGGCGACGGCAACATCCATTTTCACGTCAAGGCTCCAACCGATGTTCCCGTTGCAGACTGGTATGCCGGCGAAGGCAAGGCGATAACGTCGCATGTTTATAACCGTGTGCGCGATTATGCGGGATCGCTATCTGCCGAACATGGTATTGGCCAAGCAAAAATTGACGAGTTTGCTAGGCTGTCCGAACCTGCGCGATTAACCGCCTTGCGCGCAATCAAATCGGCGTTCGATCCGCTTGGTATCATGAACCCCGGCAAGCTTGTTCCGCTTGCCTAAGCGAGCCTGTCCGCCTAAAGCGCCGCAACGAATTTCTGTCACATTCTAAATCAATGGAGTTTCCGATGGCCACCGCGCCCCAAGCCGCCAATTTGCCGCTTCTTTATAAAGACCTGGTCCCGCTGAACAGCGATGAACATGGGACATGGAAATCGCGAATGCTGGAAAATGCGAAGTTCATGGACGGCCAACATGCCATCCCGCTGACGATCGAAGAATTCGTGCCTGCATCACGCAATTATCCAATCATTTTTTCGGCATCAGAGACTCCTGTGCCGCTGGTGCTGATGGGAATGAATGAGGGCGTCAACACCTTCATGAATGAAGAGGGGCAGTTTGATCGCCCGGTTTATGTGCCTGCATATATCCGCCGCTATCCATTCTTGCTCGCCAAGCTTCGTCCGGATACCGACGAATTGTCACTGTGCTTTGATCCGACATCTGGTGCGGTTGGCGAATATGACGAAGGCACCGCATTATTTGAAGATGGTCAGCCGAGCGAAAATACCAAGGCTATCCTGAAATTCTGCGAAGACTTTGAAAATGCGGGTGCGCAAACGCACGCGTTCGTCGAAGAATTGCAAAAGCTTGACCTGCTGATGGACGGTGAAGTTTCGATTCAGCAAGAAGGCCAGGATACGCCTTTCATCTATCGCGGTTTCAAAATGGTTGATGAGACCAAGCTCCGCGACCTGCGCGGCGATGCCGTGCGAAAGCTCAATCAGAATGGTATTCTCGCACTTATCCACGCGCATCTGTTCTCTTTGCAACTGATGCGTGAAGTGTTTGCAGTTCAGGTTGCACAGGGTAAGGTGCCGCAAGTGACGGAACTGCCGGCGGCATAATAACCGCTAACATTCGACATGCCGTCACTTCATGCTTTTAAGGGAGTGACGGCGTGGGGAAATATAGCAAGACGGCCATTGCACTGCACTGGATCATCGCGATTCTGAT